>JBAUEL010000102.1:0-1718 GCA_049678585.1 Dehalococcoidia bacterium
GACTACAGACGATCCTCGCACGGGTGGCACTCGTGAAAACCCAGGAATGATACTCCCGTTCATTTCGTATCGGGAAAGGATGCAATGGATAAGTGATTCCTGAGACAAGGCAGCCATGCTACAATAATCCGCTTTTAAAGATTGACCCAAACTAACCTAGGTGATCTACAACTACAACGGACATGATGAGGCACATGAACATCTTCCAGATCCTTCGAAGTAAGGCTGAAAGCAACCCTGACGCCATCGCCATCCAATCAACTGACCGCCCAGGTTTATCATATGGAGCGTTGTATAAGCACGTACGGGAGGTCGGCACCAACCTGCGTTCGATGGGACTCCAACGCAACGATCGTGTTGCGATCGTGTTACCGAACGGCCCGGAAATGGCGACGGCTTTCTTAGCCACATCTACTTACGCAGCGAGCGCACCCCTCAATCCTTCCTATCGGGCTCGGGAATTTGACTTTTACCTGTCGGATTTGAATGCGAAGGCTTTGATCCTTCCTCAGGGAAACGAATCGCCAGCGTTATCCGTTGCCCGAACCAAGGGAATACCGGTCATCCAGCTCTCTATTCCTCCAGGATCTGCGGCCGGTGTCTTCAGCCTATTGGGTGATGTTCCACCAAAGGGCTCAACGACAGGTTCTCCGCTTGAGCATGCTCAAGCAGCCGACATTGCTCTCGTGCTACACACTTCAGGTACGACTTCACGACCGAAAATCGTCCCTCTCGCACACGCAAATATCTGTACATCTGCGCGTAATGTAAGCGTTTCGCTCGCTTTATCCGAGGTCGATCGTTGCCTCAACGTCATGCCCTTGTTCCACATTCATGGGCTGATTGGAGCCCTGCTCTCGTCCATCGTCACCGGCGCAAGCGTTGTTTGCACGCCCGGTTTCGATGCGTTGAAGTTCTTCGGATGGATCGAGGCGAGCTCCCCAACGTGGTACACGGCGGTGCCGACGATGCACCAACTCATCATGTCGCGTGCAGCGAACAACGAGGACACTATCAAACAGCACCCACTGCGATTTATCCGTTCCTGCTCTGCATCCCTGCCGCCGAGCTTGATGTTTGATTTGGAGGCATTATTCCATGCGCCGGTCCTCGAGGCTTACGGCATGACTGAAGCCTCCCACCAGATGGCGTGCAACCCGCTGCCCCCTCGAGATCGAAAGGCGGGTTCCGTAGGTGTCTCGACGGGCACCGACATTGCGATCACGGATGAAGGAGGATTGCTCCCTCGGGGAGAGATTGGTGAGATCGTGATCCGTGGGGAGAACGTGTTCCAGGGGTATGAGAACAATCCCAGCGCCAATCGCGAGGCGTTCACGGATGGCTGGTTCCATACTGGTGATGAAGGGTATATCGACGAGGAGGATTATCTCTTCCTCACAGGACGGATCAAGGAGATCATCAACCGTGGGGGTGAGAAGATCTCGCCGCGCGAGGTGGATGAGGTCCTCTTGGAACACTCTGGCGTTGCACAGGTAGTTACCTTTGCGATCGAACACTCAACACTGGGGGAGGATGTAGCTGCGGCAGTGGTTCTGCATGAAGGGGCTGAAGTCACTGTGTCTGAGTTGCGTAAATTTGTTGCCGGTCGGCTTGCGCCGTATAAGGTGCCGCGAAAGATCGAATTTCTGGATGAGATACCCAAAGGTCCGACGGGGAAGGTCCAGCGCATAGGATTGGCAGAGAAGTTGGGTCTGTAG
>JBAUEL010000103.1:0-31577 GCA_049678585.1 Dehalococcoidia bacterium
GCCGGAGGGGGCGCCGGAGGCGCGGTGAGGGGCGGAGCGACGGCCTATAGGGATTTCGGGCGGGCCTGGGGTGAGGCCTGATGAAGATGAGCGTGGCGAGCGACGAGCGCACTCACCTCACCGAGGCGGTGGTGGAGGAGTTGCGGCGTCGCGGAGAGCGCTCGGGGGGCGCGCGCCTGGAACGACGCTAACGTCCTGTGCCTGAGCCTGCGGGGCACCTCCGAGGCGGTGGCGCGGGAGATCCTGGAGGCCTGGTTCTCGGCGCAGGTGGATGAGAACGAGAGGGAGAACATCGAGAGGGTGCGGGCGCTGGACCGGGGGCGTGGGCACGCTGTGGCTGGACAGCCTGGGGGTGCCATACGTCCATCTGGAGGGGATCGACTCGGTGCAGGCGAGGCTCCGGCTGGGCGAGACGGAATATGCCTACGAGCGCAGCTATCCCGTCAGGGGCCACTCGGCGGTGATGCCTCAGGACGCCCGCGAGCTGATGGAGCAGGGTAAGCGGCTCCTGGTGGCGGAGCGCGGGGAGCGTTTGTACGTGTACCTGGCCAGAGGGCGGGAGGATGAAGCGGAAGGGCCGCCCGAAGAAGCCTAATCCACCCCATGTGAAGCTCTTCCGGACCACCTGCGCCCGCTGTGGCCGCACCTACGAGGGCAACTTTCCCGTGTGGGTGCAGATCGGTGCTTTCCCCTGCATCTGCGGGGCCACGGTCCCGGCACCCCTGGTCCTGGACGGCCGCGGTGCCGACCGCGACGAGCTGAACGGTTGAGCGCCCGCGCATTGCCCCCGGGCCTATCCGGTGGTAATTTGCTGGCGCCGGGGGCTTGACTCGGGTGCTACAATGGCTTTTTCAAGGGCGATGTAGTACGCAGGAGGCGAAATCATGGCGACGTACATTCTTATCAGCACCCTCACGGACGAGGGCCGCAGGACGGTGAAGGATCGTCCCGAGCGCATCCAAGAGGTGAACAGAGAGATCGAGGCGATGGGGGCGAAGGTGATAGCACAGTACGTGGTGCTGGGCCCCTATGACTTCGTCAACGTGGTGGAGGCGTCGGACAACGAGACGGTGGCGCGCATCTCCGTGGAGCTGGGCTCGCGGGGCACCATCCAGATCATGACGCTGCCCGCCATCGCGGTGGAGGACTTCGTCCGCGGGCTCAGGCGCTAGCGGGAGAGGCGAGCGGGCGGTCAGCCCGCTCGTGGCGGAAATAGAATAGAATATAGAGGCAAGAGCGGGGATCGCTGGCGGGGCCGGCAACGGCCCCCGGGGGAGGTGCGTATGCCGGTCGTGACCATCTCCGGCACCCTGGGCAGCGGTGCGCGCGACATCGCCCGCCTGGCAGCGGCCAGGCTGGGGATCGACTACGTGGACCAGGAGATCCTGGTGGAGGCGGCGCGCGCGCTGGGGGTGAGCGTAGAGGCCGTGGAGAGCTTCGACGAGCGGGGCATGAGCCTGGGCGATCGGCTGGCGGCCATGCTCCGCAGAGTCCTGGAGCGCTCGGCCGCCGCCAGTGCTGCGGACCCGACCATGGGTGCGGGCGGCCTGGAACTGTTGCTCAGCCGCAGCTATGGCGAGGCGGCCGCCCTCCCTCACGAGGTGCCCCAGCAGGATCTCAGCGACACCCTGTACATCGAGACTCTCACCACGATCATCCGCCACCTGGCCGAGCGGGGCAACGTCCTCATCGTGGGCAGGGGCAGCCAGGTGATCTTCAGGGATCGGCCGCAGAGCCTGCATGTCTGCTGCACCGCTCCAACGGCCTTCCGTGTGGAGGCCGTTGCCCGGCGGGAGGGTCTTTCGCCGGAGGAGGGCAGTCGGCGGGTGCAGGAGAGCGACAAGAACCGGGCGGCCTTTCATCGCAGGTACTTCAAGGCGGACGCCGATGACCCCTGCCTCTACGACCTGGTCATCGGCACGGGGCGTCTCTCTCAGGAGGCCGCGGCCGAGCTCATCTGCGTGGCAGCGCGCTCGCGGAGCATCGAGGGGGAGGCGTCTTCTCAGCAGGCATGATCGCGCCCGTCCTCATCATCGCCGGCAGTTACCTTGTCGGCGCGTTCCCTGTGGCTTACCTGACCGGACGGCTCCTGCGCGGGGTGGACCTGCGGGAGTACGGAAGCGCCAACGTGGGGGCCTCCAACGTGTGGCAGAGCGTGTCCCGCCGGGCGGTGGTGCCGGTAGGGCTGGCGGAGATCGGGCAGGGGATGGCAGGAATCCTCATCGCCAAGCTGGCCGACCAGGGTCTGACGGTGCAGGTGCTGGCGGGGCTGGCGGCGGTGGCGGGGCACAACTGGTCGGTGTTCCTGGCGCTGAGCGGAGGGCGGGGGATCGGGCACTCCATCGGCTTCATGCTGGTGCTGTCGTGGCCGGCGCTGGGGGTGTTCATTGCGGTGTCCCTCATAGGGGTAGGAGTGCGAGCCATCCCTGCCGCGGTAGGGCTGGGGGTGGTGCTGGCACCCCTGAGCGCCCTGCTGGCGGGGCAGTCGAAGGCCATCGTGCTGGGCTGTCTGGGGCTGGCCGGCATAGTCATGGCCAAGCGGCTCCTCACCAACCATCCCGCTCCGCCGCCGGACATGGGATGGCGGGAGGTGCTCCTGAACCGGCTCCTCCTCGACCGGGACGTCCGGGAGCGAGAGGAGTGGGTGCAGCGCGGGTCCGGCGACGCCGGGGGCGCCCGCTGAGCCGCTCTTCCCTTAGAGTCCATAGAGTCCAGGTCGGCTAGTCGTACAGGTGGAACTGACTCATTGTTAGCGCGGAGATGCTGTCAGCGAGCCCGCGGGTTGAAACCCGCGGCTTCTGAATACGAGAGAGGGTGCTGCGGACTTCAGAGCCTGTTGAGAAACACCCTTGCGCCGACCTCGTCATTCTGAGCGCAGCGAAGAATCTGCTTCATGGAGACCCTTCGCTTCGCTCAGGGTGACAGGGCAGAAGAGTTTATCAACAGGCCCTCTAGTCTGCAGGGCGGGGAAGCCGCCTCATCATCTGTGAGTCAGTCCCGTACAGGTGGCTCCAGCGGCGGCGATGGGCCTCGCTGAGGTCGCGGAGCAGGTCCTGGTACTGGGGGGTAAGGATGGGGGGCGTGGTCATGATGACGGCGTCCTCGTGGTTATCGCTGTAGTAGCGGCGGCGGACGCCGACCTCGGTGAATCCGTACTTGGCATAGAGGGCCCGGGCGGCCAGGTTGGAGCGGCGATACTCGAGGGTGACCGTTTCCTGCTCCTCCTGGATGGCTAGATTCAGGGCGGCGATGAGCATCCACTCGCCGATGCCGCGGCGGCGCTGGGACTCGCGCACGGCGATGGTGACGATGTGCCCCTGCCCCACCATGAGCCATAACCCCAGGGAGCCCACGATGAGCTCGCTGGTGGGCGCTGGCTCCGGCTCGGCCCCCAGCAGCCTGCGCACGCCCGGCCAGAAGCCCTGGCGGGGAGGCTCCGGGGGCTCCGGACTCTGGGCCGGTTCAGGGGCCTCATCCTGGGGCGGCTCTGTCGCCACGAGGTAGCGAGCCAGTCGATTGCGGAGCTCCCGCTTGTAGGCGGTCTGGGGCCAGATGGTAGGGAAGGACTGGCGCTCGATCTCCATCACCTGGGGGATGTCTCCGGGGAGCATGGGTCGGAGCAGGTAGCGTACCGCCGTCGAGCGCATGGAGCCTCCGGTAAGGAATGATTGTAGAGGCAAGCTATTGTAGCATGAGCCTGATGCAAGGGCAGGTGCTGTATCTAGCAGCCAGCCTGAGGAAGGTTGACGTTAGCGTAAAGATAAGATAGAATGCGTCGTCTGGAGGGTTAGGACCGTGCCGGTCCTCCTGCGTCTTCTGTCGTTCGCCTGGTCCTACAAGTGGCGTGTTGTGCTGGCCTGGCTGTGCGTGGCCGGAGCGAGCGGCTTCGTGCTGGTCACGCCCCGGCTGGTGCAGTTTGCTATCGACAGCGGGCTCCAGCTCGAGGGAGGGGTGGCGGTGGGGAGCACCAGGACGCTGGTGGTGGCCTCGCTGGCGATCCTGGGGGCGGCGGCGGCGCGGGGGGTCTTCCACTTCGGGCAGACCTATCAGGCCGAGTGGGTCTCGCAGCGGGTGGCCTACGATATCCGTAACGCCATCTACGACCGCATCCAGCGACTCAGCTTCGCCTATCACGACAAGGCTCAGACGGGCCAGATCATGTCCCGGGCTACGCAGGACGTGGAGGGGGTGCGCCTGTACATCAGCTTCGGTGTGCTGCGGTTGCTCTATGTGGTCATTCTGGTGGTGGTGGCGCTGACGCTGATGGCCATCACCAACTGGAAGCTGGCGCTGGTGGCCTGGTTCTTCCTGCCGCTGGTGGCGATCCGCTCGGTGCAGATGACCACGCAGCTGCATCCCATCTGGCTGCGGGTGCAGGACCAGCTCGGCCGCCTGGGGACGGTGCTCCAGGAGAACCTGTCGGGGATGCGGGTGGTGAAGGCCTTCTGCCGGGAGGACTATGAGGGCAGGAAGTTCGCGCGGGAGGCGGGGGAGCTGTTCCAGAATGCCTACGCCAGCACCCGCATCCAGGCGTTCAACACGCCGATGCTGATGGGCCTGTGGATGCTCTCCATGGTGGCGACGGGTTGGGTGGGGGCGCGAGAGATCATCGCAGGCGCGCTGACAGAGGGGGAGCTCACTGCCTTCATGATGTATCTGACCATGCTGCAATTTCCGGTGCGCAGCCTGGGCTGGATCGTCATTCTGTTCGCGCGGGCGCAGTCCTCGGGCGAGCGCATCTACGAGATCCTGGACGCGGAGTCGGCGGTGAAGGAGAAGCCCGGGGCCATCGAGGTGCGGGAAGCGGAGGGGTATGTGCGCTTCGAGGAGGTCTCGTTCGCGTACGATGCGATCAGCCCGGTGCTGTGGGGGGTGAGCCTGGAGGCCAGGCCCGGGGAGATGGTGGCCCTGTTGGGGCCGACCGGGTCGGGCAAGACGACCGTGGTAAATCTCCTGCCCCGCTTTTACGACGTGAGCGAAGGGCGCATCACGATCGACGGCATCGACATTCGGGACATGACCCTGGCCTCGCTGAGGCGGTGCTTCGGCATCGTGCAGCAGGACGTGTTCCTGTTCACCTCGACCATCCGCGAGAACATCGCATACGGGGCGGTGAACGCCACGCAGGAGGAGATCGAGGAGGCCGCCAGGGCGGCGCGCATCCACGATTTCATCGTGAGCCTGCCGGACGGCTACGATACGTGGGTGGGCGAGCGGGGGATCACCCTTTCCGGGGGGCAGAAGCAGCGGGTGGCCATCGCCCGCACCCTGCTCATGGACCCGAAGATCCTGGTGTTCGACGACTCTACCTCGAGCGTGGACACGGAGACGGAGTACCTCATCCAGCAGGCGCTGGGAGAGCTGATGAAGGGGCGCACGACATTCGTCATCGCCCAGCGGCTGCGCACGGTGAAGGCGGCGGACCAGATCCTGGTGCTTCAGGACGGTCGCATCGTGGAGCGGGGGCGCCATGGTGAACTGATCCGCAGGGACGGCCTCTACCGCCAGATCTACGACCTGGAGCTGCGGGACCAGGAGGAGGCCCTGGAGAAGGCCCGTCGAGAGGGCGCGCTGACGGTGGAGCCCTCGCCGACGGGCCGGAAGCAGTAGGGAAGTATGGCGTACTGGGGTGGAGCAGGAGCAGGCGGCTGGAGCGGGCCGGGGCACCGCATGGCCATGCATCGCCTGCGCAGCGGCGTCGACGGGTGGGAAGACGAGGAGCTGGGCCAGGTTTATAACCATCGGGTGGTGCGCCGACTGGTCAGGTACCTGGGTCCCTACAAGGGGCGGGCAGCCCTGGCCGTGGCAGGCATGCTGGTCTTTGCCGTGACCGCCAACCTCCAGTTCGTGCTGGTGGGCCGCTTCATTGACCTGGCCGCGAGGGGGGATCTGGCCGGCCTTAACGGGGTGGGCATCGGGTTCGTGACGCTGGCGCTGGTGGCCTGGGGCGCCTACTACCTTCAGTTGAGGAACACGGGGTGGATCGGCCACCGTATCCTCTACACCCTGCGAACGCAGATGTTCGACCACCTCCAGAAGCTTTCGCTGCGCTTCTACGACAACAACGAGGTGGGGCGGGTGATGTCGCGCGTGACCAGCGACGTCACCACGCTCCAGGAGCTTCTGACCACGGGCCTGCTGACGATCATGGCGGACTTCGTGGGCCTGGGGGTGGTCATCGGCATCCTGATGGTGGCGGACCTGCAACTGGCCCTGATCACGCTGACGGCGGCGCCGTTGCTGGTAGTGTGCATGGCCATCTGGCAGGTTTACGCCCGGCGGGCCTTCATCCGGGTGCGCCAGGCGATCGCCATCGTCAACGCCAGCCTTCAGGAGAACGTCTCGGGGGTGCGGGCGATCCAGAGCCTCTCGCGGGAGGAGGAGAACGCCCGTCTCTTCGATAACGTCAACCGGAACAACTGGTCGGCCAACGTGCGGGCGGGACAGCTCACCGCGGCGGTCATGCCCATAGTGGAGCTGACGGTGGCGCTGACCACCGGCCTGGTGATCGTCTTCGGCGGGATGCAGGTGCTGGACGGGGAGATGACCGTAGGGACGCTGGTGATGTTCGCGCTGCTGGTCCAGCGCTTCTACGACCCGGTGCGCGACCTAGTTCTTCAGTACACCCAGCTCCAGCGGGCGATGGCCGGGGGCGAGCGCATCTTCGAGGTGCTGGACACCCAGCCCGAGATCACCGATGCGCCGGACGCCGTCGATCTGGAGGACATCCGGGGTGAGGTGGCCTTCGAGCACGTGACCTTCGAGTACGTGGAGGACGTGCCCGTGCTGCACGACATCAACCTGCACGTGCGCCCCGGCGAGACAGTAGCCCTGGTGGGCCCCAGCGGGGCCGGGAAGACCACGATCACCGCTCTGCTCACGCGCTTCTACGAGGTGCATCAGGGGGGCATCCTCATCGACGGGCACGAGCTGCGCAAGATCAAGCGCTCCTCTCTGGCCCGGCGGACCGGGCTGGTGCTCCAAGACCCCTTCCTGTTCTCGGGCACGGTGCGGGAGAACATCCGCTACGGGCGGCTGGAGGCGAGCGACGCGGAGGTGGAGCAGGCCGCCCGGACGGTGGGTGCGCACGACTTCATCGTGCGGCTGGAGCGCGGCTACGAGATGGAGCTGCACGAGCGGGGCCAGAACCTGTCGGTGGGGCAGCGGCAGCTCATTGCCTTCGCGCGGGCGGTGCTGGCGGACCCGCGCATCATCATCCTGGACGAGGCCACGGCCAACGTGGACACGCGAACGGAGGCGGTGATCCAGCGGGCGCTGAAGCGGCTGCTGCGGGGCCGCACGTCTTTCGTGATCGCCCACCGGCTGTCGACGGTGCGCGGGGCGGACCGGGTCATCGTGATGGACGAGGGGCGGATCGTGGAGGAGGGCAGCCACGAGGAGCTGCTGGCCCGCAACGGGCTCTACGCCAAGCTGTACCGGATGACCTATGAGACGGCCGCGGGCGGGCCGGGGAAGGGCGACGGGCAGCGGCCCGGAGGTACGCCCGCCCCCCGTACTACCAGCACCTAACTACGCCAGCGCATCCTTGATTCAGCGGCGGCGCCCCTGAGGGCGCCGCCCGGATCGTTGCGCCAGAGCCCCCGGCGGAAGGGGCGTCACTCCCAGAGGCCGGGCTGGCCGGAGGGAGCGGGGCCCTTTGGGGGCAGGCCGAGGTGCTCGTAGGCGAGGCGGGTGACCAGGCGGCCGCGGGGGGTGCGCTGGAGGAAGCCCATCTGCATGAGGTAGGGCTCGTAGACGTCCATGATGGTGTCGGCCTCCTCGGAGATGGAGGCGGCGATGGTGTCGAGGCCGACGGGCCCGCCGTCGAACTTCTCGATAATAGTGCGCAGGACCTTGTGGTCGACCTCGTCGAGGCCCAGGTGGTCGATCTCGAGGCGGGCCAGGGCCTCGCGGGCCACCTCCTCGATGATGGCGCCTTCGGCCATGACCTGGGCGTAGTCGCGCACGCGCTTGAGCAGGCGGTTGGCCACGCGAGGGGTGCCTCGGGCGCGGCGGGCAATCTCCAGGGTGCCACCCTCGTCCACCTCGACCTGAAGGATGCGAGCGTTGCGGCGGACTATCTGGGCGATGTCCTCCTGGCGGTAGAAGTCGAGGCGATAGACAGCGCCGAAGCGGTCGCGCAGGGGCGGGCTCAGCATGGCGTAGCGGGTGGTGGCGCCGACGAGGGTGAAGCGGGGCAGGGCGAGGCGAACGCTGCGGGCGCCCGGCCCCTTGCCCAGCACGAGGTCCAGGCCGAAGTCCTCCATAGCGGGGTAGAGGATCTCCTCCACCGCACGGGCGAGACGGTGGATCTCGTCGATGAAGAGGACGTCGTCCTGCTGGAGGTTGGTGAGGATAGCGGCCAGGTCGCCGGGGCGCTCGATGGCCGGGCCGGAGGTGACACGAACGCTCACCCCCATCTCGGCGGCGATGATGTAGGCCAGGGTGGTCTTGCCGAGGCCGGGAGGGCCGTACAGGAGGTGGTGGTCGAGGGGTTCGCCGCGCTGCTGGGCGGCGGCGACGGCGATGCGCAGGTTGTCCTTGAGCTTCTCCTGGCCGACGTACTCGCCCAGGCGACGCGGTCGCAGGGAGGTATCGAGGGCGACGTCCTCCTCGTGCGGCCCGCCGGAGACGATGCGGCTGGGCACGGTGGGTCCGCCTCCTGCGTCTGCGCTCGCTATGGTTGCCTCCGCAGCTCGATGCGCACGGCGTTGGTGCGGTCCATGCACTCCAGCTCTAGGCTGTCGCCGCCGCCCCACTCGGGGGGGAAGCCGCCGCCGAACTGGAGCATGACGATCCAGGGGAAGACATCGTGGTACATGAAGCCGCACATTCCGCCCGTGTCGTGGGCGCTCACCTCGAACTGATCGCCGGCTTTGTGGCCCCAGTTACAGGTGCCCTTGACGGACTTGATGGTGGCGACGACTCGATGCCCGACGCGGGGCCGCTCTGGCTCCTGGGTCATGGGCTGCCTCCTTGCTACGCTTCGGGGGCAGCGTAGCTTGGGGCAGGCGAGGTGTCAACAGAAGCGGGCGGCGCTATGCCCGCTGGAAGGCGAGGGGGTGGAGCGAGATGCTAGTGTGGTCGTGCCTCTTGGCTGTGGCCATCATAGCTGTAGTGCCTCACGCAGATTGCTTTCAACTGCCTGCATGTCAGAGGCGGGCAGGCGGCCAAGGACGTTGGTAACGAGGCGAGAGTCAAGTGTGGCCAGTTTCGCACGCACTATGGAGGGTGCACGCAGCCCAGCCTGTTGCCAATTCGCTATGCGATGATCGCCAAACCGAGGCGGTGCGTTGATGTTGCCGGTGATCTGGGCCACGATGAGATCGGGGCTGAACTGGTTGTAGGTGCTACTACTGACCACAAGCGCTGGACGCCTCTTGTCTCCGCTTAGGTCGGTGAAAGGGAATGGCACTAAGACGACATTACCTCGGCTACATGCCGTCGTAGATTGCATCTGCATCGCTGTCCCAGTCTTCTGCAAATGCAGCTTCTGCCAGAGAACTGAATGCTTCCGCTTCAAGTTCCGAGTACGGAATCCTGGCCCTCCGAATACGGAAGATGGCCCGGTCGAACGCGACTGGGCTGACAAGATCCGTAACGTCGGAGGTAAAGTGTGGCTGTGTTGAAGAATTATACTTGTCTGGATGGATAGCAATCGTTTCCATAGTCACTGCTCGTCACCCTCTTGCTGCTTGGCACGCCATTTCGCGTAATTGTCCTGTAAGCTTTTGATCAATTCGGCCATGCGCTCTGGCGTAAGGGCGACTCTGGCAACGATCTTGACTGGCACATAGGGCATGGCCTTCACTTGCTCTAACTGCGCCTGCGGCGGCCCTAACGCCAACGGCGGCGAGTATTGGCAGAAGGTGATGATAAACTCCTTTTGCTCGTGCTGAACCACCATGAGGTTCGAGAATACTATAGAAACCTCATCTGCTCCAACAATATAAAGCGGTAGCTCGACCCGTTCCTCCACCATTTATCAGTTTACCATCTTTGTGCGCCCCTAGAGGAGCCATAATCATACTCGGCCACGGGCACCGTGTCTAGAGAAGGTGTGGCAAAGGGATAGCCGCCATGAAAGGAGTTGTGACGTCAGTCCTCCCAGACGGCGGGGAGGGCGCCGACGCCCGCGCGGATGACGCGGCCGCGCAGGGCCGGGTTCTCGCGCACGTCGTCGGGGCGGAGGGCCGGCACGCGCTCCCCTCTGGCCGGCTCGGGCGGTTGCTTTGGAAGCTTGATCTCGTCCTGTTCAGCCATGATCCTTCCCTCTTTTCAGCAGGATGCGGAGAAAAAAGCCTGCCCCTGGCCCGGCCACGTCGCACGCGGCCTGCGGCAGCTCGCGGCTAGGTGAATACCGCGGCCACCACGGCGTCTCGAGGGTTCGAGGCGTCGAAGAAGATGACGGCGCAGCGGCGACCGGCCACCATCTCCGCCGAGGGGATGTTGCGGGCCACGGGCAGGTTGCTGAGCCAGACGGCCAGGCTGCCGGTGAGCTGCACAGTGGCGGTGTAGGTGCCGGCGTCGAAGGCCTTGACGATGCCGCTCCGGATGGTCATGGGGCATCCCTCGCTAGGTCTCTGGTGCTCACTAGGGGGCTCCCAGGCGCAGGGCCAGCTCGTAGGCGGGACGGGGGCCGCGGCGGTCGTAGCGCATGGCCATGCCGAGCACCCGCCGAGCGACCGCCGAGAGGCCCGCCCCGGCGTCGGTCAGGCTGACCACATCGTAGAGCTCCTGGCCGCAGTTCATGGGGACCAGCAGTTCCCCTTCGTATGACTCGATCTCCACCGCCCGGAACTCCGCGGCGGCGCGCTCCTGGGCGCGGGCTACTGTGGTCAGATTGAGGTCGTGCGCCTGACGGAGGCGGTCGTACTCGTCGGCGAGGGCGTCCCAGCGAAAGTCCTCCACCATGAGGCCCTGCCCGAAGACCTGGACCCGGTTGACCGCGAGCCCGGGCGAGCCGTAGCGGCCGCGGAGGATGGGGTGGTCGGTGCCGTAGGCGTAGTCGGCGCTCTGGCTGGCCAGCGGCTCGAAGATGTAGACGTATTCGCCAGCGACGCGCAGGACGTCCGGCACCATGGCCAGGAGGCGTCGGACGGCAGTGAGGCCGCTCTCGCCGGGGTGGATGGTGAAGCTGGGCTGCTGGCTCGTCAGGGCGGAGCTGCTGCCCAGGCTGGAGAACTCCAGCCCTGCCCGGCCGAAGATGAAGCGCAGGATCTGGAAGATGTTCTGCTGGCCAGCCGCCCAGGTGTATTGGCGACGGGACCGCCAGCCCTCGACCAGGGACCAGGCGTCGCTGGCGTGGAGGGTGAAGATGGCGGAGGCATCGCCGGTGTGGTAGGTCCAGCCGTCGAGCCAGTAGAGGGGCCCCGCCGAAACCTCCTGTCCGGCGGTGGTGGCATAGCCGGGACTGAGCGCGACCTGAGAGCCGTGGCGGATGGCGATTAGCTCGCTGCTGCTGAGGTCGGAGAAGCGGCCGTGGTCGTTGCGCAGGACGACCTTCAGGCGGCCGCGCAGGGGATCGCTCTCCGCCGCCACCTCCAGGACGTCGGCGGTGAGGTCCAGGGGCGGCGCGCTCAGGGAGGCCCGCCAGACGCCCGAGGGGGTGGCCAGCCAGGCCCAGGTGGAGTCGTGGGCCAGGGCCATTCCGTACTGGCTGGACAGGTCGAAGGGGACGGGCTCGCGCCAGGCCTCCGCCACGAAGTCCTGACTCGCGGGAAAGTAGGACCAGAGGGGCCGCGAGTAGGCCTGGGTCCCCGTGTACTCCTCCACGAAGAACAGGCGGAAGGTATCGGGCCGGTCCAGGAAGGGCGCCCAAAAGCTCACGCCGGAGCCCGCGTCTGCGGCGGCGACCTCCTTGAGCGAGGACCAGACGCCGACGGGCTGATTCAGGCCGTCGCCGTAGATGGTGGTCCAGAGCTTGGCGTCGCCGTCCGCATCGGTGCCGGCGGCGGCCAGGTTGAAGTCGCCGTAGTAGACGCAGGCCAGGCCGGCGATGGTAGAGACGCTGTTGGTCCAGGGGGCGGGGGTGCCCCAGGTGCCGCCGCTGCGCTTGACGGCGTAGACGGTGCCCCCTACGGAGTAGAGGAGGAGGGCGGTGCCGTCGCTCTTGAGGGCGGCGGCGAGCCAGCCCACGGCGCCGGCGGCGGTGGCCACGGTGACCGGCGAACCCAGGGTGGCGCCGTAGTCCTGACTTTCCCGCACCTTGATGGTCACGCCGTCGGTGTGCACGTAGAAGAGAAGGACGGCGGAGCCGTGGCTGGCCAGGGCCACGTCGGCCTGGGCCACGCTCCCCAGGGAGGTCCAGGAGGAGAAGTTGCTGCCGGGGCCGGGGCTGGCCACGCGCTGGTAGTAGAGGGTTCCCGAGGCCACCCGCGCGCGCAGCAGAGAGGCATCGCCGGGCACGGTAAGGGCGTGATAGGTGTCCGGTTCGCTACCGGTGTACAGGCGGTCCCAGCGGAGGCGCACGATGTTGCCGATGCGTTCTCTGACCTGCACGCGGACGAAGGGGGCGCCGCTGGCGCTCTTCTGGGCGGCCAGGAGGGTGCTGGTGAGGCTTCGCATGGTCGCTCTCAGGGCTGCCAGTCGGTGGCGCCGAACTCGGCGGGCCCCGCGGGGGTGTAGAGACGGCGGGCGCGCAGGGCCCCGCGACGGCCGTGCTCGGCGAGGGCGCGGGCGAAGGCGGCGAGCCGCTCCTGTCCCCAGACCAGGTAGTCGCGCCAGGTTTCGTCGCCGCCGACGTTGACGCGATTGGTGGCGAAGCTGGCCCACTCCAGAGCGGCGTAGGCGGCGGCGCCGGTGGCCACCACATCCTCGAGGGCTTCGGGGATGGTGGAGGTGGTGGCGTCCAGGGTTTGCAGGCGACCGTAGTAGACATCGACGTCGGTAGCGGCGAGAGGCGGCGAGTCCACGAGCAAGGTAAGGGTGTCTCCCCAGACCGAGAAGGCCACGTAGGAGGGAGGGTATTTCCCCAGGGGGTACTCGACGGCCTCGACGATTACCCGGTCGGTCAGGGTGGCCAGGGAGAGGTCGCGGCTGTTGGCCGTGGTGCTGAGGGTGGCCTTGGCCTCTCTGGGCACGGCCAGGCTGAACTCCTTTACCGCACGGGCGATGTGGCGGTCCAGCTCCTCATCGGTCCAGCGGTAGTTGGCGGCGTCCTCGTCGTGGAGGTCACGGCGGACCAGGGTTCGCATATCCGAAAGGTTCATGGCATAGCCTCTACTTCAGCTCCTCCACCACGAAGAGAACGGGGTAGGAGGACGTTGAACCCAGCAAGTAGGCGGTGCCGGAGGGCACCTTCCACTGAGGTCGGAAGGTGTGAGGGCCAGAGGAGAGCTGGACCTCCCAGACCATGTGGAAGCCGTGGACGAAGTTGGACTTCTCCGTGATGAGGCCGAAGCCACCGCCCTGGCGGGAGCCGTCGATGGTGAAATCGAAGCGGGTGAAGTCGTTGGCGGTGTTGTAGGCGTTCCCCTGCAGGGTGATGCGCACCCAGCTATTCTCTGTGGTCATGGTGATAGAAAGGTCGGTGGAGTGGATGTCGACCCACTCGGTGCTGGTGGTGAAGTAGTTGTACCAGCGAACGACCCTCTGGATCTGGTGGCCGCCTCCGCCTCCGCCCGCGGCCAGCTCGGCCAGGGTCTTGGTTCCGGTGACGGCGTCGGTGAGGGTGAGGTTATTGGAGGCGTCCCTGTCCAGGTAAGTGCTGACGTCGTCCAGTTCCAGGCGAGGGGCGCGGGCGATCGCGCCGGGGCCGACCCTGAAGGCATCGCCGCCCGCGTCCACGCGGAGGCCTTCGCCGGAGCCCGCCTGGGTGATGTGGAGGGCGGGGTCCACGTCGTCGGCCTGGACCTGGCGGAGCCAGCGGTTGATGACGCCGTTGAGGGTATCGATGGCGGCGGCGATCTCGCCGGCCAGTCGTAGCTGGCCCATGGCTTCCTCCTAGCTCACGGTGGCGTAGACGGACAGGGAGAGGCTGGTGGCGGTGGCCGAGACCAGCTTGAGGAAGACGGTGCCGCCCCGCACCTCGGCTTCGAGGGCGGGGACGGGGTTGGCCTGGAGCTGGGCCTCTGTGAACTCCCTCTCGGCGCCGCGGAAGTACTTCTCGGCGGCGGAGTTCCAGTGGAGGAGCTGGACCTTGAGGGCGGTGAGGCCGGTGCTGCCGGTGGTGTCGACGTCAAAGCGGACGCGGCGATAGCCTGCCGCGCTGACCCCCTCGGAAGGGGAAGTGGGATCAGTGGCATCGGGGGCAGTGAGGGCGTCGCGGTGGAGGATGGGGACGGCCTCCTCGTAGATGGGGCCTTTGGGCACGCCCCTGGTATCGATGCGGACGTCAACCATGGGTGAGCTCCTTCTATCGTGTGAGGCGATGGTAGAATATGTGTTCTGACAGGTGCAAGGGGGAGGTGACACCGGGGGGCGGGAAGGAGGAGGCTGGAACTTGTGCCCGAAGGGAAACGGGGAAGTGCCCAAGCCAATCAGCTATTGACGAACACTTGAAGTCGGCGGAACGTATTAAAGAATTGGGGGCGATTGTTTAATAAGGACGGGGTTCAAAGGTCTTGTTCAATTGTCCGGACCAGTTCTTCGGCGAAGAAGATGCGCCCGCGTCGGCGCGGACCCAGCTCTGTTACGATTCCAGCGCGGGCGAGGCGCTGCAGTGCTGCCGCCGCCGTAGGATAGGTTACTCCAATTCTGGTCGCTGCCACTGGAATGGTGAGTACCGGGGACTCGAAGAGGACATCGACGAGATGAAGCGCAGAGCGCGACGCCCGAGCTTCATGAAGTCGGTCTCGATAGGCCTGTTGCAGGCTGATGATGCGCCGGGAGCGTGCTACAGCGTCACGCGATTGTTCCGCTATCCCCCGCAGGAAGAAGGCGAGCCACCCTTCCCAGTCTCCGCGCTGACTCACGGCGAGAAGCCGGTCGTAGTACTCGTCGCGGTGCCGCTGAAAGAACGCACTGAGATACAGCAAAGGTTGGCTGAGATACTCGCCCGCGCATAAGTACAACGTTATGAGAAGCCGGCCCACTCGTCCGTTGCCGTCGAGGAACGGGTGGATAGCCTCGAACTGATAGTGCATGAAGGCACACTCGATTAGCGGTGGGAACCGGGAAGCCTCATGCAGGAAGCGCTCCCACTGGTCCAAGAGATTGAGCACTTCGTCGACAGGTGGGGGCACAAAGGTAGCTTGGTCCAGGGTGCATCCGGGCGGGCCAATCCAATTCTGAGAACGGCGAAACTCGCCTGGAGTAAGGTGCTCTCTGCGGACGCCTCTAAACAACCGCTCATGCAGCTCGCGGATTAATCGAGTACTCAACGGCAGATTCGGCAAGCGGGCGAGGCCGTGCTCCATGGCCCGAACGTAGTTGGAAACCTCTCGAACGTCTCCGGGAAGCGATTCGTCTTCAACGGCTTCGAAGCGGAACAGGTCCGAGAGGGAGGTGAGCGTTCCTTCGATCTTGGAGGACAGTACGGCTTCACGGCGCGTGAAAGGTACGATGAGAAGATGCGGATTGGGGAGAGTTTCGCCCAGTCCGCTCAGGGTGCCGAGCGCGCGGTCGGCATCGGAGAGAAGATTGACCAGTTTCTCGCTTAGAACAAGGCCAGGAGGCAAGGGGTTCGGTATGAACGTCCAGTAGCCCAGGGGATGGCGCCGAACGATGCCAGCTGGGGTCCCGTCGAAGTCCTTCGGGTCCATGATAGTAAACCTTTCTTGAACGAGCCCCACAGTCGTTATAGTTTGACAGTCATTACTTTAACAAGCCCCCCTCGGCCGGTCACGGCCGTGCTGCACAGTCACACACAGGAGTGCCTGGGGCATAGCAGTGGCGGGCTGGCTGTGCAAGGGGGAGGACTAAGAGCGCCAGAGACGGGTCGATGGTGGAGGAGCCCCCGGTTGGCGGGGGCTCCTCCGTTTGGGTAGCGGGTGCCACGAGAAAAGCCCTGTCTGCAACGTAGCTCAAGGCGCAAGGGGTGTCCTCAGCCAGGTTGTCCGTATGGAGCTCGTCTACCGCCTCGATGATACCTCACATCCTGTGGGCGCTGTCCGACTGCAGTTTGATCTACCGTGTACCTCACCCGATAATGGGAACCCGTCGCGCCCGCCGGACTCGCCGGCGGCAGAGGAGCCTGCCCGGGTCGGAGGTGGCCATGGAGAGCTGGACACATCGCTTCGCCGAGACTAACGGCATCCGCATGCACTATGTCGAGCAGGGGAAAGGCTTCCCGGTGGTGCTCTGCCACGGCTTTCCGGAGCTGTGGTACTCGTGGCGGCAGCAGATCCCGGCGCTGGCGGCTGCGGGCTTTCGGGCCATCGCCCCCGACCTGCGCGGCTATGGCGAAACCGACAAGCCGGAGAACCTGGAGGACTACGATATCCACCAACTCGTGGGCGACCTGGTGGGCCTCCTGGATGGGCTGGGCATCGAGCGGGCGGCCATCGTCGGGCATGACTGGGGCGGGATCATCGTCTGGTCGATGGCCCTCATGCACCCCGAGCGGGTGGAGCGGGTCATCTCCCTCAACACGCCGTTCATGCCGCGCCTGGACGTCCCGCCGACGGAGGTCTTCCGGCGGGTGCCGGACGGCCGCTTCAACTACATCCTGTACTTCCAGGAGCCGGGGAGGGCGGAGGGCGACATCGAGCCTAACCTAGAGGCCTGGCTGGAGAACACCGTGCGCAGCCTCGCCGTCAGGAAGGACTTCTTTTCGCCGGAGGACCTGCGGGTCCTCGTCGAGGCCTTCCGCAGGGGTGGGCTAAGCGGCCCCATCAACTACTACCGCAACCTCGACCGCAACTGGGAGACGACGCCGCACCTCGCCGGGCGGCAGGTGGCCTGCCCGGCCCTCATGATCTCGGCCGAGGGTGACCCCATCCTGCGGCCCGACACGACCGAGGGCATGGAGCAGTACGTGCCGAAGCTCACCAGGCGGCTGGTCCGCGACTGCGGCCACTGGACGCAGCAGGAGCGTCCGGAGGAGGTGAACCGCCTGATCGTAGAGTTCCTTCGGGACCTGGCGACCTAGCAGGATACCGCTGAGCGCCCGACGTGAGGGGTGGAGCCAGCGAAGGGAGTCGAACCCTTGACCGGCCGATTACGAATCGGCTGCTCTACCACTGAGCTACGCTGGCGCCTCTTACCGGTGTTGCCCAAATGACATCCGACGAGAGGATTCTATCCTGACCGCGGGGAGGATGCAAATGAGGGGGGCCTCTGCTTGGGAAGCTTAGGCCGCCGATTCCGAATCTGTCTGAAGCTCAGAACGCCGTTTCCGGCCCGTCTTGGCCTCCTGCCTGCAAAGGCTGAGGCCCTTTGCCTCCGGCAGAGAGTAACACAGGGCGACGTGGGTGAGAAGAGCCGGTAACCCATGACCAAGGGCTTATGAGTCCCCTGCTTCAATATCGGGTACGCACTTGCCTGCCAGATTCTCGCGAGGCAACTCAGTGACCCCCGGCGGTGAACGAATCCCCTGGTCGCCGAGGCCCACGCGAACGGACGTGGAATGGGGTTGATTGGCCTCCGGGATTCTGGCGGGGGATTCGCCAGCGTAGGGCCTCCTGGTGGCTCCTCGCGTCACTCGCAGCGGCTATGTACGGTAGGCCAGCACGTTCCACTTGAACCTGGTCTTCGAGCTCGCGTCTTCGATAATGCCTCGTACCTCGGAACCAGAGAGCAATCCTTCTAACGCGAGATTTCTGGCCAATTCAATCAAGGTGGCCTTTGCTCTTCTTTGACCAAAGCGTTTGCCAATGGAACCAGTTCTCCTCCACACCTCGTGGAACACCGCCTCGTAGATGAGGTAGTCCTTGTGACCACGCAGCCGCTCCGCTTTTCTGGCGTGCTCGAAGTCGAGTTTTCGTTGTTCCGGACTCTTGAGCAGGAGGTCCGCTTCCAGCAAAGGGTCGCCCAGTAGCCACCTGGCTCCCCATCTAGACACTCTGTTGATGAAGGAGTCAATGGAGGTGTACCCAGGTGCTAGGTCAATTAGGGAGGGAAACCATGGCGGTTGAGCTCTGGACACGCTAGATACCAGCTGCCGGATGTCAACGAGACGTACGTCGAAGAGTCGGAGTATGTCGTCTAGGTCCTTATCCATTCCTACGACGGCCGGCTGCCATTGACACGAGAGCATCTCCCGTGGCAATGTGAGACGGTCCCTGAGCGAGAATCGAATCTGGTAGCACGCCTCCACCGCTGCCACGCCGGCCACCCGAACGTCCACCAGCATGTCAAGAACAGGGTCATGGCTGAGGGACGTTCTAACGGATTCGTTTCGACGCCATTCCTCGGGCGCGCTCATGTCGCTAGGCAAGGAAGCCCCGCCATATCCGCGAAGCGATTCCCTGAACGAGTTCAGGTCAGGAGCTTTGACCTTGGTCTGGCCGCCCCCATCTGCTGAAAGACGAACCTCCTCCACCTCCAACCCAGTCGCAGCGGCCATGAGACAGTGGCCCGCCTCGTGGATTGAAACAGCCCATCTATCCAAGGCCGGCTTGGTCATCTTTCGCCGCGGCCCTTCGGCCTCAACCCCGGATACCTCCCGCCCCCCCATACTGAAGGTGGACAAGCCGAGTTCTTAGGATACCCTTCGGTACCAGCGCGCGAGTTGCTCGGTGGCTACTGCTTACGACTGGCATCCTAGGCGGATGCTGTGACCTTGTCAAGAGCAGATGACGGGCAGCGGGCCAGCTTTCCCCTGGCTCGGCCCGTAGTAAGTGACTCAATGCACTACAGGCTGGCCGGGCCCCTGCGAAGCGGAAACGCGAGGCCGATCGACCGAGAATAAGTCGGCTTGCACTCGGTCTCAGGTTCGGCGGCTGGGGTCTCATGAGCGGCTTGCGTACAGGGGCTGGCCGAGGCTGAGGGAGATGCTCCGGTCGGCACAGGCGCGCTTGACGATGGAAGAGGGCACCCCTCGACTTCCGCACCGTGCCCCGGTCGCCAGCTCGCCCCCTACCCGGCTGAGTCCTGCTGGTAGGCGGGGGATGACGCCTTCATGAAGCGAAGCATCATGCGCATCTCGGCGGTGCGGCGGGCTGCCTGGTCGTCCATGTAGGCCTCGAACCACAGGTACTCGGTCTTGGCGCTCTGGCCCACGTTGATGAGGTGGCCGCCCGCATGGTAGGGCTTGCCGACGAGCACCGGCCCGTTGATGTTTCGAAGCTCGATAGCGCCGTAGAGCCCGACGACTCCCGCGCCCCTGCGTCCCTGAAGGTAGGCGTTGCACGGCTGCATCATCGCCACTACCAGGTTGTTGGTTGTGGCCACAGCCCCGCCCCATGGGGAGTGGCCCCGATACCAGGGCAGCGGGTCGGTGGTTACCTCGAGCCGCCGGTCCATCTCCTCTTGAGTGACCGACACCTCGACCTCTGGGAACTGGTCACCGACGGAGGCGTCCGCCAGGATGCGCAATTCGCTCGCCGGGAAGCGGTCCAGGTCCCTGGCGAGGAGTGCCGAGGGCTCGCGGGGTTCGCCCACGGCGGCGGTGCCTTCGCAGATGCGGTTTCCGTTGGGGCGCTCGGCCCACAGCTGCACCTGGACATCGGATGCGCCCGCGGGAGGCACGGCAACGATGGCCCGCACCTCTTCTCTGTCCAGGGTGGGCTCGATGAAGTAGAGGGAGAGGTTGCCGTGCTCGAACCAGCGCTGGCCGAAGGCCTTCAGGAGGAGCGGGGGAAACATCTCCGAGTGAATCGAGCCCGCGACGAGGCCTCCGCGGAACCCGAGCCGCTCTGCGGAGGCGGCCTCATGGATGCTGCCCTTCGCATCCAGCCCTGGATTCACGGGCCGGCGCCACTGCCCGATGTAGAGGCCGTCCCGCTCCTCGATCTCGTCGATGATCTGCTGAATCTCTGTAGTCATGACTTGCACCTTTCCTGGTCGCCGCCTCCAGCCAGACGGCGAACCACGTCTTGCCTGCGTCGAATGGTAGCACAGTGCGGGCGGTGGTCTCTAGCGGGGAGCTCGGCGGGCGGCGGTGGCAGCGTGGGTGCGCGGGCACAAATCTGGTATGATCCGTGCACAGAATCGATGCTACATGCTGTCCTGACAGGCGGAGGGCTGTTGGTATGAGCGATTCACTGACTGCGTCTGTAAAGCGCGTAGCGAGGCAGTTCGGCGCCGTGGAGGTTGGCGTTGCGAGTGCAGAGAATCTGACGGGCCCGCCAGAGGCGGACATGAGCTACGTGATGCCGGAAGCCAAGACTGCCGTCGTGTACTACGTTGTCCTCGACGAGGGTCTGATTCGCAAGTGGCTGGGGAAGGAGAACCCCTGGCTCTACCGCAACCACTTCTTCGAGAACCTCCAGCGGCTGGGGGACATAGGCGTGGCGGTGGCCGAGGCGCTGCGTGAGAAGGGGTTCAAGGCGGCGCCCCAATCGCCGAACGCTGTGTACCGTCCTGGCTCCAACCTTGCAAAGGGTCTGGTGCCGCCGTTTTCGCTCCGCTATGGCGCGGTGGCGGCAGGCCTGGGGAGCATCGGCCGCAGCGGTGTGATGATGACACCGGAGTACGGGGCACGGGTGCAACTGGGCGGAGTGATCACCGACGCCGAGCTGGAGCCGGACAGCCCCATGGAGGAGGACTTCTGCGACGACTGTATGATCTGCGTCAAGAGCTGCCCGACAGGGTTCATGTCGGCGAAGGAGACGGTCACCTTCACTCTGGGCGGGCGAGAGATCACCCACGCGAAGAAGGCGATCCATGCCCGCTGCGGGATCTCCTGCGGCGGCCTCACGGGGCTAAGCGCTAGCGGGAAATGGTCAACGTGGTCCACAGGCAGGTGGGAGATACCGAAGGATGACGGCGAGCTTTGGGAGAATGTCGTCAAGCCAAAGTTCCGGGAGATATCCGCCAGCTACGGAGGGCGCGGCTTCTTCGGGTTCAGTCGCGTCTTGAAGATTGAGGGATACGAGCAACCGGGCATCCTGGCCAGGTCAAGGGAAGACACGCTGGTTACCTGCGGCAACTGCTCGATCATCTGCCTGGAGACGACGGAGAAGCGCAAGGAGCTCTGGCGGCTGTTGACCCGCTCCGGGGTTGTGGTCGAGGGCGAGGACGGCGAGCCGGTGGTCATGGCCCCTGAGAAGGCAGAGAAGTACCTGGCGGCGCGCGAACGGGCGGCGGCCAGAGTACCGGCCGCGGAGCAGGCAGCGGGCGGCTCCTCTTGAATCGCCAGGAGGACTATATGGGGACCTTCGATTCGGACGGCGTGACCATTCACTACGAGGTCTTTGGTGAGGGGCCGCCCATCATACTGGTACACGGGTTCGCCAGCAGCCTCCAGGAGAACTGGGTGCAGACAGGGTGGGTTAAAAGACTGCTGTCGGCGGGCCGCCACGTGGTTGCTCTGGACTGTCGCGGCCACGGGGAGAGCGCCAAGCCGCACGACCCGGCAGCGTATGCGGGCGAGGCGATGCTCGGCGACGTGATCCGCCTGATGGACCACCTGGGCATCGCCCGCGCCGAGCTCATGGGCTATTCAATGGGAGGGCGCATAGCCCTGGACCTCATCATGCGTCACCCGCGGCGGTTCCACCGCGCTGTGCTGGGCGGCATAGGCGCCGTCTCCACGGGGACGACCGAATCGTCGGCCATCGCCAATGCCCTCTCAACCGACGACCCCTCGACCATATCCAGCGCTGTGGGCCGTGCCTTCCGCGAGTTCGCAGAGCAGCGTGGCAACGACCTCAAGGCGCTGGCCGCCTGTATCCAGCGAGGGCGGACCAGGCCAGAACCAGAGGCGCTGGCCGCGATCAGGGTGCCTGTGCTCGTAGTGGTCGGGAAGAAGGATGATTTAGTGGGCAGGGGCGACGCGCTGACGGCTGCCATTCCCGGCGCGCGTTTGGTCATTGTTCCGGACCGGGATCACCTTACAGTGGTGCCGGACCGCCGCTACAAGGAGGCGGTCCTGAGCTTCCTGGCGGAAGGGGCCGCGGAATGAGGGCCGCGCCGCTCTTTCAGGGCTGGCTTAGGGATTGAGCATTCTTTCGGTTTCCTCTCACGGAGCTTGCCAGTACGTATGCTGCAGCCTCCAAGAGTGGGCGAGTGACCACTAGTTCCTCAAGAGGGGCATCGAGGCGGGCGCAGGGGGCCTGATCGAGCTGCTCGCGGGCGATCAAGCGGGCGGAGCACGTGAGTGGCTCGGCATTACCGGCTCGACGCGCGTGCTCCTCATCTCGACCGAAGGGGCCACAGATCCAGCGGCGTACGAGCGGATCGTCGGTCATCTATAGAAGCGCGGCCTTCGCTATTCGCGGTCAAGAGATTCAAGGTAGAATAGCCGCATCCTAGCGGGGAGGAGGGCGATCCATGCCAAAGGACCGCAAGCGGCCGATACAGCCGGAAGATATCTACCTCCTGCGAACCGTCAGTGACCCCCAGGTGTCCCCTGACGGGAAGCGCGTTGCCTATGTGGTCTCCTGGAACGACCGCGACTCGGACGAGATTCGCATGGCGGTGCATGTGGCCCCGGTCGACGGCAGGCAGCCTGCGCGACGCTTTACGCAGGGGACTCGGGACCACAGCCCCCGCTGGTCGCCGGACGGTCACTACCTGGCGTTCGTCTCAAGGCGAGGCGAGAAGAACCAGCTCTTCCTGGCGCCTCTAGACGGCGGCGAGCCGCGCCAGGTGACGAAGGCGAGGTTCGGTATCTCCCAGCCGGCGTGGTCGCCGGACGGGAAGCGCGTCGCCTACGTGGCTCGCGTGGGGGAATACAAGGAATCCAAGGAACGCAACCCAATCGAGAGAGCCGCCCCCCGGGTCATCCGCGACCTGCGCTACAAGCTCGACGGCATCGGCTTCTTCGACGAGCGGCGCCTGCACATCTTCACGGTCGATATCGAGAGCGGCGCCGAGAGGCAGGTGACGGACGGCGATTGGAACGATGAGCAGCCGTCCTGGTCGCCTGACGGGCAGCGGATCGCCTTCGTCTCCGACCGGGAACGCGACCGGCACCAGCGCCAGTGGCGCATGGACGTGTGGGTGGCGCGATCCACGGGCGGACGCGCCCGCAAGCTGACGCGGAGCAGAGGAGCCGCATCAAGCCCGGCGTTTTCGCCCGACGGTCGGCTCATCGCGTTCGTTGGTCACGAGAACGGAGAGGCCGGCTCGGCGAAGAACGCACACCTGCTGGTTATCCCAGCGGAGGGCGGCAAGGCGCCGCGTTCGCTGAGCGCCCCGACTGACCGTTCGGTGGTCGGTCATCCGGTCGCGCTGAGCGGCCGGGCCTTCGCCTGGTTACCTAACGGCAAGAGCCTGGTGTTCCTGGCGGGGGACCGGGGCACTGTGGCCCTCTACCGCGCGGATGCGGCAAACGGTTCGGTCAGCAAGGTGCTCGGCGGTGAGCGCCAGATCGACGCGTTCGCGCTGACGCCGGACGGCAGGCGGATCGTATTCGCGGCCATCTGGGTATCGGAGCCGGGGGAGATCTACTCGGCCGCGCTCGATGGCGGCGGCCGTGAGCGCAACCTGAGCCACGCGAACGACGAGCTACGCAACCGAGTCGAGCTCGGCCGCATACGCCGCATGAGGTACAGGGCACCTGATGGTCTGGAGATCGAGGCGTTCGTCTTATATCCACCGGAGTATCAGCGGGGCAAGCGTTACCCGATCGCGCTCGAGATCCACGGCGGCCCGCACGCGTTTCACCCCTCCGGCCTTTCGTTTATGCTCTTCCAGTCGCTGGCGGGGGCAGGGTACGTGGTGCTGCTGCCCAACCCGCGAGGGAGCTCGACCTACGGTGAGGAGTTCACCCAGGCCTGCGTCGGCGACTGGGGCGGCAAGGACTTCGAGGACTTGATGACCGGGGTCGATGAGCTGGTGCGGCGCGGCATCGCCGACCCTGACCGGCTCTACGTCGGCGGCTACTCGTATGGCGGGTTCATGACCACGTGGACGGTGGGTCACACGGACCGGTTCCGGGCGGCCATTGTCGGCGCGCCGGTGGCTAATCAGGTAAGCATGGTCGGCACGGACGACATCCCCAGGTTCGACGTGTACGAGCTAGGGGCCACGCCGTTCGATAACCCGGAGGAGTACCGCCAGCGGTCTCCCGTCACGTACCTGGCGAACGTGAAGACGCCCGTCCTCCTCGTCCACCACGAGGGCGACCTGCGCTGCCCCATCGGGCAGTCGGAGGAGATCTTCCAGGGGCTGAAGATGCTGGGCAAGGAAGTAGAATTTGCGCGCTATCCGGGAGGCTTTCACGTCGCCCGCACGTCGTCGCAGCAGGTGGACCGCATGAAGCGCGGCCTCGCCTGGTACGAGAGCCACGCGCCGGCGAAGTTGGCGCGGAGGCGCGGCACCGGCCGGAGGGGCCGTGCCCAGCGCAGGGGAGCGGCTCGATAGCATCTGTCCGCTCGCTCTATCCTTTCTAGGTAAGAGCCAGAAGGGGTGCACAGAAAAGGGTAAGGCCGATGGCACATTCAGAGGATGCGCGATACGCGAGGCTAAGGCTGTTCAACGCGGCGATGGGCATCCTACACCTTCTTCAAGGCGGGCTGATGATACTCCTGAGCAATGATTTCACATTGCCGCTGACTACCTCCTTCCTGGAGTACGATCCCCAGACCGATTCGATCGATCCGGTCACGAAGACAGCGTTTGACCTCCGCATCGGGCCACTGGTAGCAGTGTTCCTGCTCATCTCAGCGGTTGCTCACTTTCTTGTGGCCTCGCCCGGCATCTACAGGTGGTATGTCCTCAACCTCAAGAAGAGGATCAACTTCATTCGATGGTACGAATACGCGCTCAGCTCATCGGTGATGATCGTCGTCATCGCCATGCTATCGGGCATGTACGATTTGCCGGCTCTAATGCTGATCTTGACGCTGAATGCGACGATGCAACTCTTCGGACTGATGATGGAGCTGCACAATCAGGCGACTGAGAAGACGAACTGGACGTCCTTCATATTCGGTGTCTTCGCGGGTATCGTGCCGTGGATCGCCATCGCCCTCTACTTTGGTGGAGCCGCCGGCTCAGAGCTCAACGCCATTCCTACGTTCGTCTACTGGATCTACGTTTCCATCTTTCTCTTCTACAATGTCTTCGCACTCAACATGTTCCTGCAATACAAGGGGGTCGGGCCGTGGAGGGATTATCTTTTCGGAGAGAGGACCTATATCCTTCTCAGCTTGTTGGCAAAATCTGCACTCGCCTGGCAGGTGTTCGCGGGAACACTCAGGCCAGCCTGAGATTGCTTTCGGCCCAGCGATGCGCTTGCAGCCGTGAGTGCTGGAGACCAGCGGTTTCTGCCAAACAGGGCGCCCGCGCACGGGCGAGGCGAGCCGTTCGATAGCAACGATCTAGGTCACGAGGCGGAGCTGAAGAGGCTGTCGGGCAGGCAGCGGGTGTTCGCTGTGGTGAGCGAGCTGTGCGCGTCTGCCAGGCGGCAACCTATCCGGACAGCCCAAGAGAGGAGCACATCTGATGGCAGGCCTGAAAACTGAGCTTCTGGCCGAGGTGAGCGTGGACCTGGAGGAGCCGCAGAACGTGGGAGCCACGCCTCACGGCAACCGGCAGATCTTCTTGGTGAAGGGCGGCACGTTTGAGGGCCCGAAGCTCAAGGGTGAGGTGCTCCCCGGGGGAGGCGACTGGTTCCTGCTCCGTCCCGACGGGGCGGGCGAGCTGGATGTCCGGGGCACCATGCGCACCGACGACGGCCATCTCATCTACATTTACTACCGGGGCATCTTGCACGCCTCGCCCGAGGTCATGCAGCGGATGCTCCAGGGGGAGGCCGTCGACCCCTCGGAGTACTACTTCCGGACCGCCCCGGTTTTCGAGACGGCGTCCGAGAAGTACGGCTGGCTGAACCGGATCGTGGCGGTGGGCGTCGGCAGGCTCGCGCCGAACTGGGTTGGCTACACGGTGTACGCTATCCTCTAGAACCGTCGGCCGCAGGCGGCTCAAGGGCATCCCCTGCCGCTAGCGCGGGTTCGCGGCGCCGTGGGAGCAGGACGTGTGTTGCTCGTGATAGGAGGAGCGGCATGATCAAGGCGGAGTACATGGCGGGGAGGCCCGAGGATGTGGGCATCGACAGCGAACGCCTGGAGGCTGTGTTCGCTCGGGCCAAGCGCGACGTGGATGAGGGCGTCCTGCCGAGCGCCCAGGTGGCCGTTGCGCGGCACGGCAGGGTGGCGAGCGTCCGGAGCTTCGGGGCGGCCGTCCAGGGCGGCTCCGAGGCACCCGCCAGCAACGAGACGCTCTACTGCGTCTTCTCCACCACCAAGGCTATCGTGGCCGCCGCCATATGGCTGCTCCTGGAAGAGGGCCTGCTACGGCTCGAGGAACGCGTCGCCGACATCATCCCCGAGTTCGGGAGCAACGGAAAGGACGTCGTCAGCGTGGAGCAGGTGCTGCTGCATACGGCCGGCTTTCCGTACGCGCCATTCCACCCCGATCACTGGGGAGACCGCGGCAAGCTCCTAGAGGCGTTCGCTCACTGGCGGCTCAACTGGGAACCCGACAGCCAGTTTGAGTATCATGCCACCTCGGCCCACTGGGTCCTGGTCGAGATCATCTACCGGCGCACCGGCAGCGACTACAAGACATTCATTCGTGAGCGCATCACGGAACCGATGGGCGTCCACGAGTTCTTCGTCGGCCTCCCGCCGGAGCACGACGGGCGCGTGGCCGAGGTCCGGTACGTAGGCGAGCTGGTGGAGCCGCCCGGCGGCTGGGGTGAGGTGACACCCGAGGCGATCCTGTTGTTCAACCGGCCTCACGTCCGGCGGGCGGGACTGCCCGGTGGCGGCGGCATCGCCAGCGCCGCTGAGCTCGCCCTGTTCTACCAGCCCCTCCTCAACGGAGGCGAAACGGTGGATGGAAAGCACATCCTGAGGCCCGAGACCATCGAGTTCGCCACTAGAGTGCGGACAAAGGACCATCATCGGGACTTGACATTCGGGATACCCATCAACCGCGGGCTGAGCATCATCGTGGCCGGAGACGATGGGAACGCGCACCTGCGTGGATTCGGCAGGGTGGCGTCTCCACGGGCCTTCGGGCACGGGGGCGCCGGCGGGCAGATCGCCTGGGGAGACCCGGAGACGGGGATTTCCGTGGGCTACTGCACGGACGGGTTCGTGGACTGGCTGACGTCCGGCCGCCGGATAACCGCCATCTCGAGCCTGGCGGCGAGCTGCGCGGTGTAGGCGGGGGTTCCTCCGCATGTAGAGCTTGCTGATGGTGTAGGATAGTTGCGTCATGGAGCCGCGCATCCAGTACGCGCAGACCGCCGACGAGGTGAGCATCGCTTTCTATACGTTGGGGGAGGGCGTGCCCCTTGTGTACCTGCCCGACCTTCCACTGAGCCACATCCAGATGGAGTGGCAGATGCCTCAATCCCGCCGCTGGAGTCAGCGCCTGGCGGAGAAGAGAATGCTTGTCCTCTACGATGGCAGAGGGTGGGGACTATCCGACCGGCATGTGGCCGACTACTCCCTCGATCTCCTCATGCTGGACCTGGCGGCGGTGGTAGACCGTCTTGGCCTGGAGAGATTCGCTCTGTGGGGCGGCCTTCAAATGGGCCCGGTGGCGATCGCTTACGCGGCTCGCCATCCGGAGCGGGTGTCGCAGCTTATCCTGTGGTGCACCTATGCGCGGGCCTCGGACTTCTACAGCTCACCACGACTTCGGGCGTTGCGCGAGCTTCTACAAAAAGACTGGGAGCTGTACCTGGAGACCATGGCGCATGTCCTGATGGGGTTCTCGGCAGGTGAGCCAGCGCACCAGACCGCTGAGGTATATCGCGAGAGCGTCACCCGGGAAATGTTGCGAGCGACTGTAGCCGGGCTCCGGGAATTCGATGTTACAGACTCCCTGTCGCAGGTCAGGTCACCGACCCTGGTGCTGCACCGCCGTCAGTTCCGCCTGTTGGATGTGAACGTTGCCAGGCAGCTTGCCTCGCGCATTCCGGACGCGAGGCTCGTGCTACAGCAGGGAGACACGAGCGGCCCCTGGTTCGGGGAGACGGATGCGCTGTTGGCCGCCATCGACGAGTTCCTGGGCGAGGGGGAGGAGGCCGCACCTGCGGCTGAGCCGCCCGAGGCGGGTGCTTTCCGCACCGTCCTCTTCACAGACGTAGAGGGCTCCACATCGCTCACCCAGCGGCTGGGGGACGCGAGGGCGCGGGAGGTTCTCGCACCCACGAGCGCATCGTCAGAGAGGCCCTCCGCTCCCACGCCGGCTCTGAGGTCAAGACCATGGGCGACGGCTTCATGGCCTCCTTCTCCTCCGCAACCAGGGCGCTGGAGTGCGCCATCGCCATGCAGAGGGCCTTCGCCCAGCACAACGAGTCGGCGGAGGAGCCCATAAGGGTACGCGTGGGGCTGAACGCTGGGGAGCCCATAGCTGAAGAGGAGGACCTGTTCGGGACGGCGGTGATCGTGGCGGCGCGAATAGCGGCGAAGGCGGAGGGTGGCGAGGTCCTAGCCTCGGACGTAGTACGACAGCTCGTGGCGGGCAAGGGGTTCCTGTTCTCGGACCGTGGCGATGTAGCGCTGCGTGGCTTCGAGGACCCGGTGCGCCTATTCGAGGTGAGCTGGAGGGAGGAGGGCTGATGGAGCCCCCTCTCCATGTCGATGCGACTGCATCAACCACTCATGATCGGCTAGGTCATCCACATCAACACTGAAAGAGGGAGAAGACGCCAATGCCAAGCGAGCAGCTTCAGACAATCATCCAGACGTTGAGGTCCCGGCCGATCCCCAAAGACCTCAGCATGGAGGAGCAGCGTGCCAACTTCGAGCAGGTGGCCTCGTTCTTCCCGGTGCCGCCGGATGTGCGCCGTGAGCCTGTCGACGCCGGTGGGGTGTCCGCCGAGTGGGTCACCGCGCCGGGGGCGGCAGACGACAAGGTCATCCTCTACCTCCACGGCGGCGGCTACGTCATGGGCTCGATCAATACGCACCGCGAGATGATCTCACGGCTGTCGCGCGCGGCCAGCGCAAGGGCTCTCGCGATCGACTACCGGCTGGCCCCGGAGCACCCGCAGCCTGCTGCAGTGGAAGACTCCACGGCCGCCTACCGCTGGCTGGTCTCCACGGGAGTGGACCCTGCCCGGCTGGTGATCGCCGGGGACTCCGCGGGCGGGGGGCTGACAGTGGCGACGCTCGTGGCACTGCGAGATGCGGGAGACCCGCTGCCGGCGGCGGCGGTGTGCCTCTCACCCTGGGTGGACCTGGAATGCCTCGGCGAATCTATGACCACGAAGGCTGAGGTCGACCCGATGGTGCAGCGGGAGGGCACTCTTGAGGCTGCGAAGGCCTACCTGGGCGACGCGCACCCCCGCACGCCTCTCGCCGCCCCCCTCTACGCGGACCTCACGGGGCTGCCGCCGGTGTTGATCCACGTGGGTACCTCAGAGGTGCTGCTCGATGACTCGACGCGCCTCGCGGAGCACGCAAGATCTGCCGGCATGGAGGTCATTTTGGAGCCCTGGGACGAGATGATCCACGTCTGGCAGTTCTTCGCGGCGATGCTGCCGGAGGGTCAGCAGGCGATTGAACGCATCGGAGGGTTCATCCGAAAGCACACGGCCTGAGCCGGCGAGAACCCGCTGCGGCTGTACGAGGTGCTGAAACGACGGTAGGAGGGGCAGGCATGGCACAGGAAACGATCGACAGGGTTGTGGCGCAGAAAGGGTCTACCCTCCGGTGTCCTCGATCAGTTCGACGATGATTCCGCCATACTGGCGGGTATCCAGGTAAGCATAGAACCGGCCCAACGGGCCTGTTTGAAGCACATCGAACCCCATGGCTTTGGCCTGCTCCAGCTTAGCCTGGAAGTCCTTAACCCTAAAGCCGAGGTGATGGAGGCCTTCCCCGTGCTCGCGCAGGAATTCGAGGTGCACGCTATCGCCCTCGAGGATGTGGATGAGTTCGATCTCGACCTGGCCCATGGTGAGAAAGCCCAGCCGAGCCTTGATGTGTTTCTCCTCGCCGCGGTCCCAGACATTGGGCGCTTCCAGCTCCTGGATGCGGAACGGTCCCAGCCCGAAGGCGGACTGGAAGAAGGCTACTGCGCGGTCGAGGTCTTCCACCACCACCCCGATCTGGCCTACGTCGGGCAACTGGAGCTGCTGTTTCACATCGTCTGCTGTCATCGCAAACACTCTCCCTACGCGTCAGGCGGCTTCGCCCAGGCTGATACCGCCCGAGAGGCTAGCCAAAGTGGGCGCGGTTCCACCTTCGCCCCTCATCGAGCATGGCCAGGTAGTTCTCCCTGGGAATGTAGTTGGCGGCGGTGTTGCCGGTGCCCAGGCAGTAGCCGGTACCCCTGGCGGCGCAGACTTCGAGGATCTCGCGGGTGCGGCCGCGGACCTGCTCCTCGCTCCCCCGTGCCAGCAGGTCCATGTCCACGCCTCCGAGAACGGCGATGCGATCCCCCCAGCGACGATAGACCTCCTCTACCGGCATGATCTTGTCCTCGAAGGAGTGCTTGGCATCGATGCCCAGGTCTATGAGCTCGTCCATGATCGTCTCTAGATTGCCGCAGGAGTGGAGAAGGAAGAGCCTACCGGCGGCGTGGACGATCTCGACCAGGCGCCTGTGGTGGGGAAAGACGTACCTGCGCAGCACGGCAGGCGAGACCAGCGTGCCCGTGGCGAAGCCCAGGTCGTCGCCCAGAAAGACCATGCCGACGTTGTCGATGGTGACGGCGTGGGCGGCCGCGGCGGCCGTGAACTCGCCAACCTTCTGAGAGATCGCCTCGATGAGGTCGGGCTGATCGAAGAGGGCATAGGAGAAGGGCTGCAGGCCCATCAGCCAGGAGGTGTTCTCGAAAATGCCGCCGAGGTTCACGCAGATCTTCATTCCCTCGGGCACGACCGCGTTCAGGTACTCGATGGCGCGGTAGCTGATCTCCTCAGGCTTGGGCCAGGGATAGGCCTCGAAGTCGGCCCAGGACTGGATGGGCCCGGTGCTCTCGTCCTGCCAGTAGCGCCTGGCGCCGGGCCAGTTCTCAAGGGGGGCGGTATCGCCGGCCACGCTGAAGTTGGCACGCGGAAAGTTCAGGCCGGTCCAGGCATACACATAATCGTAGCCGTTCTCGTAGCAGAAGCGCAGGATCAGGTCGATGACTGCCCGGCCCCTCAGTGCGCCTGACGGGCGGCCACCGGCGTCCTGCTCGCCGGCTAGAGCGAGCGCGTCCCAGGTGAACTTCTCGCCGAGGACCGCTTCGATCATGCCGGGATCAGCGAACAGTTCGATGAAAGGCACGGGGCCAGGAGGACCCTGCCGGAGCAGCGTGCGGCGCAGATTGTCGAAGTTAGGCTGGCGTTTGACCCGGTACTGCGGGCCGCCAGGGGCCGCTCTCATCGATATCATGTCCTCCGAGAATGAGGAGCAGGGAACACACCCAAGGTCGCCCGCCTCTGGGCGGGCGGGGGCTGCTCCCTAGCCCTCACTGCTTGAGGTGCCAACCTCGCCCTGCCGGGCCCACCTGGGCCTAGCCCTTGTCGATCCAGTAGTCGTACTTGTAGAGGCCAAGGCCGTAGGCGGTGGGCGTGTATCCCTTGATGTAGTCGTAGGCGACCCAGTATCCGTAGGGCTGGTACAGGACCAGGG
>JBAUEL010000104.1:0-1713 GCA_049678585.1 Dehalococcoidia bacterium
CAAAGAACGTCATAAGAAAGGCCACCACTGACAGCCTTCCATGGAGCGGGATGAGGCTTACCTGGTTCTGCACGTGCGAAGGCAGCAAGATAGGGAGCCATGACATGCGCATAAGTCTTCGCGATGGAAATGCCGTGGCCGAACTCGTGTATATCAGGCTCGATTTCAATGCCAGATATGCCCCCGAATAGGTCGACGTCATTGAGATTCATAAAAGAAACTCCCCCGCATTGTAGCCAGCAAATGATGGCAGAAATAGGCTGCCCAACTATTATATATAATAAACTGAGCACCGCCCATATCCCTATATAAAGATATAGGCATCTTGGGCGGCAGAAGTATCAGACATTCCCCCCTTAGGCGGATGGAATATACACCGGGTTCGGCGTAATATGGAGTATGGGGGATGAAATAAGTTAGTCGCCACCCGGGGTATTCCCTTTTCCATACTTATTCAACACAGGGGGAAAAATGATGAAACCGAGACTGCTTGACCAAGTGCAGGATGCCATTCGCCGACAGGCTGGCGGTTTCCCTCTACAGAGACCTTCGGTGATCAGTATCCATGCTCTGCGAGCCAGGCGTCCTAATCACGAATAGAACCAATCTCGAGCAGAACATCCACATCGACGGGATCGCCGATCCAGACCTGTCAAACAACAGCCAAAACCCGGCAGACGTCGGGTGCAAGATCTCGCCTTAGACCGTAAAACTCACGAACCCAAACTCGGACAGACTTCATAAGTCCCCCGAATGCGGTCAAGGGGGAGCTACTGGAAACACTTTCGATGTTGTAACCGGCATCGGATAGGAAGGCGTCAATACGGTCACCGACAGTATCGTCACCGGCACGGTTTTGAACTCCAATTGGAAACGGTGCAGGAGTCGGGGTAGGTGTGACGGTGTGAGTGGGTGTGATGGTGGGGGTAGGAGTAGGGGAAGGACCACGGGTCGGGAACCCCTCGGGAACCGGCGCCAGGTCGGCTGCTGCAAGGTAGACGACCTCTCACCGAGCTGCAACAGGATGTGGACTCGCGAGGCACCGATCACGCCAAGCGTTCGAGCGCCTGTAATCGCTAAAACTAAAGCAAAGGATCAACACAAAAGGCTTGCCCAAATGCTCTATGAAGCCTCAGGAGCGTTTTTTCGTACCCAATGGTTGGATACCCCACCCCCCAGGCAAAAGCCGGAAAATCATCGAGCAAAAACTAGCACACCGCTCTCTCGCGCCTCAAGGCCTCCGCCCCAGCTCGCTTTGCTTGCTAGGTCCCCTCCTTGACCAGCCCCTTCGAGTGTGCTGATGAACAATTATCGGAGCGCAAGCGATCGATAAGAACAACGTCGTATTGCGCAGTTATTTCTTCGGGGGGCCTATCCTTGTCCAGGTGCGACCTGGTTTCTGCGTTGGCGGCAGGGGGCTGTCGCCGGGTTCTATCGTGACCCTGCGCGGGTTGTTCACTCTGCCTCCAAGAGGTCCTCTCTCTTCATATTCGCCTGGTCTGGATGGCTTCTCTCCTGGTTTCTGTTTAGTTGCCATTTCGTCTCCGATCATGAATGTTGATTATCCAAAGTGAATTATTGCTCGGACGTTTGCATCTGGTCGAGCATCCGAACTAATTAGAGTATTCTTAGGGTGTGGTGAAATAGCTCATTGAAGAAGCTGTCCCTGTATGCTCGATCGTCGAGCAGTTGAATAAGGTCAAAGGTTTTCTC
>JBAUEL010000105.1:0-2873 GCA_049678585.1 Dehalococcoidia bacterium
CAAGAGCGAAGTGGATCATATACTATATTCCAATTGATTTCTTACTACGGTAGTCTTGGATTCGGACTGCTTTTGGTCCTTGTGTACGGCTTTCGAGTTGATGGTCTCCTGTGGGGAACATTTATAACTCTTGTTTTGGCACTACCTTTCCTGTTGTATTCTGCCACCAAAGGGGTAAGTATTCGTCCACATCACATCCGTATACCGGATGCCCTTGAAATATGGCGCTATGCCTGGCCCTTGGCTCTGGGCAATGTGGCCCATTGGGCACAGCGTCTATCGGATCGGTATATCATAAGCTTTTTTCGATCTTCTAATGAAGTCGGTTTGTATTCAGCGTCCTACAACATCTCGGGTAAGAGCATCGACATGTTGGTCGCGTTATTCTTACTCAGCGTATCTCCAATGGTCATGAACAAGTGGGAAAGAGAAGGGCGGGAAGCTACAGAACAAGCTTTGGCGATGGTTACTCGCTTATACTTCATCCTGTGTCTTCCTGCTATTGTAGGCCTGACTGTACTAGCACTTCCCATAATAGCCTTGCTTACGCCTGAGGTTTATCATGAGGGGTATCGTGTTGTCGGATATGTTGCTCTTGCTAGTTTCACATGGGGTTTCTCACACCTTGCCATCATGGGCATATCGATCAAGAAAAAAGCGCGCCGTATGGGAATCAACCAAATGATCGCGACCATAACCAATCTGGGCTTAAACATGGTGATGGTCCCCCGCTTCGGATTCATAGCAGCAGCTATCAACAGTGTCATTAGCTTTGGGGTTCTGGCTATACTACATACTTACGCGTCTCGTCCTTATTTGACTTGGAGGTTTCCCTTCAAGACACTGCGGAACATAGTCATCGCTTCGATATGCATGGGGATTTTAGTCTGGGGACTCTATGGCTTTTCTGGCGATAGAAGTGAGGCACATGTAACATACCTTCTGCTGAGTATAGTCGTGGCTATCCCCGTCTACTTTGGCTCGCTTGTGATTCTGGGAGAAATAACAAACGAGGAGAAAATTGAAGCCAAACATTTCTTGCACAGAATATTGGTAAGAAAAAGGGAAACGAACTAGAAGGTGTCCGAACAGATACGCGCTGTACAACATTTGTTGGGTCGTTTCAAAAGGGCTCAGGAATATGGCCTCCGCGAGACGATCTGTAAGGTCTGGGGCAGATTGTTCTCTTACATGAGATTACAGGTTCGGACTTTCCGTTGGACATTCACGTCTGGTAAATTACCCTCCGATCAGGAGATTCTGGGACTAATTGAAGAAGAGTGGAACAGCCTTGATAAGTTGATCGCGCATCTATGTAGTAAAGGTTGCCCAGCGGTTTTATTTTCTGCTAGAGACAAAGAAGAATACATCGAAATTCTAAGGGATCGATATACGTTAAATGTAGAAGAAACGATAAAACGCGCAGAAGACATTCGCAAGCACCGCTTCCAGTTCTTGGGTAGGGATTTGCAATTTACTGATGATATCGATTGGCATTTTGATCCAGATTCCGGATGTAGTTGGCCCAAGGACTATATTGAAAAGATCGATCGTTGGTTGTGGTCCGGAAATCGTTTGGGAGACCTCAAGCTACCTTGGGAGCTCAATCGTCATCAATACTTCGTTACGCTTGGCAAAGCATATTGGTTGACAGGCGACGAAGGCTATGCCGAAGAATTTACTCAGCAAATTACGAGCTGGATTCGAAACAATCCAGAGAGAATTGGCATTAACTGGTACAGCACCCTTGAAATCAGCATTCGTCTGATTTCTTGGGCTTTGGCCTTTCACTTTTTCAGGCAATCCAAGAATTTTATCGAAAATGCGGGCAATCTTTTTATTAAAAGCCTTTACAAGCAAACAAGGTTTCTGTGCGATCATCTCACACTTGATTGGGAGGTCAGGAACAATCATATTCTTGGCGAGGGTACAGGCCTTATCTTCATTGCGAGCCTTTTTCCAGAGTTTAAAGAAGCTGATGAGTGGCTTCGAACGGGATTGCATGTGTTTGAGAACGAACTGCAGCTTCAAACCTATTCTGACGGCGTCAACAAGGAGCAAGCCACTAGCTACCATCGTTTTGTATTGGACTTTCTATTGCTCATCGTCATCTTGTCTCGGCGTGGAGCCATACCTACTCTTCCAAACCTTGAATCTATTTCGGAGAAGATGCTGAATTATGTGATGCATCTGTCGCAGCCAGACGGTGGTGTTCCCATGATTGGAGATGCAGATGATGGTCGGGGTTATGTCCTTGATGATGGCGTTGATTTCTGGGATTTTAGAGCTTGTCTAGCAATCGGGTCAGTGCTCTACCAGCGAACGGATTTTAAATTCGTTGCTAAAGACTTTGGTGAGGAAGCCTTTTGGCTTTTAGGCCCTGATGGAATAAAAACCTTTGAGCAGATGGAATGTACCACCCCAGAAAAAACCTCAGTCTCTTTTCCTTATAGTGGGTACTACATTCTTCGAGATGCCTGGACATCTGATAGTGATTATGCGCTATTCAGATGTGGCGACTTTGGTTTAGGTGGAGATGGATTTAGTGCCCACGCGCATTGTGATCTATTAAGTTTTATTCTTGGGATTCGAGGTGTGCCAGTTATTGTAGATTCGGGTACCTTCACCTATAACGGCTACTGGCGGAATAGTTTTCGTTTAACAGCAGCTCATAATACGCTCATGGTTGATGGTCACGAGCAAGCGAAACCAATAAGCGAATTTTCCTGGAAGGATGTTCCTGAAGCAAAGTGCTTAGTGTGGGAAAAGAATAGAGTTGTAGGGGCAATGCAAGTAGCAGCAGGTATTATGCATCGACGGGAATTATGTCACCCCAAAAACGGTTTTTGGGAGGTCACTGATTTCATAGAGGG
>JBAUEL010000106.1:0-1813 GCA_049678585.1 Dehalococcoidia bacterium
ATGCCTTCTCCAACCTCCTCCAGGAGGGAATCCGCCGCACCCTGGGCCGGGCGGCCGAGGGGCCCGCCCCCTCCTGGATCGAGGAGTACCCCCTGCCAGGGCTGAGCGAGCTCCAGGCCGAACGGGCCGAGGCGGAGCGACGGCTCACCGAAGCGCAGGCAGAGCTGGCCCAGGCCGAGTCCCGCCTCGCCGACCTGGAGAAGTACCGCCGCCTCCTCTGGCAGGAGGGCAAGTATGGCCTGGAGGAGCCAGTGCGCGAGGCCATGGCCCTGCTGGGCTTCTCGGTCAGCCAGGACCCGGACGTGCCCGCCGAGCTGCGGGTCGAGGGCCAGAAGGCCTTCCTGGAAGTGGAAGGCTCCGAGTCGGCAGTGGGCATGGAGCCGCACTACCGGCTGCGCAGGCGCCTGGAGGAGGCCATCAAGGAGACAGGGGAGACCCAGCGGGGCGTGCTGGTCGTCAACGGCCACCGGCGCCTCTCCCCCGCTCAGCGCCCGCCCCAGTACGAGGACTCCCTGCGCGTGGCCGCCGAGAGCATGCGCTACTGCCTGGTCAGCGCCGACCAGCTCTTCCAGGCGGTCCGCGCGGCCATGGCCGGGGACGAGGAGACGGTGAGGGCCTTCCGCAACCGCCTGCTGACCACCGACGGCGTCCTGCACACCGACTAGCAGTGCAGGCTGAAGAACTCGCGACATCGGGGGTACAGGGGGCAGAGCCCCCAAGGTCTCTGCCCTCAGCCTTGCCCGTCCGTGCATTCCGCCCCCGCGCAGCGGGCGGGGGGCCTGGGGGTGTCCCCCCAGAATATGATATCCTCGCCGCGAGCCGCCGCCGCAAGCGGTGTGCGACGTGGCCATGCGGGGACAGGTTTCTTTCCCCGTATGCCCACTAGAAGGGAGACACGTCTATGACCTCGAAAGATGCGGATGGCTGGGCCCTCATCCTGGGGTCGTCCAGCGGCTTCGGCGCTGCCACCTGCCTGGAGCTGGCCCGCAGCGGCATGAACGTCTTCGGCGTCCACCTCGACCTGCGCGCCACCCTGCCCAACGCCCAGCGCACCGTCGATGAGATCCGGGCCCTCGGCCGCGAGGCGGTCTTCTTCAACGTCAACGCCGCCGACCCCCAGAAGCGAGCCTCGGTCCTGGAGTCGATCCAGGAGCGCCTCCGCCAGGAGGGCGACGACGCCTTCATCCGCGTCTTCCTGCACTCCCTGGCCTTCGGCACCCTCCTCCCCTACATCGCCGGCTCGCCCAAGGAGGCCCTCACTCAGAGACAGGTGGAAATGACCCTCGACGTCATGGCCAACAGCCTGGTCTACTGGGTCCAGGACCTGATGCGAGCGAACCTGATGCGGCGGGGAAGCTGCGTCTTCGCCATGACCAGCTCCGGCGCCACCCGCGTCATCAAGGCCTACGGCGCCGTCTCCGCCTCCAAGGCCGCCCTGGAGTCCCACATCCGCCAGCTCGCCTTCGAGCTGGCCCCCCTCGGCATCACCGCCAACGCCATCCGTGCTGGCGTCGCCGACACCCCGGCCATGCGCCGCATCCCCGGCGGCCCTGAGCTTTACGAGCGCGCCCGGGAGCGCAACCCCAGCGGCCGCGCCACCACGCCCGAGGACGTAGCCCGCGCCATCGCCGCCCTCAGCGACGAGCGACTATACTGGATGACCGGCAACGTCATCGGCGTCGACGGCGGCGAGGATCTGACGGCTTAGGCCGCTCCACAGAGCGTGTTGCTGGAGGGGGAGTGCAGAGGAGCACAGCCCCCACGATTTCCGCCCTCAGCCTTCCCCGTCCGAGCATTCCGCCCCCGCGCAGCG
>JBAUEL010000107.1:0-52265 GCA_049678585.1 Dehalococcoidia bacterium
CATAGATGATCAGCGCGGCCGAGCCGCCGCTGCGACCGCGGTTGCTCCGCCGGCTGCCCGCTCCCCACAAGGTCAACCGGAGCATGAAGTCGGCCATGAGGGCTACCAGCCCCACCAATACCACCACGATGGTCATGATGCGGATGTCGTAGTTGCCGATGTGGGACAGCTCGTGAGCGATGACTCCCTCCAGCTCTAGGTGGTCCAGCTTCTGGAGCAGGCCACGGGTGACGCAGACCACGGCGTGCTTGGGGTCGCGACCGGTAGCGAAGGCGTTCGGCGAACCGTCCTCGATGATGTAGACCTTGGGCATGGGCAGCCCCGCGCCGATGCACAGGTTCTCTACAGTGCGGAACAGCTCTGGCTCGTCCTCCTTCGTCACTTCGCGGGCCTGAGAGATGGCCAGCGTAATGCGGGAGGAGCTGTAGTAGCCGAGCAGCGCGACGATGAGAAAGGGGATGATGAGGAGCGGCGCATAGGGATACGGCATCCCCAGGACGATGCCGACGGCGATGGCGCAGCAGGCCACCAGGGCCACGAAGGCCGCCATCAGCAGGAAGGTGTTCCGGCGGTTCTGCCCGATGCGGTCGTAGACGAGGACGGGTTGCTGGGCCATCCCGTCTGCCTGTTCTCTACGCGCTCGGTGGTGAGAAGCTGACCTCGGGGGCCTCCCGCGCCTCCTCCTCCACCTCGAAGAACTCGAAGCGCTGGAAGTTGAACATGTTGGCGATCATGACGTTGGGAAAGACCTGGATCCGGCTGTTGAAGTCGCTAACGTTCCGGTTGTAGAACTGGCGGGCGTAGGCGATCTTCTCCTCGATGTCCGAAAGCTCACTCTGGAGGGCCATGAAGTTCTCGCTGGCCCGGAGCTGAGGGTAGTTCTCGGCTACCGCGAAGAGGGAGCGCAGGGCCTGGCTGAGCTGGTTGTTGGCCTCAGCGGCCTGGGCAGGCCCGCCGGCCTGCTGGAGCATAGCGCGGGCGCGGGTCACGCTGTCGAAGGTCTCGCGCTCGTGGGAGGCGTAGCCGCGGACGGTCTCGACGAGGTTGGGCACGAGGTCGGCCCGTCGCTTGAGCTGCACGTCGATGCCCGACCAGGCCTCCCGCGTACGCACTCGCGAGCGGATGAGGCCGTTGTAGACGCCTACGACGAAGAGCCCGAACAGGAGAACGATCCCTACGATCACAGCGAGGACGATGATAAGGATGAGCATGGTGACCTCCCTCTCGCTACCTGTGGCGTCGCACGGCGCTGCGCCATTCTAGCAGGCGTCTCCGACGCATCACAAGGCCGAAGCCAGGGGGCCGGTCCGCGTGGACCGGCCCCCGCTGCATAGTCGCCTGTGTCTCTCTTAGTCGTACTGCTCCCGCTCCCAGGCGGCGGCATAGCCCATCCCGCTGCCCTGGCAGAGGGTGGTGAGGGCCCACTGGCCGCCGTTTCGCCGCATCTGGTAGCCAGCCGTCATGACCAGGCGGGCGCCAGTCGCCCCCAGCGGGTGGCCGATACCGATGGCGCCGCCCTGGGGGTTGATCCGCTCCTTGACCTTGTCGCTCACCTTCAGCTCGCGCATCCAGTAGGTCACGACGCAGGCGAAGGCTTCGTTGACCTCGATCACGTCGAAGTCTTCGAGGCTCATGCCGGTCCGCTTCAGCAGCTTCTCGGTAGCCCAGCGCGGCCCGACGCCCATGACGTCGGGATCGACCCCGATCGTCGCCGAGTGGCGGTAGGTTAGCAGGGGCTTCCAACCTCTCTCCTTGGCTATCTCCTTTGTCGTTATGAGGCAGAAGGTGCCGCCGTCATTACGGGGGCACGAGTTGCCGGCGGTCACGAAGCCATCCTCTTTCAAGATGGGACGCAGCCCGCTCAAGCCCTCCAGGGTGGTCCCGGGGCGGAACCCCTGGTCGTTTTCAATAACCTGGCTGGTCCCATCCTTGAACTTGATGGTGACTGGCATGATCTCGTCTTTGAACATGCCGGCGTTCAGAGCTGCCACGCCTTTTTCCTGGCTCCAGACGGCAAACTCATCCGCCTCCTGTCGGGAGACGTTGAACCGCTCATGCAGATTCTCGGCGGTCCAGAGCATGTTCATTATCAGCGGGTTCTTGACGGTGAACCACCAGGGTACTAACTCCGCGTCCTTCCAGTCCTCCGGGTACGATATCTCAGACTTCGGGGGGAATATGTTGGGCTGCGCTGGGGGCTGTCCAGCCATCTCCTCCGCCGTCACGACCCCGCTGCGGTCCATGGTCTCTATGCCGCCCGCCACGACAATGTCGGCCGACCCGCAGGCAACGGCCTGGCAGCCCTCCACTACCGTCTGCAGGGCGCTGGCGCACTGGGTGTTGACATCGGTGCCCCAGATGCTTTCTGGGAGGCCTGCCTCGTACAGGTAATGCCGCGCCTTGGTGATGGGGTTGGTGAGCAGCACCGAGCCCACGTGCACCTCATCAACGTTCTTGGGATCCAACTTGTTGCGTTCCAGAATGTGTTTCAACAACGGCACCATCAGGTCGACGTGGGTGATCGCGCGGAACATGCCTCTTCTGCCCGCGCGGCCAAATGGTGTACGCACTCCGTCAGCGATTACTGCTTCTCTCATGGTCCTTTCCTTCCTAGGTGCGACTGCGTTCTGTCGCGTGGCCGCCAGTTTGTTCCTTCAGTCACAATAGCTGACTCCTCAGGGGGCGTCAACGGCCGTTCGTCCCGATAGATGGGTGGGCGCATTGGACACTTACTCCCGGAACTCGGCGGCCAGGGGCCCGATATCCAGCCCTTCATAGCCTATCTGCTGCGCCAGCTCCTCCGCGGTGTAGCGCTGGCCCAGGGCCCAAAGCTCTCGCAGGCGCTGGCCCGCTCGAGGGTCCCCGAACCACTCGGGGCCCCATCCCCCCTCCAGGTGACGGCGGAGCTGCGCCTCCAGGATCCAGGCTCGCAGATAGCGGGCGCAGTAGAAGGCGTCGTCCAGGTCGAACAGGTAGTCCTCAGGGGCGTAGCGGACGCCTACAGAGGCGGTGAGGAGGTCCGCGTAGTGCTTGGCGAAGGAGCGCACGTCGTCGCCCTCATGAAGGTCCAGCTCGTACCGGAGCTTGGCTCCGTAGCGATGCAGCATGTACAGCTTGTGGAAGTGGATAAGGGCCCGGTAGTCGGCGCCGTCGGCTACTTGCAGGTGGCGTCGGAGCCAAGCAGGACTGTGGGTAAGGTGTTCCAGAAGGAAGGCGAAGGCTTCGGTAATCGAGTTGTCCCCCAGGCCGCGATGGGCGAAGGGGAGCGAGGCGTCTACGTGGGCGAAGTGCTGGGCGTGGCCGGCCTCGTGGAAGAGGGCGCGATAGTCATCGTGGCCGCCGTGGGGGTTGATGACCAGATAGACCTCCTGGGGAATGCGCACCGCTGAGCAGAAGGCTCGGGCCGACTTCCTGGGCCGCGCCTCCGTGTCCAGGTGGACGTTGGTCTGGGCCTCCGGGTCGATGCCCAGCCCCTCCAGCGTGGCGGTCAGCGCGGGCAACATGCCCTCCTGGGTGAAGTAGCGGTCCAGCTCCGGCGAGCGGAACAGGAAGGAGAGATCGCTCCGCTCGGCCAGGGCCGGCGGCACCCCAATGCTGGCCAGATATTCCTCCAGCCGCCTGCGATAGACCTTCTCCGTCTCCCAGAGGAAGCGTTCCATCAGGTCGCGCAGGCGCTCCAGGCCCAGGCCGCCCACCTCGTCGTAGAGGGCAGCGTAGCTCTCATGGTTGAGGTCGCGGGCTTGAGCGTACAGGACGTCCCAGCGGCGCTCGCGCAGGGGGTTCTGCCCGGCGGTGGCCACCACCCGCCGATGGTCCAGCTCGTGGCGCCGGACGGGGTCCGGCTCGTTCATGATCAGGGGCTGAAGGGAGCGGTAGGGGACCTCTCGCTTCCCCCAGGTGACGGTGTCGGTGGTTTCCCGGTGGGTCACCTCTTCGGTCAGTTCCTTGGCGGCTTGCTCCAGATAGCCGTCCACCGCGAATCGGCGCAGCGCGCTGTAGCGAGGGTCGGTCTGGTCGGTCGCCTTCAGGGCCTCCACGGTGCGCCGCTGGAAGAGGGAGGCGTGACGCTCGAAGATGGGGGTCAGGGTCAGCCGCTCCTTCTGGCCGGAGTAATTCAGGTAGTGCTCCAGGCTGAGAGCAGAAGAGAAAGCCTCCGCCTCCCGATCCAGGCGGTCCGGCAGGGTGAAGCGCGCAGCAGCCCGACCCGTCATGGCCCTCTCCGCGGCGGGCTCGGTGCCCCCAGAGCCACCACCTCGACGTGGGTCTGGCCGCCCTCGATGCGCAGGAGGGCCACGGTCGCCTCTTCCCTGAATCCGCGTGCAGCGGCCGTGCCCGGATTCACGTAGAGGACGCGGTCCCGGCGCTCGACGGCGGGCCGGTGGGTGTGGCCGAAGACCACCACATCTGTGTTAGGGCCGGGCCGGGCGTCCTCCAGGCGGTGCACCAGATGTACGCGGCAGCCCTCCAGGCTCAGATCCAGGTGAGTGGGCATGTTCGCAGTGTCGTGGCCGCTGTCCATGTTGCCCCGCACGGCGGTCACCGGTGCCAGGCATTGTAGCCGCTCCAGCACCCTGGACGAGCCGACGTCGCCAGCGTGCAGGATAGCTTGGACGCCCTTAAAGGCCTCCAGAACGCGTGCGTCGACGTAGCCATGAGTGTCTGAGATGAGGCCGACGAGCATGGGCGCTTCGCTGCAGTCGATGCACCTCTTACCATACCCCATCGGCCCCCGGCGGGGAACCGCCACGGCCCTTGCGAGGGGCGGCGACCCCTCCCTATGATGGGTCCATGGCGTGGGCGTGAGAGATGCCCCAGCGATGAGGATTCGCGACTTCCTGGGTATGGTCCGCGAGCTGGTGGGGGCGTTGCTGCCGCCGGAGCGGCGTTCCTTTCAGTGGCGCTTTCGCTTCAACCTCCTCCAGCTCTACTACCAGGACCCCACCATCCACTATGAGGCGTGGGTCCAGCGCAAGACCGGTCGCATCGCGCTGGGCCTGCACTTCGAGGGAGAGCGGGAGGAGAACTATCGGTGGGCGGGCCTCCTGGCCGACCGGCTGGTCGAGATCCAGGTGCAGCTCGGCCCCTCGCTGGAGCTGGAAGAGTGGACCAGGTCGTGGACCCGCCTCCATGAGACCGTCCCCTTCCGCACGCTGGACGAATCGCTGGCAGAGCAGGTCGCTGAGCGCCTGGCCGGTCTGATGACCGTGCTGCAGCCCATCCTGGAGGAGGAGCGGCCTGGCATCGCGGCTGAAGGGGGCTGAGGGTTCGTTCGGCGCTTAGGCCGCTGTCGCGGGACTCACCCGAGGGCGGGCCCTGTTGCGCTGGTGTCTCAGATGGAGGACGGATCCCGGAACTACCTCACATACTTCTCGGCCGCGAGAGCCGCGACCCCCAGCACCCCTGCCCGTTCTCCCAGCTCCGCTTCCAGGATGTCCACGTGACTGAAGGAATCACCGAAGGCGTGCTCCCGTGCCGCAGCGCGGGCCGGCCCCAGGATCATGGCGCCCATGCCGACCAGGCCACCGCCGATGACGATGGCCTGGGGGTTGAACATGTTGATGATATTGGCCAGCCCCAGGCCCAGGTAATGTCCCGCCCGCTCGATGACGCCGCGGGCGTCCGCATCGCCCTGCCGGGCGGCGAGGTGCGCGGTCTCGGCGTCCAGGGGGCGGCCCTCCTTCACCAGCCGCGCGAGCACCGGACATCGCCCCTCATCAAGGAGGGCGCCAGCCTCCCGGGCGATGGCCGTGCCCGAGGCCAGGGCCTCTAGGTGGCCGCGGCCGCCGCACCCGCAGAGAGGCCCCTTCTCGTCCAGGGTCATGTGGCCCACTTCACCGGCGCCGCCGGAGGCGCCCCTGTAGATGGAGCCGTCGATGATGAGACCCCCGCCGATGCCCGTGCTGATGGTAATGAACACTATATGCCGGTAGGGGCGGCCCGCCCCGAAGCGGTGCTCTCCATAGGCGGCGGCGTTGGCGTCGTTCTCCAGCAGGATGGGGAGGCCCAGCGCCTCGCCCACCATGCGGCACACGGGCACATCATGCCAGCCGGGCAAGTTGGGCGGATGGGTCACTACCCCACGGCGGTAGTCGCAGGGGCCGGGCGCACAAATCCCCACGCCGCGCAGATTGCCCTCTTGCAGGTCCGCCTCGGCAGCGGCTCGACGCACCGAGGCTACCATGCGCCCGAGGACAGCGTCCGGCCCCGGTGCAGCCTCGGTGAGGCACCGGTCGCTGCCCAGGATGCGGCCTTCCGGCGCGGCCACGACCGAGAGGATCTTGGTGCCACCCAGGTCCACGCCGGCCACGCATGAGCCCCGCTTAGCCGTCAAGGCGCTGACCCCTCCATCATCATTGTGATCGTGGCCCCGACGCGCTGCCTGCGACCAGGGGCCGAGGGAGCACCCCCCGGCCCCCGGGTCAGAACGGTGTGAACAGTCAGCAGCTAGCGCGCCCACAGGTTATGGTAGCGCTCGCCGCGCACCGCCGCCAGCGTAGCCTGCCGCTCGTGGGCGTGTAGCTCCTCCAGGGCGGCCCTGCACATGGCGTCGGCGTCCGGGAGGCAGGCCGCCCGCTGGCATATGGCTGCCCACAGCCCCGATCCCTCCAGAAAGTCGATGCTGTGAGGCCACACGAAGAACGCGAAGCGCTCCGGCATCCCCAGGCTGGGGCGCTCCTTGCCCAGCCAGAAGAACCGCTCCTGAACCGAGGAGACCGGCTCGACCACCCGCACCAGCGGGCTCTCCTGCTCGTTGTGACGGGTGTCCACCAGCAGGCGCTCGGGGAACAGGCGGAAGCCTACAGCGAAAACGTCGGCCTGGGCCACCACCTGCCGCATCTCACCCACGTCCACCAGGACCCCGTTCTCCGTGTACATGCCCCTCACATCCTCATGCCCCTAGTACATGGGCGGTGTTGGCGCCGCGCCTTCCTTCTTCTCGGGGATGTCCGTCACCAGGCAGTTCGTGGTGAGTACCATGCCGGCGATGCTGACAGCGTTCTCCAGGGCGGCCCGGGTCACCTTCAGGGGGTCGATGATCCCCTTCTTCTGCATGTCGCCGAAGTCGTCCAACTGGGCGTCATAGCCCGCGCCCTTCTTCAGCTTCTTGACCTCCTGGACGAGCACCGAGCCGTCCTTGCCCGCGTTGAGAGCGATGCGACGCAGGGTCTCCTCCAGCAGCTCGGAGAGGTACAGGGGGTATTGGCGGCCTCCCTGCTGGACGGGAAAGAGTTCCCTGGCGAACAGGTAGCGGTTCAGCAATTCCCCCAGGTAGTCCACCACGGCGGCATCGGTGCTGCGACGGCCCACGTACAGCACCTTGATCACGAACAGGTCGAAGAGAGTGCGCGAGGAGACGTTGCTGATCTCGCCGATGTCGTCGTAGAAGACGCTTAGGAGCTCATCCACCTGACGAACGAAGCGGGCATCCGCCACGTTGACGCCGTCGTGTTCGGCGATAATCTCCTTGACCTCGCGGACGCTGCCCTCGAGCATCGTTTGACCTCCCATTGTCCCAGGGTCTCCTGCCGATATTCTCCGGCAGGGACGCGACGGGATGCAAGGCCTGCCTGGCACTACCGCAGCCTTCCAGAGGCCTCATGGATGCGCCTCAAGATCTCGCCCGCCTCCTCCGCCGGGGCCAGCGTCGGCTGATGCATGTCCAGGATGCGGATCGGGACGAGGTCCACGCTGACGAGCCTGGAGCCCTGGAAGACCGCCTCCAGTACCACTCCCTGCTGGGTCTCCAAGGACCAATCCTGATCGAAGACAAAGTTGCCGAGGGCATAGGCGACGAACGCCTCCTCGAAGTACTCGACTGCCTGCGGCCAGTGGGGGTGGTTGCCGATGACCAGCGTGGCCCCCGCCTCGATGGCCATCCGTGCCATCTCGCGCTGCCGCTCCGTGGGCATCGAGGTGTACTCAGTACCCCAGTGAGGCAGCACCACGACCACGTCCGCTGCCTGCAGGGCGCGGGCTATGTCCTCGCGGAGGAACGAGGCCTCCAGGGGAGCCGTGCCGGGGCTGCCCTCGTCGGCGTGGTAGTACGGGGCGATGTCATCGTAGCCCAGGAAGGCGAAGCGCGTCCCCCGCACGGAGATGATAGCCGGCTTCCGCGCCTCCAGCAGATCGCTTCCCGCCCCCACGGGTGCGATGCCGGCCGCTCTGAGGTTGGCGATGGTATCCAGCAGGGCCTCGTCGCATGCCGAACGGGGGCTCCCGCAGTCCTTGGCGTGGTTGGTGGCGAGGGTAAGCAGGTCGAACCCGGCGAAGGCGAGTCCTTCTACACTCTCGGGCGGCGCCAGGAGGTTGTAGGTGGGGACGCAGCCCATGGGCTCCCCGGCGTCGGAGAGCGAGGTGTCCAGGCTGCCCACAGTGATGTCGGCCCCGCGCAGAAGCGGGCTCAGCTTGAGGAATGCGTGCCGAAAGTCCCCGTAGGCCAGGTGGTGGGCGTAGACGCAGCGGCCGGGCATGATGTCGCCGGTGAAGAGGAGGCGAATGGGCTGACCCGTGGGCGCGGCTGGGCGGCTGTTCAGCGAGGCGACGATCTCATCGCGCGCCGAGGCGAGTTCCGCCGGCAAATCCGTCTGACTCTCGCCTCTCACCCACGCGCGGGTCGCGAGCGGGTAGGTGTGCAGATCTCCCTTGCCCGTCACGGCGTTGGTGCCGTCGACGGCGAGGCTGCGCAGGCGAGCGTCCACCGCATCCGCTGGAAGGAGCGCGAGAGCCGATTGGTCTTCTATCACCAGCGACGGGATCTCCCTCAACGGCTTGAGCTCGACGTGTCCCTCTTGAGGGCCCCTGGTCAGCGGAATCTTCAGGAGGGCGGTAAGCTCCTCCCCATGCTCCTCGGGAAGGAGCAGGCGGATGGGACCGCCTTCGCCGGTAAGCGCTGACCAGTCCGAGAGGTGTCCAGTCGCCATGGCCAGGAGCTGAGGCGTGGACAGCTCCCGCAGCGGGCGGAAGGGTCCGACTACGGGCACCCAGTAGCGGACGAAGATCGGCTCGCTGTCGGGGATCTCGTGCGATGTCAGGGTGAGGGCGCCGCTGCCACGCTGAAAATCGATGCGCAGCCCGGCCCGTTCGGCCTCGCTGCGAAGGAGGTCCATGGCCTCGGGCGGAACATAGCCCTCGCTGCCCACGACGAGCGACTCTGCTGGGGCCGCAGGGGTGGCTGGTGTGAGGCCCTGCTCGCTCCCCTCTCCGCAGGCTGCAAGAGCGACGGCGACCACCCACAGCAGCCACCTGGCCGATCTCAGGACGGGCGGAAGCCTATCGGCTGGCTGTGCACGGGGGGACAAGGATCCCTCCTTGTACGGGCAGGGCTGTGGCCTCCTCAGGCTGCTTACGCCTTCGTGAAGGGCGGGAAGAGGGACTCCAGCTCCTTGCGGATGGGGTCGTCGGGCGAGAGGTAGGCGCTGTAGTCGCCGCTCGGCTCGGGGCGCTCCCGCTGGCCGGTAACCTCGTCGTGCTTGATCTTCTCCTGGAGCTTGATCAGGCCGGCGAGAAGGGCCTCGGGCCGGGGCGGACAGCCTGCCACGTACACGTCCACGGGCAGGATGAGGTTCACCCCGGGCACCGTGCTGTAGCCGAAGGCGAACGGCCCTCCCATGGTGGCGCAGCCGCCGAAGGCGATGACCCACTTGGGCTCGGGCATCTGGAGGTAGATGCGCCGCACCGCCGGGCTCATCTTCCAGGTAAGGGTGCCTGCCACGATCATCAGGTCCGCCTGGCGAGGAGAGGCCCGGAAGACCTCGGCGCCGAAGCGGGAGATGTCGTAGCGGGAGGTGGCCGTGACGATCATCTCGATGGCGCAGCAGGCCAGGCCGAACGAAACCGGCCACAGGGAGAAGCTGCGCGCCCAGTTCAGCACGGCATCCACCGATGTGGCCAGAACGTTCTGCCGCAGCTCCTGGTCAATGTCCGTGTGAACCATGGAGACAGGCTCTTTCGCCATCGCAACCCACTCGAACTCGAATTAGGAAAGGCCCGCGTGCCATTCTAGAGCCCCGGCCTCGCGAGGGCAACTACCTGGGTGTCTAGGAGGGGCCCATGCTCCCCGTCGAGGTCAGCGGCGAGAGGGCCCGCAGCTTCCGGACGATGTCCGGTATCACCTCCAGCAGGCAGTCGATCTCCTCCGTGGTGTTGCCCTTGCCCACAGTGACCCGCAGGCTCCCCCGGGAGAGCTCCTCGGGAATGCCCAGAGCCATCAGCACGTGTGACGGCTCCAGCGAGGCGGTGGTGCAGGCAGAGCCGCTGCTGGCGGCGATGCCCATCAGGTCCAACTGCAAGAGCACCGCCTCCCCTTCCACTTGCCCGAAGCAGCAGCTAAAGCTGTTGGGCAGCCGCAGGTCCGGATCGGTGGGACCGGTGATGTGGGTGCCGGGGACGCGCCGAGGCATCTCCGCCATGAGGCGGTCGCGAAGGGCCCGGCATTGAGCGTTGCGTGCCTCCAGCTCATCGTGGGCCAGGCGGAGGGCGGTAGCCAGCCCCACCGCGCCCGCTACGTTCTCCGTGCCCGCGCGGCGATTCTTCTCCTGCGAGCCGCCCAGCATCTGCGGCAGGAAGGGCGTGCCGGCCCGCACGTACAGGGCTCCCACGCCCCTGGGCCCGTAGATCTTGTGCGCGGCGATGGACAGCATGTCCACGCCCAGCCGCTCAACGTGCACGTCCAGGGAGCCTGCGCTCTGCACGGCATCGGTGTGGAAGATGATGTGGCGGCTGCGGGCCTTGACCGGCCGGGCCAGATCGACGATGGGCTGGATGGTCCCCACCTCATTGTTCGCATGCATGATGCTGACCAGGATGGTTTGATCGTCCAGGGCCTGCTCCAGGGTTTCGGGGTGCACCAGGCCCCAGCCGTCCACCGGCAGGTAGGTAACGCGAAAGCCCTCCTGCTCCAGCCTCTGCGCCGCGTGGAGCACGGCATGATGCTCGATGGCCGAGGTGATGATGTGGTCGCCCCGTCGACGATTGGCGTAGGCGGCGCCCCGCAGGGCCAGGTTGTCGCTCTCTGTGCCGCTGCTGGTGAAGATGACCTCGGTGGGCCTGGCCCCCAGCACCTCTGCCACGCTACGGCGGGCGGCGTCCAGCCCTTTGCGGGCCTCGCGGGCCTCGTAGTAGATGCCGGAGGGGTTACCCCAGAGGTCCGTGAGGTAGGGCAGCATGGCTTGGATGACCCGGGGATCGGTGGGGGTGGTTCCGGCGTGATCGAGGTAAATGCGCTGGTCCATGATGATGTTGCGCGGCCACCGGAGGGTCTTTGGACCATAGCATTCACCCTTCGGAGTGTCAATGAAAGGGGCTGTGTTAAAAGCATAAAAAGCATCGTAATTCTTGACAGGTCGCTTTACTAATGGTAGATTGAAGCCGGGTCTGGCGGGGGGAGGAGAGCCGTTGGAGAATACCAGACAGATCATCCTGGAGATCCTGCGGCGTCGCAAGCGGGTCACGGTAGAAGACCTCACCCAGGAACTGGGGCTGGCCCCGGCTACGGTCCGCCGCCACCTGGACATCCTCATGCGGGATGCCCACGTGGACGTCCAGCAGGTCCGCCGTGAGACCGGTCGCCCCCACTACGTCTTCTCCCTCAGCGAGGCGGGCGAGGATATGTTTCCCAAGCACTATGTCCGCCTCATCAACCGCCTCATCGAGGAGATCTTGGCCCTCTCCCCGGAGGAGATCCAGGGCCGAGGGGGCCCCGAACTGGTCGCCCTGGTCTGCCACAAGATGGCCGAGCGGCTGGCCCAGGCCTATGGACCTCGTATCACCGGCGTCACCCTGGACGAACGGGTGGAGCAGGTGGTGGGGGCGCTGGCGGAGGAAGGCATCGTCCTGGAGCCCCGAAGGACCGACGAAGGCTACCTGCTGCTGGGGTACGGCTGTCCGTGCCGCCGTGTGCGGGATACTCATAGCGAGATCTGCTCGCATCATCGCTGGCTGCTGAGCCGCCTCCTGGACGCTGAGGTGGAGGACGTGGAGCCCTCCTCCCTGGAGGAGGAGGCGTATTGCGGCCACCGGGTGAGGGAACGGCGCCGCGTCGACGAGCCAGCGGCGGTTCACTAGAAGCTCGATAGGGCGTGCCGGCCTGGCACTTGTGCCGATGGCGGCACGCTCTTGAGATCGCGCAGCGCGCGATGGCGATGCCGGGCCGCCGCGGGGCTTTGATGTGGGGGCGTACAGCGCCCCCGCTTGCTATAATGCATGCTCGGAGGCTAGCCATGAGCCAGCGGCTCTCTCGCAGTCGGACCGACCGCATGCTGGCGGGCGTCTGCGGCGGCCTGGCCGAATACTTCGACATCGACCCGACCATCGTGCGGGTGGTGTTCGCCGTGGTCACGGTGATGACCGCGCTCCTGCCGGGTATCCTCCTCTATGCGGTGATGGCGCTGGTGATGCCCGCGGACTCCTCGCTGGCCGCCGACGAGGCCGCCCCGAGGCCCGCTCGACGGGCCGCCCTGGCCGGAGTCATTCTGGTGGTCATGGGGGCGCTGTTGCTCCTGGGCAACTTCGGGGTGCTGGCCTGGTGGAGCTGGGGGCGGCTGTGGCCTCTGGTCCTGATCCTTGCCGGGGCGATCCTCCTCATGCGTCGGCGGGAATAGCACCTCCGGAGGGCCTTCATGACCCATCCCTTCCTGGCAGCCCTGGAAACCCGCACGCTCCTCGCCGACGGCGCCACCGGCACCGAGCTGCGTGACCGCGGCGTGCCCGCCTCGGCCTGCCTGGACTGCATCAACCTCGATAACCCCGACCTGGTACAGGCCCTGCACGAAGACTACATCGCCGCGGGTGCCGACATCATCGAGACGAATACCTTCGGCGCCAACCGCATCAAGCTGGGCCGCTACGGCCTGGCCGATAAGGTACGCGACATTAACCTTCGGGGCGTGGCCAGCGCCCGGGAGGCGCGTCGGAGCGGGGGCCGCGAGGTCTTTGTGGCCGGGGCCGTGGGGCCCGTGGACGTGGGCCTGCCCGCGGCCGGCGACGTTACCCTCAAGCAGGCCCGCCGTGCCTTCCGTGAGCAGATCGAGGCGCTGGTTGAGGGCGGGGTGGACCTCCTCATGCTGGAGACCTTCTCTACCCTGGCCGAGACAAGAGAGGCCGTGCTGGCCGCTCGCGAGGTCACCGAGCTGCCCGTGGTCACTCAGCTCACCTTCCAGCGGGACGGGCGGACCTGGTCCGGTGAGGAGCCCGGCGAAGCGGTGCGGGAGCTACACGCCTTGGGTGCCGACGTGGTGGGCGTCAACTGTGTGCCGGGCCCGCAGGTCGCCCTGGAGATCATCGAGCGCATGGCCGCGGCAGCCCCGGTGAGGCTGTCGGCCCAGGCCAACGCCGGCCATCCCCGGGTCTCCGAGCAGGGCCTGTGGTACCCGGCCACCCCTCAGTCCTTCGCCGAGTACGTGCCCCGCCTGGTCGCGGCGGGCGCGTCCATCGTGGGCGGCTGTTGCGGAACCACTCCGGACCACATCGCCGCCATGCGCCGCGCCCTCAGCGGCGAGGCAGCGGTGGTGGAGGAGGAGGCCCTCAGCGACGTCGCGAGGCTGCGCCCTCTGGCGGAGGCCGCGGAGGCTCCCGCCCTGGAGGGCGAGACCCTGCGGGAGAAGCTGGCGGCGGGTCGCTTCGTGGTAGCCGTGGAGATCGACCCGCCCCGGGGCCTCAACCCGCGCCGGGTGCTGGAGGGAGCGGCCCGCCTTAAGGAGGTCGGCGTCGATTGTATCAACGTCGGCGATAGCCCCATGGCTCGCGTGCGCATGAGTCCCATCACCATGGCCCTGTTCGTTCATCAGCGGGTGGGCCTGGAGACCATCGTCCACTTCACCACCCGTGACCGCAACCTCATGGCCCTCCAGGCGGACCTCATCGGGGCGCACGTCCTGGGCCTGCGCAACGTCCTCTGCCTCCGGGGTGACCCACCCACCGGCAGCGGCTACGCCCGCGCTGTAGGAGTGTGGGACGTCAGCCCGGTGGGCCTCATCCGGGTCCTGCGCGGCCTCAACGAGGGCCTGGACTGGGCCGGCAACACCATGGCCCAACCCACCTCGTTCTTCATCGGCGCTGCCGCCAACCCCACGGCGTCTTCTCTAGAGAGCGAGCTGAAGTTGCTGCGGCGCAAGGTGGAGGCGGGAGCCGATTTCATCATGACCCAGGCCATGTACGACCGCGAGGCCCTGGATCGCTTTCTCAAGGAGGCTTCGCGGCTGAACGTGCCCATCCTCCTGGGCGTCATGCCCCTCCACAGCCTGCGCCATGCCGAGTTCATCCGCAACGAACTTCCCGGCGTGGTAGTGCCCGACGAGGTGCGGGAGCGCCTGCGCCGGGCCGAGGACAACGCCCTGGCCGAGGGCATGGCCATCGCCCGCGAGCTGGTGGAAGCGGCCCGGAGCCGGGTCCAGGGGGTCTACCTGGTGCCGTCCTTCAACCGTTTCGACGTGGTCGCCGACTTGGTAGAGTCGGTGAAGGCCGCGATCTGAGCGGGCTGAGAGAGGAGGCCGAGATTGGACGCCCCTGAGCTCCTGAGGACAACCCTGGGCAATCTGCACAATCAGTTCGACGAGGCGCTGCAGGACCTCTCGCTGGAGCAGCTCCACTGGCGGCCCCTGGACAAGGGCAACCACATCTGCTTCATCGCCTGGCACTACGTGCGCACCGAGGACAACGTCGTCCAGTTCGTCCTTCAGAATCGCAAACCAACTCTGTGGCTGGAGGGCGGCTGGGACCAAAGGTTCGGCCTGGACCGCATCGCCCAGGGCACGGGCTGGACAGTCGAGCAGGCGGCGGCCCTGCGCCTGCCCTCCGCCGAGGAGTGGCTCTCTTACCAGCGCGCCGTCTGGCAAGCCACCGACGCCTACCTGGCCTCGCTCAGCGACGCCGACCTGGAGCGAACCGTGCGCGTCGCCGCGTTCGGCGAGATACCCGCGCGCCAGGCCATGACCACGATCCTCGTCACTCACGGCTTCACCCACCTGGGCGAGATCCACCACATCCGCAGCCTCATGGGCCTGAAGACGACAGCGTTCTAGGGAGGCATCATGGCAACCACAAGGCAAGAGGCCATAGCGGCCATCCGTGAGCTCGTCCGGCGCGGCAGCGAGCTGGCCGGGCGCATACCGGAGAATGACTGGCAGCGGCCGGTCTATTCGGGCGGCTGGAACGTAAAGCAGACCTTCGCCCACCTGGCTTCCATGGGCGGCTCACCGGGCTTCTTCATCGGCATGGCCCAGAGCGGCCAGGGGCCGTCGGGAGGGTCCGGCTTCGATATTGACGAGTTCAACGCCCAGCAGGTGGCCGCCCGCGACGACAAGTCGCCCCAGGAGCTCCTGGAGGAGTACCGGACCAGCCATGACGCTGGCATCAAGGCTGTCGAGTCTGCCCCCGATGACCTGCTGGCCAGGGAGATCTTCAACTTCCGCGGCGGCACCTCGCCCGTGCTGGAGGTGATCCAGAACTCCGCGGCCGGCCACGGGCAGGAGCACTTGGACGACATCGAGCGGGCCCTCAAGGGCGGCTGGCCGACCTAGCCCAGCTCTCCGCGGAGGGGCATGGGAAGGTCAGGAGGGCTGGCTGCGGCGGCGGGCCAGGGCCTCGCGCAGGCGGCGCGCCTGCCACAGGTGGCCCAGGTCGTGCTCGCTCATCTCCCGAACGATCTGGGTGATGGTGAGCGGACCCAGGTACGGGTGGATGCCCCGGCGCTCCCAGTCCTCAGGATCGAGGGTCCACAGCAGGTAGGTGGTCTGGCGGCGCAGGCGGGCGAAGCTCTCCAGAAGTTCGTAGAGGTCCAGCTCCTGATAGTCCCGCTCCGGGACGATGGACTCGGCGTCGAAGCTGGGGATCTCCGGCTCATCCAGCTCCACCACCAGGCGCAGGCGGTGGAGATAGCGCTCCTCGCAGTCCCGCAGGTGGCCCGCGATCTCCTTTAGGGACCACTCGTCCTCTGCGGGGCGCCAGCGCAGCTCCTCCTCGCCCAGGCCCCAGAGCTGGTTCTCGAGCTCGCCGGCGGCCTCGTGCAGCGCCTTGAGCAGCCAGCGGCTGTCCTCTCGGTGCGCCAGGCGTGGGCGGTAGCGATGGTCTCGATACATGGCCTGCTCTGTGGCTGCCATTGTACCGCCGAAGCCCGCCGCAGGGGAACGAGCCCTGCGGATGCAAGCTCCCTCTACGCCGGCACCGGTGCCTCCTGAGGCGTCCAGAGGGGGAGCTGCTGGGGCGAGGGTTCCCTTTCAAGCTGCGCCTCCATCACGTCTCGCCCGCCGAAGTAGCGACCGTCCAGCAGCAGGAAGTGGCGCGCCCGCTTGACCACCGTGCCGATGGCGGCCAGCTCGGCGAGGGTGTGGAAGACCTGCTTTCGCCGGGCCGCCAGGATGCGACCGGCGCTGCGCGGGCCGATGCCCGGCACCTTGATCAGCTCCCCGTACGAGGCCCTATTCACCTCCAGCGGGAAGCCTTCCCGGTGACGGAGGGCCCACAGCAGTTTCGGGTCCACGGCCAGGGGTAGGTTGCCGTAGTCGTCGAAGGTCAGCTCCTCCAGGGGGATGTCATAGAAGCGGCCGAGCCAGTCGGCCTGGTAGAGCCGATGCTCGCGGGCCAGGGGGACGGGCGGCGCCAGGACCTCGCCGCAAACGGGATGGTAAGCGCTGTAGTAGACGCGGCGCATCCCCGCGAACCCATAGAGGGAGCGCGCCGCTCGCAGGGTCTCGCGGTCGCTCTCGCCGGCGGCCCCCACCACGAGCTGGGTAACCTGGCCGGCGGGTAGCAGGCGTGGGCTCTTCTCCTTCACTCTAGCGGCCGCCTCCATGGGCGTCAGAAGGTCGGCGTGGAAGTCTTTCATGGGGGCGATGACGCCCAGCCGCTCCGGCGTGGTTCCCTCCAGGTTGATGGACAGGCGGCTGGCCAGCCGGGCCGCCTCCTCCACGTAGTCGGAGGTGATCCCGGGCAGGAGCTTGAGGTGAATGTAGCCGCCGAAGCCCTCCCGCTGGCGCAGCAGGGCGGCCACCTCCAGCATGCGCTCCTGGGTCCTGGCGGCGTCGGCCACGCCTGAGCTGAGGAACAGGCCGGCCGCGGTGCCCCGGCGATGCAGATCCAGGAACAGCCGTACCAGCTCCTCGGGCTTGAAGGAGGCGCGACGAACCTCGCGATGACAGTTGACGGAGCAGTAGCGGCAGTCGAACTGGCAGATGTTGGTCATCAGGACGCGGAGGAGGGGCGTGCGGCAGCCCCCGCCGGCAGCCGCTCGATAGATGCCGGGCAGGCCCGTGTTTCCGCATCGCTCCCCCAGCGAGACGTAGGGCGAGGTAGCCGCGTCGCGTTCGTTCAGGACGGTCGAGTCGCCGCCCAGGATGCGGAGCTTGTCGATGATGTCCATGTCGGACCCATCATAGCCGATAGAACATGCGTTCGTCAACCTTTCGGTGCAGTGGCAGCCCAGCGAAGTGCGGGCTATGATGTGGACCGGCGGTTACCGCCCTGCAGGGCCGGGCAAGGAGGTGCCAGATGGATCGACAGGCCGCTTGGGAGTTGCTTTGCGAGTACACCAAGAGCGAAGGCTTGCGCAAGCACGCCCTGGCCGTGGAGGCGGCCATGCGTCACTTCGCCCGCAAGCACGGCGAGGATGAGGAGAAGTGGGGCGTCGTAGGCTTGCTGCACGACTTTGACTACGAGATCCACCCCACCCTCGACAAGCACCCCGCTGAGGGTGCTCCTATCCTGCGGGAGCGGGGCTATCCGGAGGACGTGATCCGGGCCATCCTCTCCCACGGCGACCACCTGGGTCTCTCCCGCACTACCCCCATGGAGAAGAGCCTCTACGCCGTGGACGAGCTCACCGGCTTCATCACCGCAGTGGCCCTGGTGCGACCGAACAAGAGCATCTTCGAGGTGGAGCCCTCCTCCGTGCGCAAGAAGATGAAGGACAAGGCCTTCGCCCGCTCTGTCAACCGCGACGACATCGTCAAGGGCGCGCAGGAGCTGGGCGTGGACCTGAACGAGCACATCGGCGAGGTCATCGAGGCCACGAAGGGCGTGGCCGGTGAGCTGGGCCTTCGCGGCACGGCCTAGGCGGAGGGTATCCTCGCCTCAAGAGGTAGCGCTCTCTCTGCGCGGCCGGGCCGTCCGGGGAGCGCTTGCGTCTCCTAGCCTTCGCCGCTGGCTGGTGCCCCCTCGCCAGCCCGTCGTGCCAGGCCCTCCACCGTTGCGGCCAAGTCGTCCAGCCTGCGCTGCAGGCGCCGCTGCTGGCGGATGTATGCGAATATGGCGACCGCCATCACTCCCAGCGGTCAGATGCCCGGCATAACGAAGGGGAAGATGGGGAAGGGGGGCGGCCGCATGCCCGTGCCGCGTTCCGACTCCGCAGCTTCTCGTTCGTGACCGGTCACCGCGCTACCTCCTGTGGCCTCTTTTCGTCGTCTAAGGCTTCCGGATGTCCCCTAGGGACGCTCCGCCAGGCTCACCTCGGTCTCCCTGAGCTCCTGCCCGCGGTAGTACTGGACCTCCACGGTCTCCCCCGCCCGGTGCACGGTCAGGGCCTGGAGCAGGTCGCCGTTGTTGTCAATCTCCTGGTCGGCCAGGCGCACGATGATGTCTTCGGGGCGGAGCCCGGCCAGGTCAGCAGGGCCGCCCTGCTGCAATCCGGTGATGCCCACTCCATAGTCCACCGGCAGGTCGAAGTTGGAGGCGAGGCTTGGGGTGATGTCCACGATGTCGACACCCAGGAAGCCCCGCGAGACCTGTCCTTCCTTGATGAGTTCCTCGACAATCGGCTTGGCCAGGTCGATGGAGATGGCGAAGCCGATGTTCTGCGCCCCTTGGATGATGGCCGTGTTGATGCCCACCACCTCAGCGTAGCTGTTGACCAGGGGGCCGCCGCTGTTGCCCGGGTTGATGCTGGCGTCCGTCTGGATGGCGTCGTTGATGGTATAGGGGTCCTCCCGGATGACCCGCCCCTTGGCGCTGACCACGCCGCGGGTCACTGTGGGGTCGCCCTCCAAACCCAGGGCCTGACCGATGGCCACCACCTCGGCCCCCACCGGCAGGTCGGCGGCGCGGCCGAGGGTGGCCGGGGTGAGGCCATCGGCAGCGATGTGCAGCACAGCCAGGTCGGTGGGCGGGTCGGTCCCCACCACCCGGGCGGTGAAGGTGCGCTGGTCGTCCAGGGTCACGGTGATGCGGCTGCCCAGGCTGTTGCCCACCAGCAGCACGTGATGATTGGTGACTATGTGCCCCTCCTCGTCGAGGATGAGGCCCGTGCCCACGCCCCGCGAGGGCACAGCCCGGCCGAAGATGTCCAGGGTGGCACCCTCTGTCAATATGCGCACCACCGAGGGTCGCAGACTGCGCGCGATCTCCACGGTGGTGAGGAGCTCCTCGGGGCGTGCTGTAGGCACCGGCGACGCCGTGGGGCGCTCCACCACAGCGGTGCCCGTCCCCGCAGGCGACGGTGTCGCTCCATCCTCATCACCGGCGCAGGCCGTGAGAAGGAGCAGGCAGGCGGCCAGCAACCCCAGGTGGCAGACGGATCGAGTAAGTTTCATGGTGCCAAAAAGGAAGAGCCGGGCCCTTCTCATCGTCATTCATGATAGTTGCTCTGCGCTGTGGCCGCTAGGTGGTTCCTGGACCCGAGCGCGGCGCCCAACCTGTGGGGCGTAAGAAGTATGGAGCATGGCCTCGCGGGGGCTTGACAGTGCGGCAGGTAACGGAGATTATTGATACGAGGTCTCATTATGCCCTCCTGGAGCCTCGATCAGATCGCCCGGCGGCTGGAAGCGGCGGGGCATCGCCTCACCCGGACCCGGCGGACGGTGGTTCGCGCGGTCCTGGAGTCGCCTGCCCACTTCACCGTGGACGAGCTGGGGCGGCGCATCCCTCGGGTCGGTCGAGCTACCCTCTTCCGTACCATGAAGCTGTTGCAGGAGATCGATGTCATCTGTCGCGTCCTCATGGAAGATGGAAGCCTGCACTACCGGCTGTCCACGCGCGGGCATCATCACCATCTGGTCTGCACGAACTGCGGCCAGGTGGAGGACTTCTTCGATGGGGAGATCCGCAGGCTCATCGATGAACTGGGTCACAGCACGAACTATCGGATCGAGGGTCACTGGCTGGACGTGTACGGGCGGTGCCACGCCTGCGTCGCCCTGGAGGAAGCGGCGCGATGAGAGTGCCCTCTCTTTTGGGGCTGGTTGAGACATAGTCTCGAATCTCCGCCTCCGGGCCGCTGCGCTGCGTCAGGGAGCTCCGTATGATGCACCGAACCATTGCTGCTCTGCTGCTTCTGGCATCGTTAGCCCTGGGCGCGATCTTCGCCTCGGCCTGTGAGGAGGAGGAAGAGGGGGAAGGCAGGGTCCGTGTGCTGACCAGTATCCAGGTCTTCGCGGACCTCATCGGCAACGTTGCAGGTGACCGCGCACAGGTCACGGCCCTCATCCCGTCCGACGCCGACCCCCACACCCACGAGCCCTCCCCCCGCCAGGTCGTGGATGTCACCGAGGCGGACCTGGTGCTCCTCAACGGGCTCGGCTTTGAGGAGACCCTGGAGGACATCATCGAGAATAACGTGCGCGAGGGCGTGCCCGTCATCGAGATGTCCGAGGGCCTGTCAACCATAGACGGAGAGCACGAGCATGAACTCGGCAACCCCCACCTCTGGCTGAACGTCCAGCACGCCATGCACTACATAGAGATGACCCGCGACGGCCTCATCAGGGTCGACCCGGAGGGCGAAGAGGAGTACCGGGGCAACGCTGAGGAATATCTGGCCGAGTTGAGCGCCCTGGACGAGGAGGTGGCGGAGAAGATCTCCTCCATTCCGCCGGCGAGCCGCAAGATCATCATGCATCACAACGCCTTTCCCTACTTCGCCCGCCGCTACGGGATGGAGGTCGCTGCCTTCGTGGTCGAGTCGCCGGGGCGGGAACCCAGCGCCGGCGAGGTCGCGCGGTTGACCGAGGAGATCGAGTCGCTGGGTCTGCCGGCCGTGTTCAAGGAGCCGCAGTTCAGGTCTCGCGTCCTGGAAATGGCGGCAGAAGAGGCCGACGTAGCGCTCTGCACCCTATACACGGGCGCGCTGGATGAAGACGTCGACACGTACGTGAAGCTCATCCGGCACGACGCGGACGAACTGGTCCGCTGCCTGGGCGGGCAGGGCAGGGCGTTCTCGGTGACCGACTCGGCGCAGAACGTGGAGGACTTATGACTATCACACAGCAGGAGCGACCCCCCGCCTCGGTCCAGGCGGTGGTTTCGGCCCGCGGCCTCTGGGCCGGCTACGACCGCCGCCCGGCCCTGGAGGACGTTGAGTTCACCGTGCCTGGGGGGAGCGTCGTGGGTCTGGTCGGACCCAACGGCTCGGGCAAGTCTACCCTCCTCAAGGTTGTCCTGGGGCTGCTACGACCCTGGCGGGGCGAGGTGTCCGTGTTCGGAAGGCCGGTGAACGAGGTGCGTACCCGGGTAGCCTACACGCCCCAGGCCGAGCTGGTGGACTGGCAGTTCCCCGTGACCGTCGCCGACGTGGTCATGATGGGGCGCTACGGGCGCCTGGGCCCGCTTCGCCGGCCCGGCCCCAAGGACCGCGAGGCGGTCCAGCGGAGCCTGGAGCAGGTGGGCCTGGCAAAGCTCGAGGGACGCCAGATCGGCGAGCTCTCCGGCGGAGAGCAGCAGCGCATGCTGGTGGCCCGCGCCCTGGCCCAGGAGGCCGACCTGCTGCTCCTGGATGAGCCCATGGTCGGCCTGGACGTCAGCGCGCAGCACGAACTTCTGGACCTCTTCGAGGAGCTGCGCGGCAAAGGGAAGACCCTGCTCGTCGCCACCCACGACCTTACCTGCGTCGCCGAATGCTTCGACGCCGCCCTCCTCCTCAACCGCAGGATCGTCGCCCAAGGAAGGCCGGAGGAGGTCTTCACGCAGGAGCTGCTGAACGAGGCCTACGGCAGCCACATGATGCTCCTGCCCATCGAGGGACGCGTCTACGGGGTGCATCACCGCTATGGCTGACCTCTGGAGCTGGCTCTCAGAGCCCTACCAGTTCGCCTTCATGCAGCGGGCTCTCATGGCGCTGGTCATCGTCAGCATCGTCAGCTCGGTCATCGGGGCCTTCGTGGTGCTGAAGGGGCTGGCCTTCATCGGCGACGCCGTAGCCCACGCCTCCTTCGCCGGGGTGGCGGCGGCCTTCGTGATGGGCGCGTCCATCTACATCGGCGCGGTGGTGGCGGGAGTGCTCACGGCGCTGGCCATCGCCTTCGTTAGCCGCCGGGCGCGGCTGAGCTTCGATACGTCCATCGGTATCATCTTCGTGGGCGCCTTCGCCCTGGGCATCGTCATCATCAGCCGGGAGAACCGCTACACCGTGGACCTGTTCAGCTTCATCTTTGGCAGCATCCTGGGCGTGGGGCGCGATGACCTGCTGCTCATCGCGGTGGTGGGTCTCATCGTCGTGGGGCTCATCGCCATCTTCTACAAGGAGCTCCTCTACACCAGCTACGATGCCACCATGGCCGCCGCCTCGGGCATACCCGTGGCCCTCATGCAATACGGGCTGCTGGCCTTGCTGGCCCTCTCGGCGGTGGTGGCCCTGAAGGTGGTGGGCATCGTCCTGGTGGTGGCGATGCTGGTGACGCCGGCTGCCACGGCCAGCCTGCTGGTCCGACGGGTGCCCCTGGTCATGCTGCTGGGGGCGCTGGTGGGGATCGTTGCCTCGACCGTGGGCCTTTACATCTCGTACTACGCGGAGGTCGCCTCGGGGGCCTCCGTGGTGCTCGTAGCGACGGCCCTCTTCGCTCTGGCCCTGGTCTTCGCACCGCGCCGGGGGTTGCTGGCGACCTGGACCCAGGTCCCCGCGGGGCAGCTATAGAGCGCTCTCGCAATCCCCGGCCGTCCCTCCTTCTGGCGGGTGGGGCCACTCAGTGACTGGTTCGAAGTTGGTGGGTTGGCTTTCTTGGCCTGCGGACTGAAGTCCGCAGCACCTTCTCCCCTATTCAGAAGATGCGGGTTTCAACCCGCAGGATCGCCCCACCCATCCTGACCTTGTCTGAAGCACCGCCCTCCGCTAAGCTGCGTTTGGAAAGCGAATGCTGTGTAATCTCCTCTAGATGGAAAGGGGTACCCCCGTGGCTGAGCCTGAAACCCGCCCTAAGGTCGACCGAAAAGCTCGCCTCAAGATGCCGGCTCAGGTCATGCCCAAGCAGGACCCGCAGGTCCGGATTCATAACTGGGACGAGGTCTATCTACCCCTGGACCTGGAGGCCGCCAAGGCAGAGGCCACCCGGTGCATCCAGTGTCCCGCGGCCCCCTGTATCGAGGGCTGCCCTCTGCACAACGACATCCCTGCCGCGCTCTGGCTCCTCGAGAACGGCGACGTCCTGGGCGCAGCTCGCAAGTTCCGCGAGACCAGCAATCTGCCGGAGATGTGCGGCCGCCTCTGCCCCCAGGAGCTCCAGTGCGAGGGCGCCTGCGTGATCGGCAAGAATGCCAAGCCCGTGGCCATCGGTCGGCTGGAGGTGTTCGTCAACGATTACCTGCGCAAGGAAGTCGGATACCAGGTGCCGGAGCTACCCCCGTCCACCGGCAAGCGAGTGGCCGTGGTCGGCGCGGGGCCCGCGGGGCTGGCGGTGGCTGAAGAGCTGGCCCTCAAGGGGCACTCCATCACCGTCTTCGATGCCTGGCCCCAGCCCGGCGGCCTCCTGCTCTACGGCATCCCCAACTTCAAGATGGTCAAGGAGCCCCTCTACCAGAAGCTGGACTACCTGCGAAAGCTGGGCATCGAGTTCATCTGCAACACCTATATCGGCAAGGAGGTCACTGTCGATGACCTGCTGAAGGGGAGCCCCTGGGGCAAGTTCGACGCCGTCTTCCTGGGGCACGGCGCTGGTGTGGGCGTTGAGCTGAGGGTTCCCGGGGAGGACCTGCCCGGCATCTTCACCGCCATGGACTACCTGGTGCGGGGCAACCTGGCCCCTGAGCTGCTCCCGGAGTCGATGCGCGAGCCTCTGCCGGCGGCGCGCAGCGTATCGGTCATCGGTGGTGGTGACACCGCCATGGACTGCGTGCGCACGGCTGTCCGCCTGGGCGCCGAGACGGTCACCTGCGTCTACCGTCGCACGGAGGCGGAGATGCCCGGCCGCGCTGATGAGCGCGTCCACGCGCACGAGGAGAATATCCAGTTCCACTTCCTGGCGGCGCCGCTGGAGTTCTTCGCGGGCGACGATGGTCGGGTGGCGCGCATGAAGTGCCAGCGCATGGAGCTGGGCGAGCCTGACGACAGCGGCCGGCGCCGCCCCGTGCCCATTCCAGGCTCCGAGTTCATCATCGAGACGGACATGGTCCTCAAGGGCCTCGGCTTCGGGGTTGACCGCGCAGTGGCCTGGTCGGCCTCGGGCCTGGGGACCGAGCGCTGGGGCGGCATTGTCATCGACCGGGAGACAGGCGCCACCAGCAGGCCGGGCATCTTCGCCGGTGGCGACGCCGTCAACGGCGCCGACCTCGTGGTCACCGCCCTGCGCGACGGCCGCATCGCAGCGAAGGGCATCCACCAGTACCTGACGGGGGAAGCGAGCGGCGCCTAGCTCTGGCCGTTGGGCCGAGAAGGGTCTCATCACGCAGTGGGCAGGGCACACGCCCTGCCCAGTGGCATGTTGGAGAGGGGCGCGGATTGTCTAGGCGCCCGACGATGCGCGTAACGCTGCCGGTCAGGGCGCGGCGTGCGTCGCGTCTTGGCCCGGACGCTTTTCCTCGGGCGAAGGTGCCGTCTTCACAACTTGGGGTTGGCGTCCCTGAGTTCTGGCAGGTTGGTGAGCACCTTCAAGTTCATCGCGCGTCCCAGATGGACCTGCTGCTTGTCGTGGCTCAGCATAGCTAGACCATGCTCCAAGGCGCTGCTGATTACCCAAATATCAGCCTGCCCTGCATCGCCTCCCGGCTGGCCCCGTCTCTTCAGCTCGGTGCGTACTTGAAAGACCCGCGAGTACCAAATGCCCGTCGCTTCAGTATGAGGCAGCTTCAGCATCGCGGCCAGCAAGTCGTCAAGGCGTTTTCGCCTTTTCTCTCCGTAGGGAAAACTTAGTAGTTCCGCCTGTGTCTGGAACGATATGGTGAGTCGACGCTCACCGATCATCGCCTGGTAAGCTGTAGAATCTTGGCTGGCTCTAGTGAGGTACTGGACTACTGTAGTGTCAGACAGAAGGTATTCAGCCATCACGGCTGACTTCAGGCTGTTTCAGCCCGGCGTAATTCCCGCACGTATTGTTCGAATTGCGCGATTTCCTCCTCCGTCTCCCAGACGATCGATGCAAGAGCGACATAGTCCGGTCGTTCGCTAGGCATGTTCTGTTCCCGTTCGAGCTCACTTATGGACTTCGGAGGCTGATCGCTTCCGGGACCGGATGTGGGAAGAACCGCAAGATCGCGCGCGACCCGGCTAATCGGGATATTGCCTTCGACCTCCTCCTCGACCTGAACCTCGACCACCTGATCGAGAGCAGCCGCTATTCTGGCAGTGAGTTCCTCTTGCACGTCTAGAGTGATATCTCGCCCATCTGGCAACTTGACGCGCAGTCGCTCCCGTCCGGGTTCAACATCAACCATGTACGCATGCCCGGATAGTCGCCGCCTCCGCATCCCACGTCCCGGGGGCTTCTCCTCTGGAACCTCTGTGGTCCGAATGCTTGTCCTTAGCACTGCCCGTCGCGGAAGTCCAGGCCGAGGAGAGAGCGGCCTGTAGACAATCTCCGCCCGCGGACCTATTTGGCCTGCTTCCTCAACGACCGCGCGCACATGGCGACGAATGTCCTGTCGGTCTGCTGGGGCAGGTTCGCCCTCCTCAATCCGACGCACCTCTTCGTAGAAATCAAGAGCGACATCGTCCGGAGTGGGCTCCTCAACAATCTGGAGCTGGCCTTGTATAGCACCGGTGGGTGGAGCGACCTCGATGGTTGTGCTGCCGGGCCTTACTCGAACAAGCCTGATAGCCGCGAGTGTTTCCTCGGCAATCTTGCGCCGCCCGGGCCGAGGGCCAGCCATACCTATCTTGGCGCGCGCGATTGCATAGAATGAGGAAGACAAACTAGACAGGAGCCGAGTCAGTTTGCCGACTTCGACGCCCTCTCCCTCAGTGTCCAAGACACTGAACTCGAACCAGGGCTGCAGATCCTCCTGAGTCATGGGCGCTGTAGTCTAGCCTGAGCAGGCCAACATGGTCAAGCGTTTGTACTCGTCCAGCACTCTCCCCAATCATACTCGGTTGGAGCGAGGTTGACATAGACACCGAACGCTCGGCCGTTCCGTAGCAGCCTCCCCCAACATGAGCAACGCATTGTGCACCATTCTAACCGTCGGGCCCAGGCCTGCCCCCGCCCAGTGAACTTTACACGCAGTACGAAGTACTGTATACTCTCTTGTAAAGGGGGCAGAGAGACATGGCGCTGGAACGCAAGCTTGTGCTGGACCGGGACGACGCCTACTGTCCGGTGCGGGCGACTCTGGCCCTGCTCGGCCAGAAGTGGGTCCCCCGCATCATCTACGAGCTGATGGGCGGCAAGCGCCGCTTCAACGAACTGGCTCAGGCCATCGGCGGCTGCAACTCGCGCACCCTCCGCGACCGGCTCAAGAACCTGGAGGAGCTGGAGATCATCAAGCGGGAGATCGTGGCCATCATGCCCCCCTGGGTGGAGTACGAGCTAACCACCAAGGGCCGGGAGCTGGGAGAGGCCCTGCACAGCCTGGAGGCCTGGGGTCGCGCTCACATGGGGGACCCCTACGTGTAGCTGGCCCGGACAGCTTGGCCGCTAGGCCGCCTGTCCGCCTGGGGGCGGAGGGCGGCTTTTTCGTTTCCCTCCTCGTTGACACTGACTTCCCCAGCCGATAGAAAGGGAGAGACGGCTCTCTCGCTGATCATTGGGAGCACCTCGTGACGACCTCCTCTCGCGCCAACATCGCCGCTCTGCCAAGAGGCTACAGGTTTCCAGCCGCGACCTTCCGGATATCGCCGGACGGTGTGGGCCGCTACTTGGACGCCGTTCAGGACCGACCGGCCGCCTACGGCGACGCGGCTCCGCCCCTGGCCATTGCCGCTCTGGCCCTGCGCGCCCTCTTGGAGCGCCTGGAGCTCCCGGCGGGCTCGCTCCACGCCGCCCAGGAGGTGGAGTGTCGGGCGGCGGTACCCCTGGATGCGGAGCTGACCATGCGTGGGGAGGTGGCGCAGCGCTCGGAGCGCGGGGGCTTCGTGGCCTCGGTCATCGAGTTCGAGGTGGCCCCGGCGGACTCGCTCGGCGAGCCCGTGCTGGTCGGGCGTACCACGGTCATGGCGCCTCGCCCGGCGGAGGGATAACGTGGACTCGGCACCGGCGGTGGAGCCCGTAGTCAAGTACATCACCCAGGAGAGCATCAACCACTACGCCGACGCCACCGGCGACTACAACCCCATCCATGTCGACGAGGCCTACGCCCGCGCCACCCCCTTCGGCGGCACCATCGCCCACGGCATGTTGGTCCTGGCGGCCATCTCCGAGATGATGGCGCGCGCCTTCGGGCAGGACTGGCTGGCCAGCGGCCGCCTCAAGATTCGCTTTAAGGGGCCCGCCCGGCCCGGAGACACCGTGACCGCCCAGGCTACGCCGCGGGCGGCCCCAGCCGGCGGCCAGGGCGGGGTGCTGGAGTACGCCGTGGAGTGTCGGAACCAGCGGGGCGAGACCCTCATCAGCGGCACCGCCGAGGTGCGCGCCCCTTCTGGGGAGGGCGCTGGCCGTGAATGAGCAGGTGGAAGAGCGTCGACGGCTGGCCAGCCGCTGCTTCGGCTGCGGCACCCTCAACCCCATGGGGCTGGGCATGCAGTTCCGAGTGGAGAACGGTCGGGCCGTGGCCGAGTTCACCCCGTCCCTCCATCACCAGGGCTTTCCTGGCCACATGCACGGCGGCCTGGTAGCCACCATGCTGGATGAAGCCATGGGCTGGGCCGTCTATGGTCAGGGCGTCTGGGCTATGACCGCCAAGATGTCCGTACGGTTTCGTGAGCCCGTGCCCCTGTCCGAGACCCTGCTGGTGACCGGCAAGGTGCTGCGCCATCGCGGCCGGCTGCTGGACCTGCGCGGGGAGATCCGCACCCGCGACGGAAAGCTCCTGGCATACGCCGAGGGGGTGTTCATGCGGGTGACCGGTCGCCGGGCCGACCAATTAGCCCGGGCCTATCAGGTCGAGCTGGCCAGGCAGGAGGGTTAGGTGCGCATCCTCCTGTACACGGGGAAGGGAGGCACCGGCAAGACCACGGCGGCGGCCGCCACCGCCCTGCGCGCCGCCGAGCTGGGCTACCGCACCGTGGTGGTCAGCACCGATGCCGCCCACAGCCTGGCCGACTCCCTGGAGACGGAGCTGGGCCCGGAGCCAACCCTCGTCGCTCCCAACCTGTGGGGCCAGGAGACCGACGTCTACTACAATCTCGAAAAGTACTGGGGCACCATTCAGGGGTGGCTCAAGGCCCTGCTGGCCTGGCAGGGCATGGACGAGCTGGTGGCCGAAGACATCGCCCTGGTGCCGGGAATGGAGGAGCTGGCCAACCTCCTCTGGGTGAACCGCCACGCCCAGAGCGGCGAATTCGACCTGGTCATCGTGGATTGTGCCCCCACCGGCGAGACCCTACGCCTCCTGGCCTTCCCGGAGTCCGCCCACTGGTGGGTGGACAAGGTCCTGCCGGTGGAACGACGCCTGGCTCAGGTCTTCGGGCCCGTCATCCATCCCCTCACCGGCATGCCTGTCCCCAAGCGCGAGGTCTTTGACGCCGCCCAGGAGCTGCTGGAGCAGCTCATCGACCTGTACCGCCTCCTCTCCGACCGCGCGCACTCCTCGGTGCGGGTGGTGGTGAACCCGGAGCGCATGGTCATCCGTGAGTCGCAGCGCCTGTTCACCTATCTGAACCTCTATGGCTACGTCACCGACGCGATCATCTGCAATCGGCTGCTCCCGGACTCGCTAGACCACCGCTTCTTCGGCCGCTGGCAGAAGGCCCAGCGGGCCCATTACCGGCTCATCGAAGAGGCCTTCGCGCCCATCCCCATCCTCACCGCCCCCCTGATGCCCGACGAGGTGGTGGGCACAGAGCGACTGCGCGAGCTGGCCGCCCACATCTTCGGCGACGAGGACCCCACCAGGATCTTCTATCCCTGGGTCGCTCAGGAGGTGCGGTCAGAGGACGGGAGGATGGTGCTGAGCCTGGGGATGCCTTTCGTGAGCAAGGCCGAAATCTCGCTGGCCCAGCGGGGCGACGAGCTGATGGTGCGCGTCGGCCCCCACACTCGCAACGTCCTGCTGCCCCACTCGCTGGCCGGTCGCACTGCCACCGGCGCCCGGATGGAAGGCGACCGGCTCTACATCTACTTCGAGAAGAGCGACTAGGCCCGGTTCGCCTTGCGGAGATGCAGATGGGCCTGACTGAGACCCTTGCCCGGTTCGTAGTCGAGACGCGATACGAGGAGATACCTGACGAGGCGCGCACCCTGGCCAGGCGGGCCATCCTGGACACGCTGGGGGTAGCCTTGGCGGGCTCCCGGGAGGAGGCCGGGCGCATCGTGGCCGAGCTGGCCGCCCAGGCCGGCGGCGCCCCCGAGGCGGGGGTCCTGGGCATGCCCCTGCGTGTGCCCGCAGCCGAGGCCGCCCTGGTCAACGGCACCCTCGGCCACGCCCTGGACTACGACGACGTCAGCCTCTCGATGATCGGCCACCCCAGCGTCCCCCTGCTGCCGGGCCTGCTCGCCCTCGGCGAGAAGCTGCGGGCCAGCGGCCGCCAGCTCATAGAGGCCTTCGTGCTGGGCTTCGAGGTAGAGTGCAAAATAGGGCGGGGCCTAGGTCCCAGCCACTACGCCCGTGGCTGGCACGCCACCTCCACCCTGGGCAGCCTGGGCGCAGCCGCCGCCTGCGGCAAGCTGCTCGGGCTGGACGTGGAGGGAATGCGCATGGCCCTGGGCATGGCCACCTCCCTGGCCTCGGGCAGCCGACAGAACTTCGGCAGCATGACCAAGCCCCTGCACGCCGGCCACGCCGCCCGCAGCGGTGTGCTGTCCGCCCTGCTGGTCCAGCGCGGCTTCACCGCCGACCGCGACATTCTCGACAGCCCTCTGGGCTTCGGAAGCCTCTTCGCTCCGGAGGGCGATTGGGATCCTGAGGCCGTGGTGGCCCATCTGGCCGACCCCTGGGACATCGTCTCCCCCGGCATCACCGTCAAGAAGTATCCTTGCTGCTTCGCGGCCCACTGCGCCCTCGATGCTGTCCTGGAGCTTATGGGCCGCGCGCCCATTCTCCCGCACGACGTTGAGCAGGTGGAGGTATCCATGCCCGCGGGCGCGGCCCAGCCCCTCGTCCACTCGCGCCCGCAGACCGGACTGGAGGGCAAGTTCAGCGTGGGGTATTGTCTGGCGGCCGCCCTGCTGGACGGCGGGGCAAAGCTGGCCTCGTTCAGCGACCGGGCAGTGCAGCGGCCCGAAGCCCAGGCCCTGCTGCGATGCGTGCGGCCCTCGCAAGGGCCCGGAGAGGCCCACCGGGTGCTGGGAGGGTATGCCCGGGTGGCTGTTGTGCTGAAGGACGGCACCAGGCGCGAGGCTCAAGTGGACCATCCCCGCGGCTCGCCGCGGGCCCCGCTGAGCTGGGACGAGCTCGCCGGGAAGTATCGCGACTGCGTAGCCGTCGCCCTGCCCGAGGGCGCGGTCGAGGAGTCGTTGCGCCTGCTCTCGGACCTGGAGAGCCTGGCCGACGTGTCGGAGCTGATGGCGGTGGTCTGCCCGGCGGAATCTTAGTATAGCTTACTCAGGCTGACGGCGTTGACAGGGCAGCGCTCCACGCACTGGTCGCAGAGGATGCACTCGTCCTCGTTAGCGCCCACCACCTGGGCGGTCTCGCCCTCATTGCGAACGAAGATGTCCACGGGGCAGGACTGGGCACACTCGCGGCACTGAGGCTCGCGAGCGCAGAGGTTGGCGTCCACTCCCAGGCGGACGAACATACCCCGGATGGGCGCGCCCGTCGAACCGGCCTGCGTGGACTTGCTCATCTCTGACTTTCTAGCCCTGTGCCTTAGGGCGAGGGCTGGCCTCGCGCCCCATGGCCTCCTTCACCAGCGCTGGGATCTGGGAGAAGTCCTCGGCCACCACGATGCCCGCCTCCCGCATGAGGCGGGCCTTCTCCTCGGCGGTGTCGGCCTTCCCCTCCACGATCGACCCGGCGTGCCCGAAGCGCACCCCCGGCATCTCCGCCGCGAAGTGCCCGGCGATAAAGGCCACGATGGGCAGGCGGCTGCCATCGCGTCCAACCTTCTCCGCCAGATCCGCCTCCATGGGCCCGCCGGGCTCGCAGAAGATGACCACCGCCTCGGTCTCGGGGTCGGCCTCCCACAGGGGCAGCAGCTCGACGAAGGTGCTGCCGATGATGGGGTCGCCGCCCATGCTGATGGCGGTGCTCTGGCCCAGGCCGCTCTGGGTGAGCAGGTTGGCCAGCTCGGTGGTCATGCCGCCCGAACGTGACATAATGCCCACCCGCCCCGGCACGAAGGACTTGCGCGTGTCCACGGCGGGCCCGCCCACCGAGCCCACCTTGGTCTTGCCCGGCGAGATGAGCCCCATGGTGTTCGGCCCGATGACCCGGCTCCCTCGCAGATGGGCCAGCTCCAGTATCTGCACCACGTCGCGGCGGGGGATGCGCTCGGTGAGAATGACCAGCAGGGGCACGCCCGCCTCGATGGCCTCGAAGGCGGCGTCGCGGACGAAGCCCGCGGGCACTGCCAGAATCGAAGCGTCCACCCGCTCCCGCGCGGTTATCTGGCGGACGGTGTCGAAGACGGGAACACCGTGCACGTCGCGGCCGCCCCGGCCTGGGGTCACCCCGCCCACCACCTTGCCGCCGTAGTCCATGATGTCGCGGGTCATCGTGGCGGCCTCCCGCCCAGTGATCCCCTGGATGATGATGCGCGTGCTCTCGTCTACGAGGATGGACACGTCAGTCCCCTCTACTCACGGTTTCTCGGCGTTCCATCACGATGGCTACCGCGCCGTCCGCCGAAGACGTGCGGTGCTCCACGCCTCTCGGTACGACCACGCCCTCCCCTGGCAGGAGCTCTACCGTCTTCTCACGGCTCTCGACGCGAAGCCTTCCGCTGTGACAGAGAAACAGCTCGTCCTGAGCGACGTGCCGGTGCCAGTGGAAGTCCCCCTTGACCAGGCTGCAGCGCAGGACGTAGCCATCCATGTGCGCGAGATCGACGGGCGAGAAAGCCTCGCTGATCCCCTCCAGAGCCTTCTCAACACTGAATGGCTCCATCATTTACCTCCTACGCCTTCATCTCCTCAACCGCCCGCTGCGCCGCCTCGTCGATGCTCACCGTGCGGTCCAGCGGCTCCACCCCGTAGTGCCGCAGCAGCCGGAACCCCTCGTCCTCCCAGGCGCCCGGAATGCGGAACGCGGCGATGGTCTTCGAAGGCTCGCGCCCCGACTCCGCGCAGCCCTTGATGACGCCCCGCGCCACCATGTCGACGCGCGTGTTGTTCACCACGTTCATGATAACCGCGATGCGCTCCACGCCCGGCTTGCTCAGGATGAGCTTGGTGAGCTCGCAGACCTTGCGTACGCTGGGGTTCCCGCCGATCTCGCAGTAGTTGGCGGGCGCCCCGCCATGGCGACGCACCGCGTCGAAGGCGGTGAGGCTGGCGCCGCCCCCGCCGATGATCAGCCCCAGCGAGCCGTCGAACTCCACCACCCTGCCGGCCACCCCCCGGTGGTCGCTGGTGTCGATCTCCACCGCCCGCATCTCCAGCGGGGTGGGCTCGCGGGCCTGGCGACCCGAGGGGTCGGCCCCCAGCTCCTTTAGCAGGGCCTGCTGGCGGCCCACAGCCTCGTCCTCCAGCTCCATGTGGCAGTCCAGGGCGACGTACGTATCGTCCTTCAGCCGGCCCAGCGGGTTGATCTCGGCGAGGGTGAGGTCGTGCTCCAGGAATATGCGCCCGAGGCGGGCCAGCAGGCCGGTGAGGGCGGTGAGCTCGCCGCCGCCCAGGCCCAGACCCGTCACGCACTCCTTGAAGGCGAAGTCGCTCAGGGGCAGGAGGGAGGAGAAGTGACGGCGGGAGACGTGCTCGGGCTCCCGCTCCGCTACCTCTTCGATGTCGATGCCGCCCCGGTCGGAGACGATGGCCACGGGCAGCTTGGCGCGGGTGTCGTAGGTAACGCCCAGGTAGTACTCCTGGGCCACCTCGGCCCTCGGCTCGACCATTACGCCCACGGGTCGGCGGCCGCCGATCTCCAGCCCCAGGATGCGGCGGGCAGCCTCGCGGACCTCGTCGGCGCTCTCGGCGAAGCGGATGCCGCCGGCCTTCATGCGCCCGCCCGTCGGCACCTGCGACTTGAGGACCACGGGGAAGCCCATGCCCTCGGCGGCCGCAGCGGCCTCCCCCGGGTTCCGGGCGAGCTGCCCGCCGGGCGTCCGGACGCCCCGCTTCGCCAGCAGGACCTTGGCTTCGTACTCGTAGAAGCGCATGGGCTGGATGCTGCTATTGTAGCCCGTCCGCTGCCCGGCGCGGGGCCCGTCCAGGCCGATGAACCGGCTTCAGTTCCCTCAGTCCGCAGGGCTGACCCATCGTCGGCCCCTCAGATGACGCCTTCCTTTCGCAGCCCCTCGATCTGTGCTGGGGTGTAGTCCAGCTCTCGGAGCCACCTCTCGGTATGCTCGCCCAGGCGGGGTGGCGGCTTGCGCACCGCCGCCGGCGACGCCGACAGCCGGTAGGGCGCCCCCACCACCTCGATGTCGCCGGTCACCGGATGGTGCACCTGCTGGCGAACGCCCAGGTGCCGCACCTGGGCGTCGGCGAAGACGGCGTGAAGGTCTCGTACCTCCGCACAGGGGACGGCGACCTCCTCCAGCCGGGCCACCAGCTCCGCAGTGGAGACGCGGCCCAGACGGTCGAAGAGGACCTGGTTCAGGGCATCGCGATTGCTCACCCGGTCGGCGTTGCTGAGGAAGCGCGGGTCGCGCGGGAGCCCTTTCAGGTCCAGGGCGGTGCAGAAGCGCTCCCACATAGGCTGATTCATGATCGCTATGGTCACCCAGCCATCGGCGGTCCGGTAGCAGTCGTAGGGGACGATGGAGGGGTGGGCGTTGCCCAATCGGGCGGGGTTCTCGCCGGTCACGAAATACCGATTGGCCTGATAGGTCAGCAGGGAGATGGAGGCCTCCAGCAGCGAGATGTCCACCATCTGTCCCTCGCCGCTGCGCTCGCGGTGGAGCAGGGCAGCCACGATGCCGTAGGCCCCGAACATGCCGGCAGCGATGTCGGAGACGGCCGCGCCCGAGCGCATGGGGGAGCCCTCGGGCTCCCCGGTCAGAAACATCAGGCCGGAGAGCGCCTGGGCCATCATGTCCAGGCAGGGCTTGTCCCGGTCCGGCCCGGACTGGCCGAAGCCTGAGATGGCGCAGTAGACGATCTTCGGGTTGACTCGGCGAACGTCCTCATAGGAGAAGCCCAGGCGCTCCATAGGCTCGGGCACGGAGTTGTGCACGAAGACGTCGAACCGCCTGATGAGCTCCCGCAGGATCTCCTTGGCCCGCTCATGCTTCAGGTTGAGGGTGACGCTCTCCTTGTTGCGGTTGAGGCTGAGGAAGTAGAAGCTCTGCCCCTCGATGAAGGGTGGGCCGTAGGCGCGGGACTCATCGCCGGTTTCGGGCATCTCGATCTTGATGACCTCGGCGCCCAGGTCGCCCAGCATCTGGGCGCAGAACGGCGCCGCCAGGACCCGTCCCAGCTCGAGGACTCGATAACCTTCCAGTGGTCCGGCCACTGCCCCGCTCTTTCAGGGGAAGAAAACCTGCAAAGGAGGCCCGGCCGCCCACATCATCTCTAGTAGAGAATCGGAGACAGTGGGCGGCGTTCCCTAGAATTTCCTCAAATTAACATAACTTATGCCACCGGCCGCGGGAAAGGCGCGCAACGTCTTCGGCTACGGCACGAGGACGATCTTTCCTATCGACTCACCCTCCTCCATCCGGGTCTGCGCCTTCCCCACCTCCTGGAGGCTCATGACCTCGGAGACCACCGGCTTGATGTCGCCGCTCTCCACGAACCTGAGGGCCTCAAGCAGCTCCGCCTTGTTGCCCATGTGGGAGCCCATGAAGTTGAGCTGCTTGTTCCACAGGAAGCGGAAGTCGGTCTTCCCATCGAAGCCGCTGGTGGCGCCGCAGATGACCACCGTACCACCCCACCTGAGGGCCTGCACGCTGGTCTCCCAGGTGGCCTCGCCAACGTGCTCGAAGACCACGTTCACCCCGGCCCGCCCGGTGATGTTTCGCACCTCCTCGAACACGTTCTGGGTAGTGCGGTTAATGAGGTACTCGGCCCCCAAATCCCTTGCCTTCGCCAGTTTCTCATCGCTCTTGGCCACGGCGATGGGGTGGGCATGGTGTAGCTTGCAGATCTGTATGGCCAGGGTGCCCAGCCCGCCCGCAGCACCCCAGATCAGGACGAAGTCGCCGGGTCGGACCTTGGCGCGGGTCACCAGCATGCGCCAGGTCGTCAGCAGGACCAGGGGAAGGGAGGCGGCCTCCTCAAAGGTCAGGTTCTTGGGCTTGGGGACAACATTAAAGGCGGGAACCATGGCGTACTCGGCATGGCCGCCATCCAGAGGCCCGGTCTGGAACCCGTAGATCCTGAACTGGCGGCAGAACATGTCCTCGCCGCGGGCGCAGGCCTCGCAGGTGCGGCACGAGATCGACGGGTGCACGATCACCTCATCCCCCACCTTGACGTTGGCGACCTCGCTGCCCACCTCCGTCACCTCGCCGGCCACGTCGGAGCCGGAGATGTGAGGCATGATCACGCGCATGCCGGGCATGCCCCGGCGCGCCCAGATATCGTTGTAGTTGCAGGCGGCGGCGCGGACCTTGATGACCACGTCGTTGGGGCCGGCCTTGGGTTCGGCGATGTCCTTGTACTGGAGGATGTCGATGCCTCCGTGTTCCTCAAAGACCACAGCCTTCATGGGTATCCCTCCTTGTGCTGAGAGCCAGGGCAAGGGCCTCCGAGGCCGGGGAGGCCCCATGCATGGGGTCGCAGCGGCATCATACTCAAGCCCCGTCCGCTGCGTCTAGCAGGGTGCCGGAGAACTCCCGCAGTCGGGAAGTGCGGGGGGCGGAGCCCTCTGTCTGGGGGTCCGGCCGATACCCCCCCTGTGAACACCTGCGGCAAAGCTGCCGAAAATGAACTATAGGTGGCCCTCTTCCTGAGCTGGCCCGTTGTCGGCATGCTTGACGCCACCCGTAGAAGGCTCCCTGCATGACCAAAGACGCGAAGAATTCCGACGAACTGAAGCATCCGGGGGCGGATGAGCAGAGCGAAGCCCCTGCCGCCGGGCCGGAGGCGTCCCGGCAGGAGGCCCTGGCCAGCGCCGCTGCCCTCTGGCAGGAAACCCTGCGCGACATCGAGCGCAGCATCACCGAGGCTACCCAGGCCATCCATTTCCTGCGCGGCACCCTGGGGCAGATTGCGCCCCTCCTGCGGGGCATCGGCGAGCTGGAGGAGGCCCTCCATAGCCTGGCTGCGCCGGGCCCGCAGCAGCCGCCCTCTCGAAGCGAGGCCGCTCCCTCCAGTGGCGGCCGGCCAGTGCCGGACAGGAGCGGGGCGGTCCCGCCTCTCAGCCAAGCGCCCCCGCGAAGCGAGGACGCGACGCCCCCGGCGCCTCCGCCCGCTCAGGAGCCCGCCGAGGCAGCGCCCCCGGCACCCAGAGGCCTGGATCTCCTGCCCCGCTCCTACACCATCACCGTGGAGGACCGACAGGAGGAGGACCGCAGAACCAGCGTCGACCTGGCGCCGCTACACCGGGCGCTCATGGCTATTGAGGGGGTGCGCGACCTCTCCCTGGTCAGCTACACTCACGGGGTGGCCGTTATCTCACTGGAGGCGCAGTCGGAGATCACCACCTCAGACCTGGAATCGGCTATTGCCGAGGCCATGCAACGGGATTGCACCGTGGTCGCCCGAGACGAATATAGGATCCACGTGCGGGTAGCTGACTAGCGAGAGACAGGACCATTCGAGGGAGCCGATAGGATGCGCGTAGGACGGTGGCTATCAAGTGACAGGTCCGGGGCGAACAAGCCTGCCGACGAAACCCCGGGCGAGAGCGTTGCCGGGGAATTCCCCCCGGCCAGCACCCGCGAGGAACGCCTGTATGCCCTGGTGGTCCTCTCACTGTTCCTGCAGAGCGCGGGGAGCGTGGGTGAGCTGCTGAGCACCTTCATGGAGCGGGCTCATGAGGTCACCGGGGCCCAGCTCGTCTACCCCCTCACCATCGACTCCAAGCGTGACCTGCTGGCGGCCTCGGCCCTGGAGGCGGTGGTGGACCCGCGCCTGGAGCGCGCCATGGATGCCTTCCAGGAGGACCTGTCCGCTCTGGAGTTTCCGCTGCCAGCTACCTCGGCGCGCCGCATCATTCTGGAGCAGGGAGAAGTATCCATGAGCGACTCCTTCAGCGACCTCATGGAGGACGTGCTGCCCGAGGAGGTGTGGAGGAGGGCCCAGGACACCCTGGAGCTCAGGAAGGTGGCGCTGGCTCCCATGCTCGTGGAGAACGAGCCCCTGGGGCTGGTGGCCTTCGGCTTCGAGGCGGAGGACCCAGACATAGAGCTGCTGGAGCTGCTGGTGGCCCATCTCACCCTGGCCCTGCGCGACCTGCTGGCCCAGGAAGAGGCCGCTCGCTTCAGCGACATCGACCAGGTGACCTGGGTGCACAGCCGTCGCTTCCTCATGGATGCCCTGGATGCGGAGATCGCTCGGGCCAGCCGCTACGGTCGGGGCCTCTCCCTCGTGCTGCTGGACTTGGACGACTTCGGCGAGTTCAACGCCACCTACGGCCAGTCCATGGGTGACAGACTGCTGCGCACCGCCGCCACCACCCTGGCCGAGGCAGTCTCGCTTCCGGAGATAGTGGCCCGCATCAAGGACGACGACTTCGCGGTGCTTCTGCCGGAGACTAACCGCGCCGCCGCGGTGGCCGCTACCACCCGCATGCTGTCCAGCCTGGCCCAGGTATCCATCTTCGGCGGCGAGGGCTCCCCCCAGCCCCTCACCGCCAGCGTGGCCATCGTCTGCTTCCCGGAGGACGGAGGTACCAGCCGCGAGCTGCTTGCTAACGCCACTACCGATCTGGAGCAGGCCAAACAAGAGCACCGCGAGCAGCGCATCATGGAGGCCCGCCGCAACGCCCGCACCGCCGGCGGAGAAGGCGCCTAGCCCGGCGAGACCCACCGCCTTGCTTCGTCCCAGCCCCTAACTTCGCACCGACGACCACCCGCCCCTCCTTTCGCCGGGCTGCACCGCCTGCTTGCATGGTGTGGTATAACGGACTGCGCGTACATCAGTGAAGGAGGTCTGCGGTGTCTTCTCCCCTCGAAGGTATCCGCGTGGTCAGCATGGCCGAGCAGTACCCCGGCCCTTACTGTACCCTGCTGCTGGCAGATATGGGGGCCGACGTCATCATGGTGGAGCGGCCGGGTGTGGGCGACCCCGCGCGGGGCCCCGGCGGCATGAGCGACTTCTTCGCTGCCCTTAATCGCAACAAACGCAGCGTCACCGCCAACCTCAGGTCGGAGGGCGGGCGACAGGTGGTGCACCGCCTGATCCAGGCAGCGGACGTCTTCGTGGAGGGCTTCCGGCCGGGCGTCTGCGATCGCCTGGGCGTGGGCTACGGGGCGCTTCGTGAGCTGAACCCGCGCCTCGTCTACGCTTCTCTCTCCGGCTTCGGCCAGAGCGGCCCCTACCGGGAGCGCCCTGCCCATGACCTCAGCTACCAGGCCATGGCCGGGCTCCTGGCGGGCCTCATCCCCTCCGGCCGCTTCGATAGCCTCCCCGCCGTGGCCATCGGCGACCTCTCCTCCGGCATGTTCACCGCCCTGGGCGTCCTGGCGGCACTGCTGGCCCGCCACCGCAACGGCCGGGGCCAGTACCTGGACATCTCCATGACCGACGGCCTCCTCTCGTGGATGACCATCGCCCTGAGCGGCCAGATGTGGCGAGGCAGCGGGGCCGAGGTCGTCCCCATCGGGCCGGCCTACGGCGTCTACCAGTGCGCCGATGGCAAGTTCATCAGCCTGAGCATCGTCCTAGAGGACCACTTCTGGCGGAACCTCTGTCAGGCCATCGGTCGCCAGGACCTGGCAGCGTTGAACGCGCTCCAGCGGTGGCAGCGCCGGGACGAGCTGGCCGGAGTGCTGGCGGAGGCCATGCGTACCCGACCTCGAGACGAGTGGGTGGAGGCGCTGGCCCGCGCCGACGTCGCCAGCGGCCCGGTCTACGAACTGAGCGAGGTGCTGGAGGACCCCCAGTTCCAGGAGCGGGGCATGTTCGCCGACTTCGAGGGCCCCGGCGGGGAGACCACACCGCTGGTGAATCACCCCCTGCGCTTCTCGGAGACGCCGGCGGAGATCAGGCGGCTCGCCCCTACCCTCAGCGAGCACACCCAGGAGGTGCTCTCCGAGCTGGGCTACAGCGCCGGTGAGATCGCCGCCCTGCGCCAGGCCGAAGCTATCTAGCCGGGTAGCTCAGGGTGTCGCCGCAGAATGTGATATGCTTGCTGCCCGCCGCAGGCGGCGTGCGACCTAATCGAGCCGGGTCAGGCCGCTAGCGCGTTCTTCTGGAGGTAGTGAGCAGGAACAGAAAAAGGGGAGCCGCACTGCGTTCTCATCGACCGCAGGCCCGGGCTGGTGGCGGGGATGCCAGGCCTGCTCCACAGTACGGCTTCAGTTTATAGTTTATCCGAATCCGAAAGCTCGATCAATAGGGGTTTAGGAGCAATTCGAGCGCGCGAAGGGAGGTGCCTGAATGGTCGAGACCGGTGTAAGTTACTTCAGCTCCCGCACCCTGCGCCACGTCCGCGCCGACCTGGCCGATATGCTAGCCCACCACTGCACCTATGTGGTGCACTGCCTCACCGAGACCGACCTGCTCTACTACCGCGCGACCATGCGAGAGGTGGTGGAGGCTACCCATGAGGCCGGGCTGGAGGCCTGGCTGGACCCCTGGGGGGTAGCCGGGATCTTCAGCGGCGAGACCCTCTCTCGCTTCCTGGTGGACCACCCGGAGGCTCTTCAGGTGCTCTCGGACGGCCGCCAGGCCCCCGCCGCCTGCCCCAACCACCCCACCACCCGCCAGTTCCTGCGGGAATGGCTGCAGGCAGCGGCAGAGACGGGCGGCGACGTGGCCTTCTGGGATGAGCCCCACTTCTATGCGGCCACCCTCTTGGGCGATCGCGGTGGGACCTGGGCCTGTCGCTGCCAGCACTGCCAGGAGCGCTTTCAGCAGGAGGCCCGCCAGGCCCTGCCCGAGGCCATGGACGAGGAGGTGCGCCGCTTCCGGGAGCGCTCGCTGCTGAACCTCCTGAGCGAGCTGTGCGCCGAAAGCCGCCGCCTGGGCCTGCGCAACGCCCTCTGCCTCCTCCCTACCGACCCGGGGAGCGTCGGCCTTACCGAGCTGGCCGAGCGCCTGGCCCGCTGGTGGAAAGAGCGGGCCCCCACGCCCCAGGCGGCCCAGCGCAGGCCCTGGCTGGAGTTCGGCATCACCGACTGGCAGGCCGCCGCCGCTATCCCCGACCTGGACATCTTCGGCTGCGACCCCTACTGGTACTTGGCCCGCACGGAACCGGAGCCGTACGTGCCCGTCTTCACCCGCCGGGCCCTGGAGGTGTCGCGGCGGTACAATCGGGGCACCCAGATCTGGGTGCAGGCCTTCTCCGTCCCCGAGGGAAGGGAGGAGGAGCTGCGCCTGGGCCTGCGCATCGCCGCCGAGCTGGGGGCCACCCACCTGACTGCCTGGAGCTACGACGGCACCAGCAGCATGTCCTCCATCCGTCCGGCCCGCCCGGAGGTGGTGTGGCGCATACTAGGCGAAGCCTTCGGGGAGGTGCGGGCGGGCAGCGGGTGAATTCCCGCGCGGCCACTGCCCGCTGGCCCCAGGACGGTGACCATGGATGCGGACACGGAGGTCCGGCTCTCCGACGGTTCAGCGGGCTCGCGGACCGAGCTGCGTCGGGGCGTTCACGTGGCCGTGCTGGGCAGCCTGGCGCAAGATGGCCGCACCTTCGAGGCCGGAGTTGTCGTCCTGCTGCCGCCGCCCGGACCCTGAGCGGGGGCGGCTAGGTGATGAGGGGCGGGGCCGTCCAGTCGTAGCCGATGCCGGGGTCGTCGTGGGGAATGCGACCCTCCTCCTGGGGGTCATAGGTACGGGAGGTCAGGTAGATGAGGTGGGCGGGCCCGCCGATGGCCTTGCAGCCATGAGCCACTCCCGGCGGGATCTTCAGGAGCTGGGCCTCGTAGTGCTCCCCCAGCAGGAGCTCTTGGAGCTGGCCGCGGGTGGGCGAGTCTTCCCGGGTGTCGTAGAGGGCTACCTTCAGGTTGCCCACGGGCACGTACCACCAGTCGATCTGGGTGGGGTGGACGTGCCAGGCCTTCGCTACACCCGGGTACATGAGGGAGTGGCTCACCTGAGCCCAGCCCTCCCGTACGATCTCCTCGGTGTTGCGGACTATCTCCCGGAAGAAGCCGCGCTCATCGGGATGGGTGACCAGCCGCTTGACCTCTACGCCCTCGATCATGGCGAGCCCCTTTCTGTCATCGGGCCCATAACCCTCGGGCATAGAGTATACGCCGTCTGAGGTGGGTGGTGGCAGCCTCCTCAGGCCGCTTCTTCCAGCGGGCTGGCCTCCACCGCCACGGTGGCTCCGCCGCGGAGGGCTGAGCGCTCCACCGCCTCCAGGATCGCCATAGTCTTCAGGACCTGCAGGCGGTGCCCTCGGGGCGGCTGGCCCCGCGACACCGCCCTCAGAAAGGCGCGGCACTGAGCCAGAAGAGGTTCCTCTCCCTCCAGGTTCACCGCCTGAACGCCCTTGTCGTAGAGGTGCAGGCTGTCGCCTTCCAGCGCGTCCCTGCTCGTCTCGATCTCATAGCCCCGATCGTACACCAGCAGCCGGGCGTCCTCGCGCAGGTCATCAAAGACGGCCATGCGCCGGCTTCCTATCAGGCAGAGGCGGCGCGCTTCCTCGGGTTCGTACCAGCTCGCCTGGCAGGCGGCCAGCATGCCCCCGCCGAAGTCCCAGGTGCTGAAGACTACGTCGGGGACGCCCGTGCGCAGATAGTCGCCCCCATGGGCCCAGACGTGCCGAGGGGCGCGGCCCATCAGCAGGGGGAGGAGGTAGGCGTCGTGGACCAGGTACTCCCAGATCACGCTGGCCTCCTCGCGGGGGCGTGGACCCAAGCTGGCGCGATGGGAGCGGAGGTAGTGAATACGGCCCAGCACCCCTCCAGCCAGCAGCCGCCGCAGGGCCAGGACGTGGCAAGAGTGGCTGAAGAGGTGCCCGGCCATAACCACCCGGTTCCGCCGACGAGCCTCCGCGAAAAGTCGCGAGGCCTTCTCCACCCCCGGGGCGAAGGGCGTCTCTACCAGCACATGCTTGCCCGCCTTGAGCGCCTGCACCGCCAGCTCGAAGTGAGTCATAGCCGGGGTGCAGAGGACCACAGCGTGGATGGTCTCATCGCCGAGGACGGAGTGCCAGGATGGTGTCAGAGCCACCCGGGGGTGTTCGCGGTGCAGCGCCGCGTGCCGGTCGTCCCGCACCTCGCACACCACGAGATCCTTAGGCGCCATCACCTGGCAGAACGACCGCACCACCCGGGGTCCCCAGGAGCCGTAGCCGACGATAGCTACCTTCACAGCCTGTTAGACCTCCCGCGCTCCCTCAGGCGGCTCTGGGAGAAAGCGGGCGGCGGATCGGCTCCTGGCTGGAGGTACGGTTCGTATCAGCCAGCTCCGCCTCGATGGCCCGTCGCAGAGCAGCGGTGAGGGCGTGATTGATGACGAGCTGGGCGTCTTCCGCCGGCCCGTAGGCGTCGGCGGGCACCAGCACGCAGATATCCACCCGCTCTCTCAACCGGCCACCCCCGAAGCCCAGCAGCCCGATGGTGGTCGCGCCCGCCTCCCCGGCCGCCTCCACCGCCCGCAGGACGTTGACGGAGTTGCCGCTGGCGGAGAGGGCGATGAGCACGTCGCCCGGACGCACTAGGTGGCGGAGGGGCGCGGCGAAGGCCTCCTCGTAGCAGGCATCGTTCGCCCACGCCGTCAGGAGAGGGGTGTTGTCGGCCAGGGCCAGCGTGCGCACGCCCGGTATACCATCAACCGAGGCAGTCTTGGCCAGGTCACTGGCCATGTGACTGGCGGTGGCGGCGCCGCCCCCGTTCCCCACGATGTAGACGGTGCCCCCCCTTCGGCGTGCCTCCAGCAGCTCCTGGGCGGTGCGGGAGAGGGCCTCCAGCGGCAGGCCGGCGATGGCCGCCTGCACCTCGCCTAGGTAGGTCTCCAGGGTCTCCGCGATGAGCGTTGGTGTGTCGGACCGCTGCACGGGCTTTTCTCTCTTCCTAGAGCCGCCGCCGGAGGCGGCGTACGACATGCTCGAGCCGCAGACAGGCCCTTTCCCCATCCTGCTAAGGTGCCGGCGCTTCCGGCGAGAGGGCCTCCTCTCCCCTCAGTGACCCATAGGATGGAGGCAGCCCGTCCTCCCGCCGCACCATCCGCTTGAACGAGGCGAACAGCAGCCGCAGGTCCAGCCAGAGGGAGTAGTCCCGCACGTAGGCCACGTCTCTGATGGCTTGTTCCTCCGGGCTGGCCAGGCCGTTAGGCCCGGCGGCGGGGCCCGTGAGTCCCGGGCGGACCAGAAGCACGTTGCGCGTCCAGGACTCGCGCGCCGCCCCGTCTGATTCACCCAGGGCCCTGGGCCCCACCAGGCTCATGTGCCCGCGCAGCACGTTCAGGAGATTGGGCAGCTTGCCCAATCGGCTGGTGGCTACAGCCAGGCGCAGGCGCCATGCCCACCGCCGGAGTGGCTGGGAAGGCTCCGGCGGGACCGGTCGAGCTATCACGATGAGATGAAAGGGCCGACCTCGCAGCCCCAGCACCCGCTGGCGCTGCCACAGCGGGCCGATTCCGTCCACCAGGCGGGTCAGGGCGCAGAGAGCCATCACCGGCCCCAGAGCCGCCAGCAGCAAGGTGGCCCCTACATAGTCGATGGCCGCTTTGAGGAAGGCATCCAGGCCGGTGATGCGCAGCCGGCCCAGCAGCACCAGCGGGACCAGGCCGTTGTCGGTGGTGCGGATGCCCGTAGCCAGCAGATGATACAGCCCGGGCGCGAGCTGAACCGTAGGGCCGTCGTCGCTGGCGGCCAGCTCCAGCAACTCGCGCTGGCTCTCCCAACTGACCGCATGCGGCACCATCACAACCGCGGATGCCCCGCAGGCCGCGGCTGTCTCCCGGGCGCGGCGGGGGTCGCCCAGCACCCGCAGCCCCCCCAGGATGTCCATCCCCACTGGCCGGTAGTCGTCCAGGAACCCCGCCACCCGGTAGCCGCTCTCGCGGACCCGGTGGAGCTGGCGGGCGATGGCCACGGCGTGCTCGTCGGTCCCCACGATGAGTAGTCGGCGCACTAGATGTCCTCCTGCTCGCAGCCGAAAGATCACCCGGCGCAGGGCGAACCGCTGTGCCCCGACCAGCACGATGGAGAGCGCCCAGGCCGCCACGATGGCCCCACGAGCCACAGGTGTGGCCGTCAGGAACGACAGCACCAGCACGGCGAAGGCGGCGTAGGTACACCCCTGAGCCACCGCCTCGTACTCCCGGTGGCCCGCGAACAGGCGGTCCAGGTCGTACAGGCCCAGGGCCCAGAACAGGCTCAGCGATGCCACGGGCATAAGGGCCTGGAAGACCACGCTCGACATGGCTGGCTCGGTGTGTTCGATTGGCCAGAGGCCGCCGTAGCGCAGCAGGTAGGCAAGCCCCCAGGCCGCGGCGAGGGTAACCGAGTCAGCGGCCAGCAGGCCTAGGGTGAGCAGGCGGAACTCTCGTGTCATCGCTCCCTCACGCGATCAGGGCGGCCCCCTCTCGCGAGGCAGACCGGGGCGCCGAGTTCATCAGCACCTTGGCTCCGCCCTCGTCGAAGCGGAAGTCCATCCGGCGCAGACCCAGGGAGGCCATCTCCCGGCAGAGGGCGGGTTGACGCTCCTCCTCGCAACAAAGGAGGAGGAAGCCTCCACCGCCCGCGCCGGTCACCTTGCCGCCGACAGCCCCAGAGGCCCGGGCCCGCTGGTAGATCTCCTCGATGTGGCTGTTAGTGATGCCTTCGGCCAGCCGCTGCTTGACCATCCACCCTTCGTGCAGGACCTCGCCCAGGCGGCCCGCCTGCCCGGACTCCAGGGTCTCCTCGGTCTCGCGGGCCAGGGCCTTGAGAGCGTGAAGGGCCTCTAGGACAGCGCTATCGCTGCGGCGGGTGGAGGCCCGCTGCTCCTGCAAGATAGCGTTGGCGCTGCGAGCAGTCCCCGTGAAGAACAGGAGCAGGCGCGATTGCAGGATCGCGCGGACCTGAGGCGAGAGCGGCAGGGGCTTTACCTGCACGCCCTCCGCCTCGAAGCGGATCGCATTGATGCCGCCGAACGCAGCCGCATACTGATCCTGCTTCCCGATGGGGCTGCCCAGCCGCTCGATCTCCACCCGGGCAGCCGTCTCCGCCACTTCCCGGGGCATCAGCCGCTGCCCCCTCAGGGTGCTCAGGGCCTTCACCAGGGCCACCGCCACCGTGCTGGAGGAGCCCAGGCCGGTGCCCGGCGGTATCTCCGAGGCCAGGAAGACGGAGAGCCCTGGGCCCGCACCGAACTCGTGGAGGATGGCCCGGGGCAGCCGCAGGTCACCATCCCATACCGGCTCCTCGTCCGGCGACCAGCGGTAGAAAGCCCGGTAGTCCGACGAACTGATCTGCACGCCTTCGCCCTGGCCATCGTTCACGAACACGTAGAAGTACTTGTCGATGGCTGCGCTCACCACCATGCCCCCGAAGCGCTCATAGTAGTCCGGGAGGTCGGTGCCCCCTCCGGCGAAGCTGATGCGGACAGGCGCTCTCACCAGCAGCATGGTCATCCTCCTCGGGCACTCGCCAGAGCGCCCCTCTGGGCGAGGTCACGCCCCGCCTGGCGGTAACGCTCGGCCGAGCCGATGTCCAGGACGTAGGCGTCGCTGGGGTAGCCGTATACCGGCAGGCCCCGCTCCAGCAGAAGCGGGAACAGGTCGGCTGCGAAGTCGAAAGGCTGGCCCGCTGGAATGAACCGCTGCACCGCCGGCTCCATCACGTAGATGCCGGCATTCGCCCAGGGCGAGCACACCTCCCCGGGTAGCGGCTTCTCCCGGAAGCGGCGCACCCGGCCCTGCGGGTCGATCTCCGCTACCCCGCAGCGGGTCAGGTCAGGGGCCCGATGGAGGGCCATGGTCACCGCTGCCCCACGAGCGCTATGGAAGGCTCCCAGCGCGGTCAGGTCCAGGTCCGTGAGCACATCCCCGTAGAGGACCAGGAAGGTCTCGTCGAAGAAGCCCTCCAGCTTCTTGATGGCCCCCGCCGAGCCCAGCAGCCTCTCCTCGTACGAGTAAGTGATGCGCACCCCGAAGCGGCGGCCGTCCCCGAAGTAGGTCGGGATGACTTGGGGCAGATGGTGGAGGTTGATGGCCACCTCTCTGACGCCGTGCCGCCGCAGCAGGTCGAGGAGGTGCTCCAGCAGGGGGCGATCTGCCAGCGGCAGCATCGGCTTGGGGACAGTGGCGGTCAGCGGCCGGAGCCGCGTGCCCTCCCCGGCGGCCAGGATCATGGCCCGCGTCATGCGGCGACCTCCTCTGGCGCGGTAGCAAGGCGAAGGCGGTGGAGGACCCAGCGGCTTGCGGCTCTCAGGTCGTCGGCGACCCAGGCGGGGGGCCGGTGGCCGTCGAGGCGGGCCAGGGCTTCCTCACCCCTGCCCGTCCTCACCATCACGAAGGGGAGGTCGATCTCCTGGGCGGCCCGCAGGTCATCCAGGCTGTCGCCCACCATGAAGCAGCGTGTCCGTTCGGCTTTCAGGCGGGCCAGGGCTGCCAGCAACAGAGCTGGCTGGGGCTTGCGACAGCGGCATCCCTCCCACGGCGCGTGCGGGCAGCACAGCACCGCCTCGATGCGGCCGCCCAGGGCCCGCGCGGTCTCGCCCATGTGGCGATGGATCACCTCCAGGTCTGGGGCACTCATGAGACCCCGGCCCACCGCCGACTGGTTGGTAACCACGACCAGGCGGACTCCCGCGGCGGTAAGCGCGGCCAGCCCCTCCAGGGCGCCGGGCAGGAAGCGAAACTCCTCCCAACTCTTCACGTAGTCGGGCCGGTTCTCGTTGATGACGCCGTCGCGGTCCAAGAGCACTACGGTCATAGCCGGGCCCTAGCTTTCGAGTCTGTAGTAGACCACCAGCTCACGGTTCTGGCGCAGGTCCGTTTCGATGTCCTCCAGAGCCCTCAGCTCCTCGCCGTCCAGCTCCGCCCGGATCAGCTCCGCCCCCTTGGGTAGAGCGATGCTGAGAGTGAAAGGATGGGCCGCCGCCCCCGGCTGCTTCTGGATGAGGAGGCGATATTCATGAAGAGACCCGTTCGCCAGCACCACGCCCGGGGACAGGTAGCGGAAGGTGAGCCGCTTGCTGGTTTCCCTGGGCAGGGCGAAGAAGCGGCCGAAGACCTGCTTGTCCTGCTCCCGGGAGACCTCCTCCGCTCCCACCTCTGTCTGGCCGTCCCAGACTCCCAGGAGGCGGCTGCCCGCCGGAGCCAGCAGCCGCAGATAGCCCCCGTACATCCCGTCCAGCATGAGCCGTTTGACCAGAAGGGGATCGCGCCCGCGTTCCCAGCGGGCCACATTGTTGACGTAGCTCACCTCCAACTGGCTGTGGGCGTTGCCCAGAGCATCCAGTTGGACATACATGCGCACCTCTTGGTCGATGGCGATGTTGAGCTTGGTACTGTTGACGCTGGCCTCCACCAGCATCAGGTAGTCCCCCGGCGATGGCCGAAGCCCTCCGTCGAGCTCCATGCGTTCGACCATCTCCTGAACCTGCCGGTCGTTGGAGTAGTACAGAAGATTCTTCTCGTCCCGCAGGCGCTGGACGGCCTCTACCAGCGAGCTCCACTGGGAGGGCTGTGCCTCCATGAGGCGCCGCACCAGCTCGTCCGCGAGGAAGGCCACGAAGGCCTTACGGTCCGTCCCCGGTTCCAAGGCGGTGCGGGTCAGCTCCTCAGTCACGTCCAGGGCGTTCTCCGCCGTCACCGTGACGCCGTACTCCTCGATCCGCACCGGGCCCGTCACCCGCAGGAGCTCTTCCAGGGTGGTCACGTTGATGGCGATGACACCATCCACAGGGTGGCCGCCGCCCCTCTGGAAGAAGGCCTGGGCATGATAGGCGGCGGTGGGAAAGTGAGGCGACCAGTTGGACACCGAAAGGTTCCAGCTCCAGTACTTGAGCAGGTAGGTCTTGAGGGGTGCTGGCGGCTCCACGTAGTCGCTGGTACGTGCCTGCCACTGCTGCCCGAAGTCGATGGCGTCGTGAAACTCCATCTCCTCGATGCATCCGTCGCGCAGAGTGATCACCCCGTACACGGAGATGAGGCCCCCCGTGGGCAGCAGCTCCGCGTTGTTCTGAGCCAGCACCAGATAGGTCCTGGGGCCGTGGAAGCCCAGGAAGTCCGGCACGAAGGCTGCTGTCTCCTCATAGGTTTCCACCAGATCGGCTAGCTCCTCGATGTCCTGGTCCAGCTCCTGGGCCGCCGAAGTCAGCGGCGTCAGCAGCGAGAGCCCGTCGAGGTGGCGCCGCCGCTCCACCATGCCCGTCAGCAGATCTCTTACCGCCGTCATGTGGGGTTGCGTCCGTTCCAGTACCACCAGCGCCTTCTCTGTCAGGGTGCCCGAGCCCTCGTTCCTCACCTCGCGGTAGGCGCGGGCGGCCTGCACGCCCTCCAGCCCGATATCTGCGCCGTCCACCCCTACTCGGGCCAGCTCCCGTGCGCCCGTGGTCTGGTCGCCGAGCACGGGGAGCCATTTCGCCACCCGCAAGAGGGGGTCCTCCTGCAGGAAGCCCGAGGCGGAGCGGAAGCCATCCCTGGCTCGGGTGAGTCGCGCCTCCGCCCGAGCCAGGTCACCCGCGCTGGCGTCCAGGCCCCTGTCCCGCAGCAGGGCTTCCGCCGACTGCAGCTCCTCCTTCGCCTCCACCACCTGTCGATAGGCCGGGTAGTAGCGAAGGGCAGCCGCGCTGGACAGTAGAGCGATGGCCAGGACGGCCCCGCAGGCCAGCCAGATCCAGCGAGTACCGTGCCTGGCCAAGGGCTCTCGAGGGCGCCGCGGTCCCAGGCTCTCCGCCTATCGCTGGCTCAGCCGGGTCCGCCGCACCACCATCACGGCCAGCGTTCCGCCGATACCCAGGGCTGCTCCGGCGGCGATACCCAACACCCAGGTCATGCCTGCCGGGGTATCATTGGCCTGGCTGGTGCCTGTTGGCGGCAGGCCCACCGCCGCCGCGGCGTTCACCACGCTTACCTGCGCCGACAGTTCGCCGCACAGAGCACCCACCACGATGGTCCCGGCCGTGCTTCCCGCGCTGAGGGTGGTCCGAGTCACGCCGTTGAGATCCGTGGTAAATGGACCCGGGACGACGCTCGCGCCGGTGCTCGGCTGGGAGATGATGCTGAACGTGCAGGCGACGCCTGCCACCACCGAGCCGTACTGGTCGCGTATGGTGGCGGAGATGGGCACACTGCTGCCCGGCGTGGTCGTGGTGGTCCCGGCGGTCAGCGTCACGTTGCCAGTGGGCGGGGGATACTGGGCGCGAGCCGCCCCATGGAACAGCGGCAACGCCAGCAGCGATGCTGCCAGGGCTACCAAAATGCCAGCGGTTACCATTGAGCGCATCTTCATCTGACTTTCCCCCTCTCTGGGATCTGCTCCTGTCCGTCCTTACAGCCGTTCTGCGCGGACCACCAAGCGGTGGCTGTACTGCTGGGTGGTCCGATCGAACCTGCCGCCGCAGGTGATGAGGGTGAGGGTCTCCCGGGAGGTCGGCCCCACGATCTCCTGGGCGGGCGCATTCGCCGCCTCATAAGAAGCGGCCAGGGTGACGCCGTAGCGGAAGACCGTGTCATCCATCGTCTGCATCTCCACCAGTTCGCCCGGCTTCAGGTCGCCCAGGCGGGCGAACACAGCGGGCCCGTAGCCCCGGTAGTCCACGTGCCCGGAGAGCACCACGTTTCCTCCCTGCCCTGGACGGGCCGTGAACGCGTACCAGGCCACGTCCTCGGGTCCGTTGGGCACCTCCATGACCCCTCGCTCGTCTAGCCCTTTCGCGGTCAGTGGCGCGTCCACCCCGATGCTGGCGATAACCAGCCGCACAGGCACGGAGCCCGGCGATGGTGTAGCCGCCAGGACGGCAGTTGGCTTCAGGGCCGCTGGGGTCGTTCGTCGCGGCGTCGTCGCCAAGGGAGCAACGTCGTCGGGGGCTGCTGGCACCGGGCTGGTGGCCCGGTCGGTCATCATCACTAACGCTCCTATCGCTAGCGCCGTCGTCAGCGCGCCTGCCGCCAGCCGAAACCGGGCCCTTCGCATCGGGCGCCTTACTGGGCGGGCTCTGCCGCGCGTCCCCAGAGGCGCCGACGGCGGCGACGCCGTGCATGCGTCCCATCTTCAGCCGTGCCGTAGTAGTAGTGGTAGTAGTAATAGCCCCTACCCTTGGGAGAGAGCTTGTTGAGTATGCCTCCCAAAACCCTGGTCTTGGAGCGGCTGAGGGTCTCGTAGGCCTGCCGGAGGGCGTCCACGCGGGTCTTGCCACTGTCCACCACCAATATGGTGCCGTCCACCTTGGAGGCCAGGATGGAGGCATCGGCCACGGGCAGCGCGGGCGGGCTGTCGAAGAGTATCACGTCGGCCTGGCGCTTGAGGGCCTCCAGCACCGCGTCCAGCCGGCGCGAGCTCAGGAGCTCCGAAGGGTTGGGCGGCAGGGGACCGCTGGTCAGCACAGCCAGGTTCTCGAACCGGGTCCTCTGCACGTAGCCGTCCAGGGAGGCCTCCTTCGACAGGAGGGCGCTGCTCAGGCCTCCCGTATTGCTGAGGCCGAACAGCTTGTGCAGGTTGGGACGCCGGAGGTCCGAATCCACCACCACCACCCGCTTGCCGGTCTGGGCGATGGCCAGCGCCAGGTTGGCGGTGGTGGTGGTCTTGCCCTCGCCCGGGTTGGCGCTCGTGACCAGAAGGGTCTGCCCCGGCCGGTCCAGCGTGCTGAACTCGACGTTGGTGCGCAGCACCTTGTACGCCTCTGCCGCCGAACTGCGGCGCTGGGAGCCCACCATCAGGCTCTCGGTCTCCGTGCGCGGCCGCGGAAAGCGGGCCACCCCTCCCAGCGCCACCAGCCCTGTCGTCTCCAGGTCCTCTGCCGTCTTCACCGTGTCGTCCAGGTACTCGAATAGCAGCGCCACCCCAACGGCGATGGCCAGACCGGCCAGCGCTGCCAGCGCGGTGTTAAGCGCGATCCGAGGATTCACGGGGCTATCCGGCAGCTCGCCCGCTTCCACCACGCTGACGCTGCCCGGGCGGCTCAGCCGGTCCTCGGTGTTGGATTCGATGAAGGCGTAGGCCAGGGCATTCGCCAGCACCTGGGCCTGCTGAGGGTCCTCATGCTCCACAGAGAGGAGGAGCAACTGCGTGTCGCGTACCACTGCCACGTCCATCATCTTTTCCAGCTCACCGGGGCGCATGGTGAGGCCCTGCTCCTCGATGACCTGCTCCAGGATGGGTCGCTTCGTGATGAGCTCCCGATAGGTCTTGGTGAGCCGCTCGCTGGTCAGGATGTCGTTGTAGGCGATGGTTCCAGGGACCTGCGTCTCATTCACCAGCAGCGTAGCCGTGGAGCGATAGGTGGGAGTGAGCAGATGGCTAACCCCGTAGCCGGTCAGGGCTCCCAGGGTCACGCCTAGCACCATCAGCCACCACCATCGCTGGACAAACCGAAGATAGCGGGTGAGTTCCACGGGACCTCCTTCACAAGGCACCGAAAGGGACCGTCATAACGTGCATTCCATGGTTTGCCGAAGGCCAAGGGAGCGTCAATCGGGAGGGCGCCTAGGACGACACCCCAGGGAGCCACGGTGGCGCCCCCGCGCCTCGCTGACGAACTTACCTAGGGTGCCTTGTCGCTAACCCTAGCAGGGCTCTGGAAAACTCCCGTCATCGAGGGTACAGGGGGTGCTGGAGGCGGCGTGCCACTCAGTCGAGCCGGGGAAAGGCTTTTCCGTGGCCTTCTAGGACGCCCTGGAGGACGTATGCAGCGTCTCCTGGTAGGCTCGGAGAACCTCGAGCTGGGGCTGGCCGAAGGCTGCCGTGGGCCGGCTGCGCTTCACCAGCTCGTAAGCCTCCGCCAGGGGGTAGCC
>JBAUEL010000108.1:0-7779 GCA_049678585.1 Dehalococcoidia bacterium
CTTCTTCGCCGTGGCCATCCGGTCCATGCGACGGCGCCTCATCGTGTAGCCGCGGGCGAGCCAGCGAGGCGCTGGTGCGGGGGTACGGGCGCGTTGCGGCCGTGGAGAAATGGGAAAGTGGGAACGAGGAGACTAGGCCTCCTGCCACCGCACCACCGTGGGGGCGAGGATCTGACCAGGCTCGGCATGTGCTGATCTGCGGGCGGCGCGTCGGCAAGGGGTGGCGGGATGGGGCCTAGCCACTGGCTAGCCAATGATGCCCTGCCAGCACCGGCGCTCCGCCTCATGCGGCAGTTCCTGGGCCCTGCATTCGCGGTCGAGGATCATCGTCCTTCGGCACTCAACGTTGAAAGGAGGCCACTGCAGGGCGTCGGTGCTCGGGTCACCGCTGCGCGCAAAGGCAAGCCAAGCGTCGACAACCTTCGTCGCGAGCGCATCGGCCTCGGGTCCCTCTCCGGCAAATGCGGGCACGAGCCTTTGGGTGCCGAACACGAAGGGGAGGTCAAGCGCGTGGCAGGCACCAAGAGCGCCATTGGCCACCGGCGAGCGCCAGTCGAAGCGATACGCGAATACCTGGCGCTGGTGCACCGCCTGGGCCTCGGCGAGCCGGTCGGCCGGGACCCGGAAGAACTGATCGGTTTGCGCCGCCGAGAAGAACTCGAACGCCCCGGTCGTTTCGTTGCGGGCCGCACGGGCTTCACGGTACACGTCCAGGATAGCGCGGCCACGTTCGGTGTCACCATCTGATGAGACGAGCCATCCGACCCTCCGAGCCGCCTCGTCCTCCGACATCTTCGCCAGGGCCGGCCACATAGCCGTGAACAGCTTCCACTCCTCGGCGTTCGTGCCGATCAGCACCGACACGTCCTTCGACAAGCCGCCCCGGATGGCGTCGATAGGCATCTCGCAGAGGAAGTGACTGTCGACTACCGGCTGGAAGCGCATCTTGACCGGTGGCCCATCACGCATCGCCTCGCGGGCTGAAGCCTCCATCCCCGCTTGGGCTTGGAGGATGTCGGTGGCGGGAATAGAGCGAAGGCGATTGGCGGTCAGATCCTCCGCGCCCAAAGCCTCAGCGAAGGCCGTTGCGTTGGCACGTGCCTCATCGACGGTTAGCACGTTATGGGCCGCACCGCTCTGCAAGATCGCCCGGGCGAAGAGGCCGGCTGCCTTGGGTGAAGCCATCAGTGCCCCGACACTCATGGCGCCAGCGGACTCGCCGAAAATCGTCACGTTATTCGGGTCACCGCCGAACGCCGCTATCTCGTCGCGCACCCATTCGAGGGCCGCCACCTGGTCGAGCATGCCGAAGTTGGTGCAAGACTCGCCCTCTGCGTCGGCGAAGTCAGGCGCGTAGAGGAAGCCGAGTGCACCCAGTCGGTAGTTGATGGTCACCACCACGACGTCGCCCCGTGAGGCAAGGGTGGTGCCGTCATAGAGCAGCTCCGAACCGGTACCGATTGTGAACCCGCCGCCATGGATCCACACCATCACAGGCCGCCCTCCACCGTTGGCGCCCGGTGTCCACACGTTGAGGTAGAGGCAATCCTCGTCAATTGGCGGCTGCTCTGGTGCGCGGCCTATCAAGGCTTCGAGGGCTTCGTTAGGGACCTGCATCGACCTCGCGCCGAAGCTCGTCGCGTCACGCACGCCGCTCCAGGGCTCGAGGGGCCGCGTCGGGCGGAAGCGAAGGTCGCCGACCGGTGGCCGTGCAAATGGGATGCCGCGGAAGATGCGGACATCCCCTCTTGTGGTGCCCCGCAGCTTGCCCTTGCTGGTCTCGATGATCGTGTTCATGGTGTCTCTCCTTCGTCGCCCTCGTGTGTGAGCGCGGTCTAGTCTTCTTCCCACCGCACCTCGTACAGCCGTAGCGGGTCTTCGAAGCCGCGTAGCACTACATCCCCCCGGTCCGCGAGGAGGAACCCCTTGCCTGCCACGATCTGCCGCACGCCTTCAGAGGCCAGGATCTCCCCGCCCTCAGCCTTCGCCGCGATGCGCGCCGCCACGATAACCGCCGTCCCGAACAGGTCAGCCTCCTCCGCTATGGGCTCCCCCGCGTTCACCCCCACGCGGACCCTTATGGGCTCCTCAGCCGACTCGTTGTGCTCAGCAAACGCCCTCTGCATGGCGATGGCGCACTCCAGGGCGCGGGTGGCGGAGGAGAAGGAGGCCATGAAGCCGTCGCCCATCGTTTTGACCTCTGAGCCTCCGTGGGAGCGGAGAGCGTCTCTGACGATGCGCTCGTGGGTGCGGAGGACCTCACGTGCCCTGGCGTCTCCCAGGCGCTGGGTGAGGGATGTGGAGCCCTCGACGTCTGTGAATAGGACAGTGCGGAAGGCGCCCGCCTCAGGGGCCTCGCCCCCCGCTGCAGCCTCCTCATCCTCGCCCAGGAACTCGTCGATGGCCCCAAGTGCCGCCTTCGCATCGCCTAAGAACCACAGTATCGACTGCCCCTCCAAGACAACTAGGCGGGCGTCTGGTATGCGGGAGGCAAGACCTCGGGCCAGGCCTACCTCAGGCACACGGAGCTGGCGCCGGTGGAGCACCAGCGTCGGCGACCTCACCTGCGGCAGAAGGTCCGCAACATCAAAGTCGTTCGTCGCCCTGAGGGCCGCCTGCACCGCTTCCGGCGTGATGCTCTCTCGCATGACTGCAGCGAACCGCTGCGCCTGATGGCCTTCGGACCATCCGTGCAGCAGGTGTGCCGCCGTCTCGGTCCACACGTCCCATGCGCTTTCTACGAGGCCCCGCAATGGCTGAACAGCTGCCGACTGCAGGAAGTCGGACCCCCGGGCGTAGGTGCACCATAGGAGAAGATGCGAGACGCGTTCCGGGTGGCGAACCGCGTAGGCGATGGCCACCGGCCCCGCATGAAGAACCCCCAAGAGGGCGAATCGCTCCAGGCCCAGGCGGTCTACTACCGCCTCCAGGTCCAGGACCAGCGCGTCGAGCGAGTAGTCCGACACATCGCGGTCAGACAGCCCGTGGCCTCTGCCGTCATACCGGACCAGCTTCCTCTTCTCCGCCAGCCGCTCGAAGGAGCCCCGACACTCAGGCCACTGCCACTCCAGCTCGATGTGGCTGAACGCTATCGACGACAGCGACACGACAGGCATCCCCTCCCCCAGCGTCCAGAAGGCGATGCTCACCCCGTCCGCGGTCTTGGCGTACTGGATGCGCGGCTCCATGGCCGTCCTATCTTACCTTACCGCCGTCAAGCTTGCACTCGGTGCTACGCTTCCACCACGTGCGCGAGGTCAAGCGGTAGGTCTGCCTGCCGTCGCCATCTGGTCCATGCGCCGACGCCTCATCGTGTAGCGGTCTAGGGCCATCTAGGGGCGTTTGGGGCGCTCCTGCGACCGCCAGCCTGTTCTAGCGATATCCAGCGTCTCCATGGGAACTCGCACGGCTTTGACGGTTCTTCCAAAGCGTGCTATCTTTACTGCGAGGGCATGTCTATCAGACCCGACGAACGCCCCCGTATCGGCGTGAGCCGCTGGGAGAACGTGCTGGGCGAGCGCATCGCCTACTATCGCCGCTGCCTGCGCCGGGCCGACGGCGAGCCGGTGGACCTGTACGGGCTCCATGGGCGCTCGCCCGACGAGTTGCTGGAGGGCCTCAGCGGGCTGGTGCTCACCGGAGGTGCGGACGTCGACCCCTCCCTCTACGGCCAGGAGCGTCACCCCAGGACCAAGCGCATTATCTCCCGGCGCGACGCCTTCGAGTCGGCCCTGGTGCGCCTCGCCCTGGAGCGCGACCTGCCCGTGCTGGCCATCTGTCGTGGCCACCAGCTCCTGAACGTGGCCCTGGGCGGCGGCCTCCTCCAGCACATCGAGGGCGGAAATCACCGCGCCGACTACCGCAGCGAGGGCTACCCTTCGCGCTGGCATAGCGTGCGCCTCGAGCGGTGCAGCAGGCTGGGGGAGCTCTTCGGGTCGGGCGAGATGGAGGTCAACTCCCGCCACCACCAGGCGGTGCTCCCGGAGACGGTGGCGCCGGGGCTGCGGGCCACCGCCCTCACGCCCGAAGGCTTCGTGGAGGGGCTGGAGAGCCCCTCGCACCGCTGGGTGGTGGGCGTGCAGTGGCACGCGGAGCGCCCGGAGCCCGGCCACGACGGCTTCAACGAGGGTTCGCGGCTGCTGTTCGAGGAGTTCGTGCGGCAGGCCGGGAGAGTCTAGCCTTTAAGGGGTTCGAGGAGTGGTTAGAGTCGTACGAAGTAGCCTGGCAGGACTGAGGTTATGACTACAGACACCAACATCGGCAAGGTCCGTCCCATCCGCATCGAGGAGGAGATGCGGGCGTCCTACCTCGACTACGCCATGAGCGTGATCGTCAGCCGCGCCCTGCCCGATGCGCGCGATGGCCTAAAGCCGGTGCAGCGGCGCATCCTCTACGGCATGCACGGGCTGGGGCTGCGACCGGGCACCCCCTACAAGAAGAGCGCCCGCATCGTGGGTGAGGTGCTGGGCAAGTACCACCCCCACGGCGACGACCCCGTCTATGAGGCTATGGTGCGCATGGCCCAGGACTTCTCCCTCCGCCACCCCCTGGTGGACGGCCAGGGCAACTTTGGCAGCGTGGACGGCGACCCCGCCGCGGCCATGCGCTACACCGAAGCCCGCCTGGCTGCCATCTCCCAGGAGATGCTGGCGGACATCGACCGCGACACCGTGGACTTCGTCCCCAACTTCGACGGCAGCATCCAGGAGCCCTTAGTGCTGCCGGCCCGCCTTCCCGACCTCCTGGTCAACGGTGCCACAGGCATCGCCGTGGGCATGGCCACCAGCATCCCTCCCCACAACCTGGGGGAGATCTGCGACGCCGTTGACCGCCTCATCGATGAGCCCGACACCACCACCGAGGAGCTAGCCACCATCGTCCAGGGCCCCGATTTCCCCACCGGCGGCGTCATCTACCGCCTGCGGAAGGACTACGTGACCGACGCCGACGGCGGCCGCAAGGAGGTGCTGACCGACGCGATCAAGGACGCCTACGGCGATGGCCGGGGCCGCGTCATGATGCGGGCCCGCGCCCGCATCGAGGAGGCCGCCCGGGGAGGCCGCATGCACATCATCGTCAGCGAGCTGCCCTACCAGGTCAACAAGGCCTCCCTCATCGAGAAGATCGCCGAGCTGGCCCGGCAGCGCCGCATCGACGGCATCAGCGACCTGCGCGACGAGTCGGATCGCCACGGCATGCGCATCGTCATCGAGCTGAGCAGAGGCGGCCAGGCCCGTCAGGTGCTCAACGCCCTCTACAAGCGCACCGCCATGCAGTCCTCCTTCCCGATCAACATGCTCGCCCTGGTGGAGGGCCAGCCCCGGGTCATCAACTTGAAGGGCGCCCTGGAGCAGTACATCGAGTTCCGGCGCCAGGTTATCCGCCGCCGCTCCCAGTTCGACCTGGAGAAAGCGCGGGAGCGGGAGCACATCCTCCAAGGCCTGCTGAAGGCGCTCCAGAACCTGGATCAGGTTATCCAGACCATCCGTCGCGCCGAGTCGGCCGAGCAGGCCAAGGAGCGCCTCATGGCCCGTCCCTTCCGCCTGAGCGACCGCCAGGCTCAGGCCGTCCTGGACATGCAGCTCCGCCGCCTGGCCCGCCTGGAGCGCGAGAAGGTGGAGGCGGAGTTCGCCGAGGTCATCCAGCAGATCAACTACCTGGAAGACCTGCTGGCCAACCCCCGCAAGATCGACTTCCTCATCAAGGAGGATGTCCAGGAGCTCAAGAAGCGCTATGGAGAGGAGCGCCGCACTCAGATCATCGGGCGAGAGGCGGAAGAGTTCACTGAGGAAGACCTCGTCGCCCACCAAGAGGTGGTGGTGACCCTGAGCAAGCGCGGCTACATCAAGCGGCTGCCCCTGGAGACGTATCACCCCCAGAAGCGGGGCGGGCGCGGCATCACCGGCATGGTCACCCGCGAGGCCGACGCCGTCCATCGCCTCGTGGTCGCCGACACCCACGACAGCCTCTTCTTCTTCACCGACCGCGGTCGGGTCTTTCAGCTCAAGACCTTCGAGGTGCCCGACACCTCTCGCCAGGCCAGGGGCATCCCCCTCATCAACCTGGTGGACATCGCCCAGGGCGAGCTGGTAACGGCGATGGTGCCGGCCAGGGATTTCGGGAAGGACTATATGGTCGTGGCCACGGCCCAGGGCGAGGTGAAGAAGACCGCCCTTTCGCAGTTCGCCTCGGTGCGGCGAGCCGGCCTCATCGCCATGGATCTGGAGCCCGGCGACCAGCTGATCATGGCCAAGCTGGCCCGCGAAGATGACGAGGTGATCCTGATCACGTCCGATGGAAAGGCCCTTCGCTACTCGGTGCGCCGGATACCATCGCGATCACGCGCCGCCGGCGGCGTCCGCGGCATCAGGCGGGCCAAGGGCGCCCGGCTGGTCTCTATGGAGCTGGTCCTGCCCGATCACGAACTGTTCACCATCACTGCCCAGGGATTCGGGAAGCGCACGCCCTTTGATGAGTACACTCCCCATGGTCGGGGTACTCAGGGGCAGCTCACTTTCAGGCTAACTCCTAAGACGGGTCTGGTAGCGGCGGCGCGCACCGTCAACCCCACCCAGGAACTCATCGTTATCTCAGAGGACGGACTGGTGCTGCGTACGCGCATGGACAGCATCTCGCAGCAGGGGCGCGCCACCCAGGGCGTGTCCATCGTCGGCGTGGGTCCTGGGGACGCGGTGGCCTCGCTGGCCGCCATCGACATGGTGCAGGCGCCGGGCCAGACGCCCGCCAAGGAGGAGCCGCTGCCGCCCCCCCGCCCCAAAGCCAGGAAGACCGGGACGCCGCGCGCTCGCGTCGCCCCAGCAAAAGCCGCGGCGGCCGAGAAGAGGAGCCCTTCCAAGCCCACAGGAAGTGATAAACTCCCGGCTCGCTCCAGGGCGCCGGCCAAGGTGAGCCCCGAGGCCGCCGGCGGCAAGCGGGAAGGCCTCCCTCCTTCTAGGGCGCCCAAGGCTTCCTACAAGGAGCGGTGGGAGACGCGGGACAGAGGGGCATCGGGCAGAAGACGCCCGTCCTCGGGAGGCGGTGGCCCTCGCAGCTCCCGCGGGGCGTAGGGCCATGCGCGGGTGCGCCGGTCGCCCACGCCGGGGTGAGCATCCCCTCGATAAGCTGATCATCCGCCCGGCCCGGACGGAGGATCTCCCGGTTCTCGTCGACATGTACCAGGACCTTTCCCTGGAGGGAGAGTCCCGTGAGGAGGTGGGCCGGCCCCTTCCGGAAGCGTACGGGCAGGCCTTCCGGCAGATCGAAGCGGACCCTCGCCAGCGCCTCCTGGTAGCGGAGGCGGGCGGCCGCATCGTGGCCACTCTCGTGCTGATCATCGTGCCCAACCTGACCCACGTCGGCCGGCCCTGGGCGGTCATCGAGAATGTGGTGGTGGCACACGGGGAGCGCGACAGGGGGTGTGGCGAGATCCTGATGCGTCACGCCATTGAGGAGGCCCGGCGGGCGGGCTGCTATCGTTTGTCCCTCACCTGCAACAAGCGCCGGACCGACGCCCGTCGCTTCTACGAGCGGCTGGGCTTCGTGGCCACCCACGAAGGGTATCGCATCATGTTCTAGGGGGCGCTTCGTGCCTCACGACCGCATCGGCATCGGCATCATCGGCCTGGGGGCGCAGGGCAACGCCCACCTGCGCGCCCTCCTGGCCTGCCCCGAAGCCGAGGTGATGGCCCTTTGCGACCCGGACGCCGAGGCCCTGCGCCTCGCCGAGCTCTCCGCCAGGCAGGGCTGGGCCCAACCGCAGCTCTTGAGCGACTACCGCGA
>JBAUEL010000109.1:0-36408 GCA_049678585.1 Dehalococcoidia bacterium
CAAAAGGGCCAGGCCGAGGATCCGAGGCCGCAGCAGGCTCTGGACCACCTACACTCTCCTCACCACCCGCTTGCCCAGCAAGCCCGTGGGCCGAATCACCAGTACGACCACGATGATCAGGAAAGCGATGGCCAGGTCAACGCTGGACTCTGTCGGGTTGTAGGTGGCGGCCAGGTTCTGCACCACCCCCAGGGTCAAACCGCCCAGGATGGCCCCCAGGGGGCTGGTCAGCCCTCCCAGCACGGCGGCGGCAAAAGCGAACAGGATCAGCCCGAACATCATGTTGGTGGAGAGGAACACGATGGGCGCGGCGAGCATCCCGGCCACAGCGCCCACCCCGGCGGACAGGGCCCAGCCCAGCGTCAGCATCTGCCCCACCCGGATGCCCACCAGGCGGCTGGCGCCACGATTCAGAGCTGTCGCCCGCATAGCCAGCCCCACCTTGGTGTAAGTGAAGAACAAGTACAGCGCCACCATGATGACGACCGCCACACAGAAGACGCCGATGTTCGCCCTGCTGATGGCCACCGTCCCCACCGAAAACGGACCCCCCTCGAAGAAGGGGACCTTGGGGAAGGGTTTGGGGTCGCCCCCATACCGCCACAGGACGATGCTATTGAGGGCGGTGAACAGCCCCAGCGTGACGATGATGGGGTTGAGGACAGGCCCCTCCTCCACCGGCCGCAGGAGCACCCGCTCCAGCATGGCACCGATGAACAGCGCCACCAGCACGGCCAGGAAGAAGGCCAGCCAGTAATTCATGCTGGTCAGAAAGGTCCAGGCAATGAAGGTGGTCAGCATGGCCATCTCGCCCTGGGCGAAGTTGACCACCTCGGTGGAGCGGTAGATGAGCACGACGGCCAGAGCGAGGAGCGCATAGATGCTCCCCGTGGCAAGCCCGGTGGCCACCTGCTGGATGAACTGCTCCAATTCGCCTTCCTCTCAGTACCCCAGGTAGGCCCGCCGCACCGATTCGTCGCGGCGCAGGTTTTCGGCGGTCTTGTGGAGGGCTACCTCTCCCGTCTCCAGAACGTAGCCGTACTGGGCCACGCCCAGGGCCATGTTGGCGTTCTGCTCCACCAGAAGGACGGTGATGCCGTCCTGCTCGTTGATGGCCTTGATGATGTCGAAGATCTCCCGCACCAGCATGGGGGCCAGTCCCAGGGAGGGCTCGTCCAGGAGCAGCAGCCTGGGCTTGGCCATGAGGGCCCGGCCGATGGACAGCATCTGCTGCTCACCGCCGCTGAGGGTGCCCGCCTCCTGCTTTCTCCGTTCCCCCAGCACCGGGAAGTAGGAGAAGACCTTCTCCAGGTCCTGCCTGATCTCCTTGCCATCGTTGCGCGTGTAGGCGCCCAGGCGCAGATTCTCCATCACCGTGAGCTCGGTGAAGATCTGGCGACCCTCAGGTGCCTGGGAGATGCCCATCTGCACGATGCGCTCCGGCGCCAGCCGGTCGATGCGTCGCCCCTCGAGCTCGATGGTGCCCAGCGAGGGACGCAGCAGCCCGGAGATGGCGCGCAGCATGGAGCTCTTGCCAGCCCCGTTGGCCCCCAGCACTGCGACGATGGAGCCGGCGGGCACCTCCAGAGACACCCCCCGGAGGGCCAGCACCGGGCCGTAGGAGGCGTGAACCTCACTAACCTTCAGCATCGCTGTCCCCCAGGTAGGCCTCGATGACGGAACGGTCCTGCTGCACCTCTGCTGGCGTCCCCACGGCGATCTTGCGACCGAAGTCCAGCACGCACACCCGGTCCGAGATCTGCATCACCAGGTCCATGTGATGCTCCACCAGCAGGATGGTGACGCCCAGGTCGTCGCGCAGGGCGCGGATGAGGCCAGCCAAATCATTCAGTTCCTCGCGGTTGAGGCCACCGGCTGGCTCGTCCAGCAGGAGCAGTCGGGGGCGCGAAACCAGGGCTCGGGCCATCTCCACGTGCTTCTTGATGCCGAAGGGGAGGGCGACCACGGGAACATCTCGGAGATGCTCCAGCTTCAGGATTCGCAGCACCTCCAGGGCGCGCTCCCGGCCGTATCGGTCCTCCCTGCGGGCCCGCGGAAGCCAGAAGGCGCACTCCAGAAGGTTGCAGCTCAAGCCAGTGTGCTGGCCCACCAGCAGGTTGTCGAGCACGGTCATGCTGCGGAACAGCTCCACGTTCTGGAAGGTACGGGCCACCCCGTGGCCGATGATCTGGTGCGGGCGCAGGCTCAGGAGGTCACGATTCTCGAAGGTTATTGACCCGCCATCCGGCTGGTAGACGCCGGTGATGCAATTGAAGACGGTGGTCTTGCCCGCCCCGTTGGGGCCGATGAGCCCTACGATCTCCTCCGGTAAGACACCGAAGGAGACGTCTTCTAGGGCTATGATACCTCCGAAGCGAATGGAAAGGTCGCTTATCTCAAGTAAGGCCATAATTCTCGCTGAGAACCGGGTTCATCACTGGACGCAGGAGGCGCACAGCGCGAAGAACCGGCGAGAGCTGAATGCCATGATAGGCCATCTGCGAGTAGGGTCAAGTCAGGGCCGTCTAATAGGCCACAGCAAGGGTGCGGATGGGACCCGCCTGGGAAGCAGACCGAGCCGGTCATCTCCTCAGCGGGGCCCCCAGACGCTCCGCCAAGGTCCACCCCGCCGGGAGGACCAGCGCAGCAGCCACCAGCTTCAGCAGGTCGCCGGGAACGAACGGCCACAGGCCCATATCGAGCGTCTGCCCCTCCAGCCCGACCACCCGCTGCCACTGATGGAGCCAGAGCAGCCCCGGCACATAGATGAGGGCGTTTCCCAGCAGCATCGGCAGGACGATCCACCGTGAGCGGTCCCACCCCCGCTCGGCGAACCAGCCCACCACCATGGCGGCGATGACTAAGCCCAGCAGGTATCCTCCCGTGGGTCCCGCAAAGTGGGTGTAGGAGCCGGACCAACCGGCGAAGATCGGAAAGCCCGCGACCCCGGCGGTCAGATAGGCCAGGATAGCCGTTCCCCCCAGCCGGCTGCCCAGCAAGGCGCCAATGACCAGAACGCCGAACGTCTGACCCGTTATCGGAACGGGCCCGCCGGCCCTGGTCTGAATGAACGGATAGTTCCAGCTCACCTGCGCGGCCAGCGCCAGGAACGCCACCGCCCCGACGATCAGAAGCGCCTGGCGAGCCACGGTCTCCCGGGGGAGCACCGCGTCGGTCAGCGTATACCGCAGAGTTCCTGTGGACATGGGAGACCTCCCTGGTCTTTCCTGCCAGAGACCGGGCGTTCGCCTCGCAGAGGGCGACCCGCATGATAGGGCTTCTGCGGGTTGTGTCAAGGGGGAGGTCAAGGGGGAGGAAGGGGCTGGAATAGTGAGGGCCAGCGTCGAGCTGGTGGCGGGGAGGGTCGGCGCTGGCCCTGCTGGGTTGATGGGGACAGGTTGGCTGCTTCCCCAATCTTATGTATCGGCCGGGCGCACCAGATCCGTAGGCCTCGGCGCAACCACCCGGCCCACCGAGCGGAGCGGCTACTCTGGCTCATCCCCTGGCGGGCCCGCCGAGGGCGGGTCGGCGAGAGGGATGCCAGGAACCTGCCCGTTGACAGCCTCACCTGCGGGCGGAGCCGGCGCTGGCCGCGCCCCCTCCTCGCCGGTGACCGTGGTGCGCAGCGGGATCTCGCGCAGGAACACGCTCACGGCGAGGGCCGCGATGGACACCAGCAGGCCCAGGAAGAAGACGCCCGTAAGGGCCTCCGAGAGCACCGCCTGCATAGAGTCGATGGTCTCGCTGAACAGCCGTGGCCCCTCCGCGCCCAGGGCCGCGAACCCCTCGCGGAGGCGGTCCAGGGCGGACGGGCTCAGGAGCACCTGGGGGTCCTCCAGCCGCTCCAGCAGCGGATCGGGCATGCCCTGCACATCCGCCGGCAGCTCCGCGCGGAGGTTATGTCGAAGGTGCGTCGTCACCAGCGTCCCGAAGAGGGCGATGCCCAGCGTCCCCCCGATCTGGCGGAAGAACTGCGTGGACGAGGTGGCTACACCCAGGAGCCGGTAGGGCAGGGCATTCTGTACCACCAGGCCGAGGATAGGCATGCTCAGACCCAGTCCCGCCCCCACGATGACCATGTTGCGGACCGCCACCATGTGGACCGTCCCCTGATCCATCCGGGACATCAGGAACATGCCCGCCGCCAGCACGATGCCTCCTCCTACGACCAGGACACGATAGCGCCCCCAGTGCGTGACGAGTTGACCCGCCAGGGTGCTGGCCACGACTAGGCCCAACATCATGGGCATGGTGACCAGGCCCGAGTTCGTGGCGGAGGAGCCCAGCACCCCCTGAATGAACATAGGCATGAAAGCGATAGTCCCGAACATCCCCATGCCCGTCAGGAACGTAACCGCAGTAGCCACAGTGAACACCCTGCTCCCGAACATGGTCAGGGGCATGATAGGGTCGGCGGCGGCTCGCTCCGCCAGGATGAAGGCGGCGATGCCCACGCTGGACATGGCTAGGAGGCCTACGATCTGGGGCGAGAGCCAGGGATAGAGATCCCCCGCCCACACCAGCGCCACCAGCAGCGGTACGACCGCCAGGATCAGGGCGGACACACCCCAGTAGTCGATGGGAGGCCGGGCCCCGCTCGGCCGGATCCAGGGAAAGCCCACCATCAGCACCGAGAGCGCCACGATGCCCACCGGGATGTTGACGTAGAACACCCAGCGCCAGCTCAGGTTGTCGGTGATCCAGCCCCCCAGGAGCGGACCAATGATGCTGGCCAGCCCGAACACCGCCGAGAACAGCCCCATGTACCTGCCCCGCTCGGAGGGAGGGAAGAGGTCCCCGACGATGGCGAAGGCGTTGGCCATGATCATGCCCGCCCCTATACCCTGGAAGCCCCGGAACACAATGAGCTGCACCATGCTCTGGGAGAGCCCCGACAGGGCAGAGGTGACCATGAAGATGACGATGCCCCCGATGAAAAAAGGCTTGCGGCCGTACAGGTCCGAGAGTTTCCCCACCAGCGGCACCACCGTGGTGGAGGTGAGCATGGAGGCGGTGAACACCCAGCTGAACAGGTTCAGGCCGCCCAGCTCGCCGATGATGCGCGGCAGCGCCGTGCTCACCACCGTCTGGCTGATGGCCGCCACCAGCAGCCCCAGCAAGGTGCCAGCCAGGACGATGGCCTTGGCTCGCGGGGAGAGATCTGCCGCCAGCACGGAGCGTCCTATGCTAGGGCCCGGCCCGAGAGGGCGCTGCTGGGTGGAGGGAAGAGCCACTCCATGATTTGCCTGTCCACGGGTTCTATTATACGCGGGGACCCAAGGTGGGCCACGGTCAGTCAATCAGCCGTTCGGCGAGCGTCTCGGCAGGGCTTGCGCTGGTGCGAGGAGAAGACGAGGCAAGCATGCGCTGGCGCGCCCGGGAGGATTCGAACCCCCGACCCCCTGGTCCGAAGCCAGGTGCTCTATCCGCTGAGCTACGAGCGCGCCGGTTGACCCGGAAAGAGCCGCCCGCTAGTATCGGCGCGGGCCTTGCGGCACCTTTCCGGCCCTCGACAGTCTAGCATAGCCCCCTCCGGCCCTCAACAGAACTAGAGTGCCCTCTCAGCAGCCTGAACCGGGCGCCCTTCGAGCCCGGCACACCCCTCTTGGCGGAGGCAAGCCATGCGCGAAGAGAAGCAGCAGCCCATGGAGCAGGTGCGCGAGTTCCTGGTGGCAGGCGACGTCTCAGGGGCCCTTTCGCACCTCGAAAGACTCCATCCCGCCGATCAGGCCGAGGTCATCGCCGCCCTGGACCCCGAGCTGCGCCTGCCCCTCCTGCCGCAGCTACCCCAGGAGACGCTGGCCGAGATCCTGGGCTACCTGAAGGAGGAACCCCGCCGCCACGTGGTCATGGAGCTGGAGGCCGCCGTCCTGGCCCCCCTCCTGGACCGCGTGGACACCGACGTGGCCGCGGACGTCCTCCACATGCTGCCCCCGGAGCAGGCCGAACAGGTCCTCTTGGCCATGCGCACGGCCCCCGAGGTGACCGGCCTCCTCCGGCACGAGGACGAGAGCGCCGGCGGCCGCATGACCGTCGACTTCGTGGCCCTGCACAAGGAGTGGACGGTAGACCAGGCCCTGGCCTACCTCAGACGCACCCATCCGGACGCCGAGCATGCCTACTACCTCTACGTAATAGACGCCGACCACCGCCTCGAGGGCGTGGTCAGCCTGCGTCACCTCGTCGTGGCCGCCCCCGAGGAGCGCATCGCCGACATCATGACCCCAGAGGTCATCAGCATCCGCGTGGACGAGGACCAGGAGGAGGCGGCGCGTATCCTCCAGCGTTACAACTTCGTGGCCCTCCCCGTGGTGGACGAGAAGAGCCGACTGGTGGGCGTGGCCAGCGTAGACGACCTCATGGATGTGGCCCAGGAGGAGGCCACCGAGGACATGTACCGCATGGTGGGTCTGACGGAGGAGGAGTCGGTTTTGCGGCCCCTGCGGCAGTCCTTGCTGCCGCGGCTGAGCTGGCTTCTGTTCTACCTGGTGATCGCCTTTTTCGCTGCCCTGACCGTGAACGCCTTCGAATCCACCATCCACGAGGTGGTGGCCCTGGCCGTGTTTATGCCTATGATCGTTGGCCTGGGCGGCAATGCGGGGGTTCAGACCATCACCCTCATCGTCCGCTCCCTGGCTCTTGGCCAGGTGGAGCCGCGCCAGGCCCTGCGGGTGCTGCGTCGCGAGCTGATCATTGCCGCGCTCAACGGGGTCGTCCTCGGCCTCATCATCGGCGTGGCTGCCTTCCTGTGGAAGGACAACGCCTGGCTGGGGGTGGTGGCGGGGCTGGCGACCCTGCTGAGCCTGGGTGCGGCGGTTACCGCGGGGGTGCTGGTGCCCACGGCCCTGCGCCTGGCCCGCCTGGACCCGGCGCTGGCTTCGGGCATCATCGTCACCGGCTTCACCGATGTCCTGGGCTTCTTCTTCTTCCTGGGGCTGGCGGCGCTCCTCATTGAGCGCCTCACCTAGGAGGGCCGGACGAGGTGGGCGGCAGGGTAGAGAGGGTCACTCGGACTGGTCGCGACCGGGACGCACCCGAAGCTGCATGTCCACCTGAGTGTAATCCCTCTCCTCGGGGAAGAGATCCGCAAAGATGGTCCCGGAGATCTCCGGACTAGCGCTGTCCTGGAAGGAGATAGACACGCCGAAGCCCTCGCCCGGCTCATCGGTCACGCTCCAGCCCCTGGCCTCGAACTCCTCCCGGTAATACTCGATCACCTCGTCCTGGGAGTCCCGGCTGAGGAAGGTTATCAGGAAGTCCTGGTTGCCGGGCGACGTCACGTAGGCGGTGGCGATGACCGTGGACCCCTCATAGATAGGGATATCCGAGGGAAAGTCGCGCGGCAGCGGCCGGCTGGCACCGAGCTGAAAGGGCCCTTCCTCCTCCTCGCCCGCACCTGAGATCACCTCCAGAGACATGAAGATGCTGCTCCGGCCGTCCCCCTCCAGCGACTGGTTGACGGCCACCGCCCCGGAGATGTTGGCGTCATCGACCTTGCTGAACTGCAGGGCAGTGAGCTCCTCGGTAGACGAGGTAGCCTCCACCTGCCAGGGGTCCTCGCTGAAGACCTCTTCATAGTACTGGAGCACCTCGTCCGGCGAGTCGCCCGTATCCAGGACGATGAAGTAGACTACATCGTCGCTCACCACGTGGCGCAGGGAGGTCATCAGATCGGATCCGGGGTACGGGGGGAGCTCCACCGGCATGTCATCGGGCAGGCGGCCCGCGAAGTGCTGCACGCTGGCACCGGCGGGCTGCCCCAGGGCCAGGATGCGGCTCACGATGCCGGCCACCCGCTCCTTGTCTCCGTCCCCATCCGCACAGGCGGCGGCGACGGGAAGGACAGCCAGGGTTAGGAAGATGAGGAGGCGAACCAGCTTCACCGGCTGACCCCTGTACCAAAGCGGCTGCCGGACCTCGGCAGCCGCTTGCGATCTTCCGCCGTGGGGTGGACGGAGGGATTCGAACCCTCGATCTCCAGGGCCACAACCTGGCGCCTTAACCGCTCGGCTACGCCCACCACGAACTCGCCGCTCGGGGCGAGGGCAAAAATGCTCTGCTCATCGGCGCCCCGACCGGCGGGACGGACAGCAGAGCCCTCACGACCTATCGGTCGGCACTCGTCAGTCTAGCACGAGGCCCCCAGCGGGTCAACGACAACCCCCCGGTCCCGTCCCATTGACGCTTTTCGACCCGCCGTGCTACCTTCTCCTTGAAGCTCATGAGCCATAAGGCCCGCCCACCCAACGGTACCCATGAAAGCCCGGAGCGGGCTATTTTTCTCTTCGGGCAGCTAGCTCCTTCGGTGGATAGAAATGCCTAGGTTCCCCTTCCTTCTCAGAGACGACCGCTTCTACAACCTGCTCCATCAGAGCGCCCAGAACCTCGTGGACGCCGGGGAGGTTCTCCTAGACCTCATGGAGCACTACCAGAACGTGGAGATGAAGACCGACCGTCTGAGGGAGCTGGAGCACAAGGGTGATGCCATCACCCACGAGATCATGGCCCTCCTCCACAAGACCTTCGTTACCCCCATCGAGCGGGAGGACATCGCCCTCCTGGCGCAGCGCATGGACGATGTTATGGACTTCATCGAGGAGGCCACCACCGCCATGCGCCTCTACGGCGTCGCCGGGCCGACCGCCAAGAGCCGCGACCTCGCCGACGTGGTGCGGCTGATGACGGTGAAGGTAGAGCAGGCCATCAGCCTTCTCCGCGGCCACCGCAACCTCCGGGAGATCCTTCCCCACTGCGTGGAGATCAACCGCCTGGAGAACGTGGCCGACGACCTCTTCCGCAGTGCCATGGCCGAACTCTTTGAGAACACGGTGAGCGCCGCCGAGATCATCAAGTGGCGGGAGATCTACGACCACCTGGAGGAAGCCACGGACCGCTGCGAGGACGTGGCCAACGTCCTGGAGGGCATCGTCCTCCGGCATGCCTAGCTCCATTCCGCACCTTCCCCCGATGCCAGCCGCAGGGGCTCCTTTCGGGAGCCCTCTTTGCGTCGGCGGTCCGGGCCCGCCCGGTCGTCGCGCCTCAAACATGACATGACCGATTCCTTCGCCTTCTTCGTTTTCACCATGATCCTCATCCTGGGCTTCGAGGCCGTCAACGGCTGGACGGACGCGCCCAACGCCATCGCTACGGTCGTCTCCACACGTGTCCTCCGCCCGATGACCGCCGTAGGCATGGCCGCGGTCTTCAACGTCCTGGGCGCCCTCTCGGGGACGGCCGTCGCCAGGACCATCGGCGAGGGCATCGTGGATATAGAGATCGTCACCCTGGAGACGATCGCCGCCGCCGCCATCGCCGTCATCCTCTGGAGCACCTTCGCCTGGTACTTCGGCCTGCCCACCAGCGAGAGCCACGGCATCGTTGCTGCCATCGCCGGCGCGGGCGTGGCCGTGGCGGGCCCGGACGTGCTGCTGTGGGAGGGCTGGCAGAAGGTATTCACAGGGGTGGGGCTGGCCGTGGTGGGCGGCATCACCGGAGGCTTCCTCCTTATGATGGTCCTTCTGAGGGCACTGCGAGGGGCCAGCCCCCGGCTCGCCCGGCAGCTCTTCGGCCCGGCTCAGACGGTCTCGGCCGCGTTTATGGCCTATAGCCACGGCCTGGCCGACGGCCAGAAGGCCATGGGAGTCATGGCGATGGCCATGGCCATTCACTATGACAGGGATTTCGACGTGGAGCTGTGGATCATCCTCCTTTGCGCCCTAACCATGGGCATCAGCACCGCTTTTGGGGGCTGGCGCATCATCCGGACCCTGGGTATGCGCCTCACCTCGCTGCAACCGGTGCACGGGTTTGCGGCAGAGACGGCCGCTGCTGTGACCATTACTGCGACCGCCCACTTCGGCATCCCCCTGAGCACGACCCACACCATCGGCTCGGCCATCATGGGTGTTGGAGCTACCAGGCGGCTCTCGGCGGTCCGCTGGGGCATCGCCTACAACATCGTGATGGCCTGGATCCTCACCTTTCCCGTCTGCTTCGGCATTGGCTGGCTGGCGGCCTGGCTCATCCGCTAGGGACGAAGGCCGACGCCTCGACCTATCGAGGCGGCACCCCGCGGGACCGATACCTCCTCTGGAAGATGGTGGCGCCAGATTGAAGAGACGAGGCCTTGTATAGAGACACCCTGAGCAGCACCAAGAGCGCCGGCCTTCGGGGAGCTGATGCACGTATCCGTTAGAAAAGGGGCGAAAAGTTCCCGAAGTCGCTAACGACGTGCAGGCGCAGACGACAGGGTATCTGGATCTGTCCCGGGCCGTGTTCGGTGTGTACCCCTTGTGGGCCCGCGGCAGCGGCGTCACAATGAGCACAACATGGAAGAGGGCGAACTTTTCCGCGAGATCTTCTTGGTGGTGGCGGTGGCGCTTGCCGGTGGCGCGCTTGCTCACTACCTGCGGCTGCCGGTCATCGTCGGCTACCTCGCCGCCGGCCTGCTCATCGGCCCCTATACCCCCGGCCTGGTAGGTGACCCCGACCGTTTGGAGATCACTGCCGACGTGGGCGTCGCTGCTCTCATGTTCGCCCTGGGGGTGCAGTTCTCATTCCGCGAGCTGGCGGGGATGGGCAAGCTCTTCGTTGTCGGCGGGGGCGCCCAGATCCTTCTTACCATGGCGCTGGGCTTGGCCATTGGACCGGCGTTGGGTCTGGACCACCGGGCGGCCCTCTACCTCGGAGCCCTGATGGCTCTCAGCAGCACGATGGTGGCCCTGAAAATCCTGGACTCACGGGGCGAGCTCCGCGTCCTTCACGGCCGGGCAGCGGTGGGAATTCTTATCATCCAGGACCTGGCGGTGGTCCCGCTGATGATCGCCCTGCCTGTTGCGAGCGGGGCAGACGACGGCAGCCTGGCGTCGCTGGGCGTCGCGCTGGGCAAGGCGGCGTTGCTTCTGGTCGCCATCTACGTCCTGGGGACTCGCTTGGTGCCCTGGCTTCTCTTCCGGGTAGCGGCGACGAACTCTCGGGAACTCTTCGTGCTCGCAGTCATCTCGCTGGCGGCCGGCCTGGCCGCTGCCAGCTTCTTTGTGGGGTTATCGCCGGCCATCGGGGCGTTCCTCGCCGGGCTCATTGTCTCGGAATCGGAATTCAGCTACCGCACCCTGGGGGAGATTCTCCCACTCAGAGAGATCTTTGCAACGATCTTCTTCGTGGCCATGGGCATGCTCATTGACCCTGCCTTTATCGCGGAGAATGCCGACACGGTGGCGCTCGTGGCGACCTGCCTGATCGTTGGCAAGTTTCTGATCGTGCTGGTGGTGGTCAGGGCAGCGGGCCTGCGGGGGCAAACGCCCCTCATGACGGCGCTGGTGCTGGCACAGGCAGGGGAGTTCTCCTTTGTATTGGCCAAGGCCGGCGTCGACAAAGGGGTAATCGACTCCGATCTCAATTCGACGTTCCTGGCGGCGGCACTGGTGAGCATTGTGGTCAACGCCTTGCTGCTCCGGCTGGCTCCAGCAATAGTGCTGGCGCTGCGCCACCTTCCCGGAGGAGATGCCTTTCTGACGGTGCCCGTGCGGGCCTACCACGGGGAAGAGCCGGAGAGCCTGCGCCGACATGTCGTGATCTGCGGCTACGGCGCTTCTGGTCGGGAACTTTCTGAGGCTGTCGGGCGCAGAGGGTTCAAGTATCTGGTGGTGGAGACCAATCCCTTCATCATCAGGGAGCTGAGGCGTGATGGGACGCCCTGCATCTACGGCGACGCCTCTCAGCCTGAGGTCCTGGAGCAGTGTCACCTCGAAAGCGCCCAGGTGCTGGCGGTTACGATTCCGCAGCTCGTGACCGCCCGGCTCGCCGTGGCCAACGCCAGGAAGATCAACCCTGATCTGGACATCGTCGCTCGTGGAACGGGGCCGGAGAGTCACGCCATCCTGCGGGAAGCAGGAGCGACAGCGGTGGTGCACCCGGACTTCGAGGCGGGCCTGGAGTTCGTACGACGCACCCTTCACCGATATGGGATCGACAGCACGCAGATCTCTGGCCTACTGGGGCGACGGCGGATCGACTACTACCGGCGCTAGGAGCAGCCTGACCCGGCCTCGCCGAGGTGTTAGAATCGCACTATGGTCTATGAGCGCATGAACGACGAGCCCGCCTTCGTGGGCATCCCCACCTTCCTCAGGCTACCCTCCCTGAGCAGCCCCGAGGAGTTGGCGAGGGAGCGCCCGGATGCGGTCATCGTGGGCGCGCCTTTCGACAGCGCGGTGACCTACCGGCCGGGGGCGCGGTTCGGGCCCGGGGCCATCCGCGCCGCCTCCTACCTCCGGCGCGGCATCTATCACCTGAGCCTGGCCGTCCAGCCCCTGAAGGTTCTGAAGGTGTTCGACTACGGTGACGCGTCCGTCATTCCCGGGGACATCGAACGCAGCCACGCCGCCATCCGGGCCAAGGTGGCCGAGGTTGCGGCGGTTGGCGCCATCCCCATGGTGCTGGGCGGCGATCACTCGGTGACGTATCCCAGCGCCTCGGCCGTGGCGGACGCTGTGGGCCGGGGGCGGCTGGGCATGGTCCACTTCGACGCGCACGCCGACACCGCCCCCGATAGCTGGGGGGTGCTCCTCAGCCACGGCACCCCCATGCGCCGCCTCATCGAGAGCGGCGCCGTGCAGGGGTCGGCATTCGTCCAGGTGGGCCTGCGAGGCTACTGGCCTCCCCCCAGCGTCATGGAGTGGATGCGCGAGCAGGGCATGCACTGGCACCTCATGGACGAGATCGAGCGGCGGGGCTTCGACGCCGTGCTGGAGCATGCGCTGGCCGAGGCTCTGGACGGTCCGGAGGCCCTCTACCTCTCCGTGGACGTCGACGTCCTAGACCCTGCCTTCGCGCCCGGCACGGGCACGCCCGAGCCCGGCGGCCTCAGCGCCCGAGAGCTGCTGCGAGCGGTGCGGCGGATCGTCGGGGAGGTGCGCCTGGCGGGCCTGGACGTGGTGGAGGTATCGCCGCCCTACGACCCCGCGGGCATCACCGCCGAGGTCGCCCAGCGGGTGGTACTGGAAGCCCTCAGCGCCCTGGCCGCCGCCCGCAGCCAGGGCACCCCGTAACACTCCCTCGCATCTCAACTCCCGGCGCTGACGGTCCGCCCGCTGGCTGCGCCCTCGGCCACATCCTATTCGACCTCTCCATCTCTGTGGCAGCAGCCTCTTGACAGGAGAGAGGCAAGAAGCCAGGATACGGTGGACGGCCACCGGTTACCGCCAAATCGCCGGCAAAGCTATGAAACAAAGCTTGTGCAGGCGAGAATACGCACCGGCTTCTGCCGCAACGAGAGATAGGAGGTGCTCACATGCTCGATGAGGACGCCCTGGCTCGGATTTCTCTCTTCTCCCAGTTGCGCCGGGAGGACCTGAAGCGCCTAGGCACGGTGATGGCGCCCCGTCAGTTCCCAAGGGCCGGGGTAGTGCTGAAGGAGGGTGACCGCCCAGCGGGCTTCTTCGTCATCAGCAAGGGGCGTGTGGAGGTGGTGCACGGCCTCGGCAGTGAGAGCGAACGCCAGTTGGCGACCCTCGGCGTGGGCGACTTCTTCGGCGAGATGGGCCTTCTCGACGGCCACCCCTGCTCGGCCAGCATACGGGCCCTGGAGGACACGGAGTGCCTTGTCCTGTCGCGGTCGGACTTCCTGGCCGAGTTGCGGCAGAACCCTCAGATGGCCGTGTCCATGCTGCCCGTCCTGAGCGCCCGTCTGCGGCAGGCGGAGAAGGCTGTCTTCCCCTAGTCACGGCACTGGCAGCGTTACAGGGCCCTCCCGAGAGGAGGGCCCTGCTGTCCTCGAGCTCCGCCATGACTGCAGCAGGAGGCTACTGGAGTTCTCCAGAAGGGTCCTTGATCCGCCGGCCCTAGGGGTAGATGCCGCGCAGCTTGGTGGCCTCCACCACCCGGCTAATAGCCACCAGGTAGGCCGCCATCCTGAGCGTCACCTTCTCGGCCTCGGCAACCTTCACGGTATCGTTGAACGCCTTGGTGATAATCTTGTGAAGGCGCGCGTTGACCTCATCCTCATCCCAGTGAGCGCACTGGTTGTTCTGCACCCACTCGAAGTAGGAGACGATGACCCCACCGGCGTTGGCGACGATATCCGGCACCACCATGATTCCGGCGTCCGCGAGGATGGCGTCGGCGGCGGGAGTGGTGGGGCCGTTGGCGGCTTCTAGAATCAGCTTCGCCTTGATCCGGGAGGCGTTTCTTCCGGTGATCTGTCCCTCGAGGGCGGCGGGGATGAGGATGTCTACCGGCAGCTCCAGCAGCTCCTCGGGGGCGATGAGGTCGCCGGCAGGGCTTTCGGCCAGGCGGCCGCCCTGCTGCTTGTAGCGCGTAAGGGCCTGGGCGTCGAATCCTTTCTCGTTGTAGATGGCGCCGGAGGTGTCGCTGGCAGCCACCACCCGGGCCCCCACCTCCTCCAGCAGGTACGCCGAGACGTGGCCCGCGTTGCCGAAACCCTGCACCGCTACCGTCGCTCCCTCCAGTGGGATGTTCCCGCGCCGACCGGCCTCCTGGGCGCAGTAGAGGACGCCTCTCCCTGTCGCCTCGAAGCGGCCCTCGCTCCCGCCGAGGATGATGGGCTTGCCGGTAACGACGGCGGGAACCAGGTGCCCCTCATGCATGCTGATGGTGTCCATGATCCAGGCCATGACCTGGGGATCGGTGTTCACGTCGGGGGCGGCGATGTCCCTGTGGGGGCCGATGATGTAGCTGATCTCAGTGGCATAGCGCCGGGTCAGGTTCTCGAGCTCGGACCGGGAGAGGAGCTTGGGGTTCACGGTGACGCCACCCTTGGCACCACCGAAGGGGAGTCCAGTCACCGCGCACTTCCAGGTCATCCACATAGCCAGGGCCCTCACCTCGTCCAGGGTGACGTCCTGGTGATAGCGGATGCCTCCCTTGGTGGGGCCCAGGATCGCGTTGTGATGGACGCGGTAGCCGGTGAAGCTCTGGTGGCGGCCATCGTCCATCTCCACTGGGAAGTTGACGGTGAACTCCCGGCGGCAGCGCCGGAGAGTCTGCCGCGTCTCTTCGTCCAGGCTCATGTGCTCGGCAGCGGCTTCGAACTGAGCCACGGCCATTTCAAAGACATTCTCCGCCAGGGCTACCTGAGGAGCGGCTTTGTCAGCAGTGCGTGAACTCTGGGTCATGGACATAGCGCTCCTTTCGTCTCTTGTGACGCGGAGTACAATTAGGGAAAGCTGGAGGCACCATAGCATACCCGTACATGGTTGTCTAGAGGGCGGTTGCCGGTGGCCGCTGGCCTCCTACTCGCTCGGGGCCAGGGACCTTCTGCCCTTGCCTCTTGGCCGCGTTGCGGTATAGTACATATCGATATTCGGTAAAGGGGACATCATGCTGGAGAGCGATGCCCGGGAGACCGAGCGCAAGGTCATCGGCATCCTCAAAGTGCTAAGCGAGTCCTCCGAGCCCCTGGGCTCCATCACTATCGCCCGCGAGCTCGAAAAGCACGGCATCCACCTGAGCGAGCGGGCGGTGCGCTATCACCTCAAGATCACCGATGAGCGGGGCTTTACCCGTCCCCTCGGCCGCGACGGCCGCACCCTGACACCCGCCGGGCTGGAGGAGTTGCACCTGGCCCTGGCTCCCGATCAGGTGGGCGTCGTCATCGAGCGCATCGTGCTGCTGGCCTACCTCACCACCTTCGACCCCCAGCAGCGCAAGGGCCAGGTGATCATCAACACCACCCTTTTCCCCAAGGACAGATTCCGGGGCGCCCTATCGGCCATGAAGGAGGCGTTCGAGGCTGACATCTGCGTGAGTCACCTGGTGGCGGTAGCCTCCGAAGGGGACAAGCTGGGCGATGTGGTGATCCCGGAAGGCTATGTGGGCTTCGCCACGGTGTGCAGCGCGACCATCAACGGCGTCCTGCTGAAGGCGGGCATCCCCATGGATTCCCGCTTCGGGGGCATCCTGGAGATGCGCAACTATCGTCCCCGCCGCTTTACCGCCATCATCGACTACGCGGGCTCCTCCCTGGACCCCTCGGAGGCGTACATCAGGGCCCGGATGACTCGGGTACGTGAGGCGGCCAGCACCGGATCGGGGAGAATCCTGGCCAACTTCCGGGAGGTTCCGGCGCCCTCCAAGCCCATGGTGGAGGAGGTCGCCGCCAAGCTCCGGGACGCTGGCATCAGCGGCATCGCCGTGATGGGCAACCCCAGCGAGGCCCTCTGCCAGATCCCTGTGGGGCCGAACAAGGTGGGTATGATCCTGCTGGGAGGCATGAACCCCATCGCCGTGGCCGAGGAGATGGGGATCGAGGGCGACAATATCTCCAACAGCGGCACCATAGACTTCGAGCGGCTGGTGCCCTTCAGCGAGCTCTAAAGCCCTGGCAGCGTGCTGAAAACCTCCCGCCGCCGGAGGCGGCGTGCGATCCGGCCGAACCAGGCACGGGCCTCTTTCGGACGCTGATGGAGCGCGTCAAACACAAACGCGGCCACCGTCCATCCGGGCCCCGCTATCTCCTTGCGAAGCTCGGCTATCTTCCCTATGGCTCCCCTTGGGGGCAGGAAGCGGCGAGACCCTCGTTACTTCTTCGCCGTCAGGCGTTCGAGGGTCTGCTGGCGCAGTTTCCTCATGACGGTACGGTACCACTTCCTTTCCTCCGGCGTGAGCGAGCCGAAGAACTCGCCGGTCAGGCGCTGCCTGACCGGCGCCAGCGAGTTGAATGCGCGCCGCCCTTCCGCTGTCATGTCCACCAGCACGCTCCGCCGGTCTTCCGGGTTCGAGAAGCGCCGGACCAGGCGGCGAGCCTCTAGGCGGTCTATGAGGCCCACTGCGGACTGGGTCTCCAAGAGCAACGCACCGGCCAGATCGCTCACCCGCTGGGGCTTTCCCGCCACCGAGATGGCCTCGAGCAGCCCCATCTGGGGGAAGGTCACCCCGGTCGGAACCAAGGCTCGCTCGGCCAGCTTGGTCATGCCGACGTAGGTCTCGTAGAGATACCGCCACTCGTCCGGGCCGCGCGTACCCCTTTTGGCGCCCCTTACTGGTTTCCTTACTGGTTTCCTTGCTGGTTTCCTTGCTGCTTTCCTTGCTGCTTTTCTTGCTGCCACTCCACCCTCCTTCTGGATAGATCTCAGAGTGACTACCCTGTATGCAGGCGACTATAGCGCCCTCTCCACCGACTGTCAAGACTGCCTCAGGTCAGCGAATCTCCTTTCCGCAATAGCTGCACCAGGTCCTGTCGCGCCACTTCTGCCAGGTGTGGCGGCCACGCTGACCGATGTGCAGGTGCATCAGGTCCCTGACAATACGGAAGAGGGTATTCATCTCCATTCCTCACGGGCGAACGGCCTTCACGGCCCCATCGCGGACTGCTATTCCCATGTGAAACAGCTCGGTCAGCCCCACAGCCTCGGCACGTCCGCACTCACGAGTCAAGTCTGCGTTCCCTCTCGCCACCCCAACCGGGCTGGGCTTCGGCATCCCTATCAAATAGAATACCGATGCGGAGGGCAGATGCAAAGCCCGGCTCAGAGGCAGGCGAGCCTCTGATACAATCAGTCATCATCGGGATGCACATATCCGACAGGAGGTAAGGCTGATGCCGCTCACCCAACAAGAGATCGATCAGTTCCTTCGAAGCCCTAACATCGCCATCATGGCGACGGTGAGGCCCGATGGCCAGCCCCACGCGGTCCCTACCTGGTACGACTATCAGAACGGTGAAATCGTCCTCCACATGGGACTCCGCTCCCGCAGGTATCGAAACCTCAGGCGCAACGACCGGGTGACGCTGTGCATGGACACCAGGACGCCGCCATACAAGGCGGTGGTGATCCAGGGGCGCGCCGTCACCGAGGTGGGGACGGACGACGACTGTTCGCGCCGCATGGCGCTCGCCTACCTCGGCAAAGAGGTGGGGACCCGCTACGCGGACGCCATCCGCGGCAGCCGCATGGTCATCGCTCTCGTCAAGCCCGAAAAGGTCATCTCTTGGGACTACGGCCGGGGCGACAACCCCTGAGGGCCTCAGGCGATACCTCCACGCAGACCTGGAGGCTCAGGCCCGGCCTAAGGCCTCCTCGTGTCGAACCCAGCCTGCCTGTGCTATTCTACACGCCGGTGGAACTCCCGCCCCTAAGACCCACTAGCCAGGAGGGCTCGCATGGGGATGACCATGGCCGAGAAGGTGCTGGCCCGGGTGTCGGATCACCCGGAGGTCCACGCCGGCGAGTTCGTGACTGCCCGACCCGACCGGCTCATGGCCCACGAGGCCTTCGTGGCCTGCGCCGCCCTGCTGGCGCGGGAAGGGGTAGAGCGCCTGTGGGATGCAGACCGGCTCATCGTGGTGCTGGACCACTACTTCCCCGCTCCCACGCCTGACTCGGCCCGCATCCACCGGGCGGCCCGCGACTTCGTGGAGCGGTTCGGCATCAGGCACTTCCTGGGACACGCCGGCATCTGCCACCAGGTGCTCTCGGAGCAGGGCTTCATCCTGCCCGGCGAGCTGGTCCTGGGCACCGACTCCCACACCACCACCTACGGGGCCCTGGGGGCGGCCGGCGCAGGCATCGGCATGACCGAGATGGCCTACGTCATGGCCACCGGCACATTGTGGATGCAGGTGCCGCCCACGCTGCGCTTCGTCCTAGAGGGGCAGGCGCCCGAGGGCGTTATGTCAAAGGACGTCATCCTGCACATCGCCGGTCGCTGGGGCACCGAGGTGGCCCAGTACGCCTCTATCGAGTTCGCCGGGCCGGTCGCGGCGCGCATGGGGGTGGCCGCACGGATGACCGTGAGCAACATGGGCGTGGAGCTGGGGGCCAAGTTCGCCCTCTTCCCCGCCGACGAGGTCACCCTTCGCTACCTGGAGGGTAGGGCCCGCGGCGAGGCTCGCCGCTTCGAGCCCGACGCCGACGCCACCTACCGCGAGTCTCACCGCGTGGACGTGAGCGGCCTGGAGCCGCAGGTGGCCCTGCCCCACAACCCGGGGAACGTGCAGCCCGTCTCCCAGGCGGCGGGGACCACCGTGGACCAGGCCTTCCTGGGCTCCTGTACCAACGCCCGCCTGGAGGACCTGGCGGTGGCCGCGGCCGTCCTTCGGGGCCGCCGGGTGCATCCCAGGACCCGGTTGCTGGTGACACCCGCCTCCGCCCAGGTGTACCGGGATGCCCTCGCCGCCAGCTACCTGCAGACCCTAGCGGAGGCCGGTGCGGCTATCACCGCGTCGGGCTGTGGGGCCTGCCCGGGCGGACACATGGGGGTGCTGGCTCCCGGCGAGCGCTGCGTCTCCTCCACCAACCGCAACTTCCAGGGGCGCATGGGCAGCCCGGAGGCCGAGGTCTATCTGGCCTCGCCGGCGACGGTGGCGGCATCGGCGGTGGCGGGAGCGATCGCGGACCCGCGGGAGTTCTGGCGCGGCCGCGCCCTGGAGGAGGAGACATGACCACCATTCGAGGCCGCGTCTGGAAGTTCGACCACAACGTGGACACCGACGTGATGGCCCCCTGGGGCTCCTTCAGCCTCCCCTGGGAGGAGCGCAAGAGTATGGTGCTCCACATCAACCCGCGCTTCGTCCGGGAGGTCCAGCCAGGCGACGCGATCGTGGCCGGGCGCAACTGGGGCTGCGGCTCCAGTCGCGAGCAGGCGCCCGACAACCTCAAGCGGCTGGGCATAGCCGCCGTGGTGGCCGAGTCCTTCGGCCGGATCTACTTTCGCAACAGCATCGCCATCGCCTTCCCCAACGTGGTCTGCCCCGGCGTCTGGGACGCCTTCAACGACGGCGACGAGCTGGAACTGGAACTAGAGAGCGCCCGGGTACGTAACCTGACCCTGGGGACAGAGCTTCAGGGCCAGCGCTACACGGATGAGATGCTGACCATCATCAAGGCAGGGGGGCTCATGAAGGTCCTCCGCCAGTCCCTGGGGAAGGCGAGAGAGGGATTATGAGTCCCGTGCTTCGATAACGGGTGCGAACTTGTCTGCCCGATTCTGCTCAGGCAACCCAACGACCCTGGTCTTTGAACGAATCCCCTGGTCGCCTTGCCCAACTGGCTGACGAGGGGATTGTACGTTGATTGCCGCGCAGGCATCAAGCCCTGTGACGGAGCCACCGCCTCCTGGCGTACCAGCCAGCCGTGGCAACAGCAATGCCCTGCCTACCCCCGGCCACGATGGCGATCTTGTCTTTCAACAAAAGCCGGCGGCACAGGCCGCCGGCTCTTTTCTATCAGGACAACCTGGCCTGACAGGCTAGGCCAGCAGCTTGGGAACGTTTCTCAGGATGGTCTCGGCCTCCTTGACGATCTCCTGCACCAGATCGTTGACTTTAGGCATGTCCTTGATGCGCTGGGCCACTTCGCCGGCGGCCATCATCGCCTTTTCCCTGTCGCCTTCGAAGGTAGCTTTGATCGATTCAATCTCGTATTGAATCAGGGACATGTCTATGGTCGTGTAGTCGTCAGGGGTGCCGAGGAAGACGCCCGGCGCTTTCTTGAGGGTGTTGGCGGCATGTTCAATGCTGCGGGGCGTCTTCAGCCAGCGGGCAGGGCCGACAAAGCCGCGCGCGACCAGTGTTCCCCTGTCGCCCGCCTCCACAACTCCTTCCTTCCAGATCTGGTGGAAGTCGCTCTCCTGCGTAGCCAGGAAGCGCGTGCCCATCTGCGCGCCGTCTGCGCCCATCACCAGCGCAGCCGCGAGGGTCTTGCCGTCGGCGAAGCCGCCAGCGCCGCAAACCAGGGTCTTCTCGTCGGACACCGTTTCCACCACGGCCGGAAGCAGGATCATGGAGTGGACCGGCTCCCAGGCAGTGTGGAAACCTCCTTCATGGCCGGAGGCTACGATAACGTCTACACCCGCCTTCTTGCAGCGCAGAGCTGCCTTGACCGACGGGACAACGTGCATCCAGGTGAACCCTGCTCTCTTGATCTTCTCATCCCAGCCCAGGGGGTCGCCGGCTGACGTGAAGATCACCTTGAAGTGGTTCTTGATCTCCGGGTTCTCCTCGCGCACCCTTATGGCCGTGTCGATTATTGCGTGCGCGGCTTTGAGCATTTCCGTGGAGACCATGACGTTGATGCCGAAAACGCCGCCCTTATCCTTGACCAGGTTGTAGGTCCGTTTCAGCGCCTTCTCCAAGACGGTGGGCATGTCGTCGTCGTAGTCTGCACCGGCAGTGCTTACCCAGGCTTTGTAAACCCAGGGCTGGCTGTCCCTGTCAGCGATGCCGCTGGTGGAAAGCAGTCCCAGGACGCCGGCGTTGGCTGCAGCAACTCCCAGGTTGTTGTTGCTGAAGGGTCCCATCCCCGCCTGGATGATCGGATACTTGATCCCGATCAGGTCACACAGTCTCGATTTGATCATTGGAAGCTCCTTTGTACGTTCTGTTGTTATCTTGCTCAGAAGAGGTTGTCCTGTGGAATATATATTACCGGCCGAGCGCAGTGTCAAATACGCTGCGTTCCCGCTGACCGCTGCCGGGGAAGCTATTTGATCTTGTAGATCCAGCCGAACTTGTCAGGCTTCTCCCCATACTGGATGCCAGTAATGGCATCGTACAGCTTCAATGCCAGCGGCCCGGCCTTGCCCTTGTCTACGACTATCGCCCGCAGGCGGCTGCGCTTGCACGCTGGACCCCGTGAACAAGATGCTGGGGGCGAGAAAGCCAGCTAGGAGAAGCAAAACAGCGGCAGCTCGCTTCATAGCACCTGCCTCCTGAGACTTGTCGCCTACGCGGACCTGACTGAGGCGGGGAAAGACGGGGTTGCGTACGCGTGACCTATACCACTCCGGGGGGGGCTGTCAACTAGTTCGCGGGCCAAGTGTTTGCGCTACCCGACGTTCACCCGGCCCCATAGTGGGTCACTGGGCGTGCTATGGGGCTCCCAGGAGCGGGCAGACGCAATCTCGAGGCCAATTGACCGAGTATAAGTCGGCTTCCACTCGGTCTCAGCCCCCGGCCTCCGCCTGCATGCTGGCCCGAACGGCCTCGCAGAACTCCTCGCTGGTGGCCCGACCTCCCTGGTCGGGCGTGAGGGGCGCGCCGGCCTCATAGACGCGCCGCACCGCCGCCTCCAGGCGCGCTCCCTCCCCGTCGAAGCCGAGGTACTCCAGCATCATGGCCGCCGAGAGGATGGTAGCGGTGGGATTGATGATGTGCTTCCCGGCGATGTCCGGCGCCGAGCCATGCACTGACTCGAAGTAGGCGAACCCTTCCCCGTAGCAGCCGCTGGGCGCCAGACCCAGCCCTCCCACCAGGCCTGCGGTCTCATCGGAGAGGATGTCGCCGTAGAGATTGGGCAGGACCACCACGTCGAAGGACTGGGGGTCGGCGACCAGCCGCCGCGCCAGGTCGTCCACGATGAACGACTCGAACTGAAGCGACGGGTAGCCTCCAACCACATCGGTGACGACCTGGCGAAACAGCCCATCGCTGCGAAAGAGCATGTTGTGCTTGGTGCCGCAGGTCACCTTGCCGGGGCGGCCGCGCCGCTGCCGGGCCAGGGCCAGCTCGCAGGCGAAGCGGGCCACGCGCGCAGTGCCCTCCTCGGTGATGACCTTGATGGCGAAGCGGCCCGGGCCCAGCTCGGCCAGGGGACGGCGGAGCAAGGGCGCCACCAGGTTCAGGGGGGCCAGGTCCCCCAGGTCGCCCTCCAGGCCCATGTACAGGTCCTCGAGATTCTCGCGGACGATGGCCATGTCGATGCCCTCGGGACGGGCCAGGGGGCTGGCGAAGCCCGGTGACCAGCGGACCGGTCGCACGTTGGCGAAGGTTCGCTTCCCCCAGCGCAGATAGAATAGAGCCCCCGCGCTGGCGCCGCTGGTGGCTCCAAACAGCACCGCATCCGAGGCGTCCACGGTGCGCCGGCTCTCCTCGGGGAAGCCGCTGCCGAGGCGCTCCTGCGCCTCCACCCCCGTGGGCACCCGCGTCAGCTCCAGGTCCAGGCCCATCGACCTGAGCAGGTCCACGGTGGGGCGCACCGCCTCGGGGGCCGCGTCATCCCCCTCGATGATCGCTACCCGCTTCGTGGCCAACGAATCGCCTGAATCGCTTCCCCCGCACCCGCCGGGCTATGCTTCGCCGCCTCCCTTCGCGCCGTCGAGCTTAGCTACGTCCACCCGGATGGCCCGGTCGATGGGGACTGGCTGCCACTGGATAGGCCAGTAGCGGAAGTGGCCGTAACCGCCCGCCAGATGCAGCCACTTGACCATCCCCGGCTCCACGTCGGCCGGGCTCTTCCAGGTCCGGAACATGTACGGCTCGAAGCCGTTGTAGATGATCACCTGCCCCGGCTGCACCGCCGGGGAGATCTTCACGGGCACAAAGATCTCGCCCATGTCGTTGAAGAGGCGCACCTCCTCTTCGTTCTCGATGCCCCGGTCCTTCGCATCCTCGCTGTTCATGAACATGAAGGGACGCCCGCGGTGGGTATTCAGCATCATCTTGTTGGTCATGTTCATGGAGTGGATGCTCCAGCGGTTGTGGCCGGAGGTGAGGACGAACGGGTAGTCGCCGCCCATCATGGGGTTGTCTTTGTGGACGGGGAGCTCCTCCCCTGCCTCCAGGAACCAGTCGTGGTCGAGGTAGAACTGGGCGCGGCGGGTGAGCGTGGGATAGGGCAGCTTGTCCTCGACATGCCAGCGCATGGCGACGAAGGGCTCCCCCGGCTTGATGTCGGAGGCCTGGGTGAGGGTGAAGACGCTCTTCCCCAACTTGCTGAACGGAGCAAACCCCTTCTCCTTGAGGGTCTCAAGCGTGGTGCCCTCTTCGAGACAGCCAGCCGCTACCGTGTCGTCGATCCACTCCCCCACCAAGTCGTTCAGGTCCTCGATCCCCAGGGACATGCGGTAGTAGAGGTTGTCCAGACTGCGGACCCTGCCCACGGAGTCCGTATATTCGACGACCCCTCGCTCCTTGGCCCGCTCTTCAATCTTCCTGGCGAGCAGGCGGAATATCTCCCACTCCGACTTGCTCTCGCCCGCGGGCGGGGCGGCCTCATCCGAGAGCGTAAGCTGCATGCTGGACGGATTGGGGATGCCGAAGGTGAGCTTCTCGTAATGCTGGGCGGCGGGCAGGACGTAATCGGAGTGAAGGCCGGTCGTGCTCATCCGCCAGTCCACGCTCACGATCATCTTGAGCTTGGGCCAGAGGTGCTTGAGGAGCATGTTCTGGCCACCGCGCTGGCGTCGGAGGAAGTTGCCACCGACCTCGAAGAGGACGCGGGGCGGAATATCTGGGCCGGGCCGGTCCGCTCCGTGCCACCAGCCCTTGCTCCGCGCCTCCTCCATGTACTCGTCGAAGGGGCGCTTCATGCTGGGGTCGCTCCACTCCCGCCGGTTCCAGTTCTCACGATAGCCGCAGTGGTCGTACCAGAAGAAGGCAGGGGCGATGATGTTGCCCAGGCCCTGACGGATGGCCTGGCACATTCCCTCGATGGCGGCCATCTCTTCGGTAATGGTGGGGTCGTCCACCTTCAGGAGCTCGGCCATCTGGTCGCGCTCCTTCAGGACGCGGGCCGTCTCCTCCGGCCCGGGGCGCTGCTTGGATCCGAAGATGCCCGGACCTTCGAAGGAGCCCGCCGACCAGCTAAAGATGCCGCTGCCAGCCCTCCCCCAGTTGCCGGTCAGCGCCAGCAGGAGGATCATGGAGCGCTGGATGAGGTCGCCGTGGTAGTACTTGCAGAGGTTCATCCCCATACCGATGAGGGTGCGCCTGGGGGCAGCCTTCCGGGCCAGCATGCGGATGACATCCGGGTGCACGCCGCAGATGGCGGAGGCCTTCTCCGGCGTGTACTCATCCTGGAGCCTGCGGCGCAGCACCTCGAAGACCGGCATCACCTCCACGAAGGTGCCGTCGGCGAGGGTGGCCTGGAAGGAGCCCTCCAGGGCGGGTTCGAGGTCGCCCAGAGCGAGGCTGTCCCTCGGCGCCTCCACGATGCTGTCGCTCTTGGTGTCGAAGAAGTAGAACTGGTCCTCCAGCTCACCTTCCTCCACGTCTGAGCCTCGCAGGAAGCAGCGGTTATCCGACCTCACCAGGAGGGGCAGGTCGGTCTGATCTTTGACGAAGCCCTCGTTGTACAGCTTCTCCTCGATGATGACCTGGCACATGGCCAGGGCCAGGGCGCCGTCCGTCCCCGGCCGGACGGGGATATAGTAGTCGGCGTGGATGGCCGAAGGGCTGTAGTCGGGGGCGATGGTGATGACGTCGCAGCCGTTGTAGCGCCCCTCGGCGGTGTAGTGATAGCTGGGGATCTGGGTATAGATAGGGTTCCAGTGCCAGATAAGGGAGAGCTCGGTACGGAAGGCCCCCCCGCTGCCCACGGGGTTAAACTTGCCCCAGGTAATGTAGTGTCCAGGTTGGAAGTCATTGATCACTGCATTGACATCGGTGCGGAGGCCGCCCAGGAGGGTCACCAGGAGGCGGTCCGTGGGCCACATGGCCATCTCCCCGCCCTCGGCGGGAGTCATCTCGTGGATGATGGATTCCGGCCCCGCCTCCTCGATGGCGTCGATGATGGCGTCGGCGATCTCTGTGAGGGCCTGGTCCCAGGAGACTCGCTGCCACTTCCCCTCGCCCCGCTCGCCCGCCCTCTTGAGCGGGTGCAGCACACGTTCCTTGCCGTACAGCATCTGGTGCCAGGAGCACCCCTTCTGGCAGCCCATGGGGTTGCGGTCGGGCACGCCCGGCCACGGGTTGGTGAACCTGGCCGCCACCTCCTCGTGCGCTACCTTCCCGTCCCTCACGTACACGCGAAACGGGCAGTTGCCGGGGTAGCAGTCCACGCTGTGGCTGCCCCAGAAGACCTTGTCCCACTTCCACCTGTCGCGGTAGCGGTCTTCCCAGGTCTCCTGCTTGGCCCGCTTCTCGGAAGGACGCTGAGAGAAACTGGCCGCTGAAGCGTCAAACATGCTGCACCTCCCAAGGTCGCCGCTGCCATCAAGCTATACGCCGCCCGCCCTCGCTTTTCGGCCCGGCGGCTGGCCGGTTGTCTCAGGTCGGATACCTCTCGATAAGGGACCGGGCCGCCGTCAATGATAGCACCTCGTTGGAGCCGTCTTCTATCATGGCGGCCCTGGCATCGCGGAAGAGCTTCTCAATGACCATCTCCTTGCTGAGCCCGTAGCCGCCAAAGAGCTGGATCGCGTCGCTGGCTACCTCGAAGGCCATCTGAGTGCAGTAGACCTTCGCTGCGACGGAATACTGCGCCTGGGGCGGGAAAATCGCCCGATTGTAATCACGAACAGCTCTTGTGTAGGCCCGCGCCAGCTCCACCTTAGTGAACATCTCGAAGAGCCTCTTCTGCACAAGCTGGTGCTCACAGATGGGCTTCCCACCCTGCACCCTGTCCTTGCAGTAGGCGAGCGCTTCTTCGAACGCCGCCCGCGCCAGGCCGAGGAAAATCACAGCCATGCCCGAATTCGCGGCGGCGAGTATCATCTCGCCCACGGGAGAAGCTTGCTCGGCCTCCGCGTCCGGTCTGAACATCATGTAGTCCCGATGAATGCGAATGTCGTCAAAGAAGATCTCGCCCTGGTTGAGAGCCCGCTGCCCCAGCTTGTTCAGCGGCTTGCCACGCGAGATCCCAGGGAGGTCAAGGGGGACGACACAGATCCCTGTGCCTGGCTCCCCATCGCCTGCGTCGATGTTGACAAAGGTCAGCGCGTGTGTCGCGACCGTACCGTTCGAGACCCAGGCTGACTTCTGCCCACGGATAACCCACTCGTCTCCATCCAGGAACGCCTTGGTGTCGTATCGAAAGCGGCCACCGCTCTCCATCGCCATTATCACGTCGGAGCCGTGGGCGGGCTCCGTGATCGCCCAGCAGCCGATGAGCTTGCCTTCGGTGTCCTCGGCGAAGGGGATCGCGACTTCGTTGATGAGCCTCTCGTTGCCGGTGAGGAGAGCGAAGGTGAAGGGCATCGAGCCGGCACCGAAGCCGACGGCAAAGTCAACCGAGCCCCAGCCCAGCTCCTCTGTGACGATGTGCGACGAGACGGGGTCCAGGGTTACCCCGCCAAGGTGCTCCGGCAGACCTTGCTTGTGCAGCCCGATCTGCCGCGCCTGGCGCCAGACATCCCAGTAGACGGAGCCCTCAGCAATGACCTCTTCAGGGCTCAGTTTGTCCAGCTCTACCGATGCCGGCCGCAGCACCTCCCTCGCGAACCGGTGCGTCTCCTCCTTGAGAGCGAGCTGCTCTGGGGTAAGCCCCTGATTGAGATCGGTGTACAGTTTCATGCGTTGCCTCCCATCACGCCCGATCCCCAGCGAACCCAAACGCCGACCGCCGAGGCAGGCCCACCGCGGAGCGGCCTAATAGACCACGCCCTCCTCCACCAGCCGGTCGATCTCCTCCTGCGAGATGCCCAGCAGTTCCCCCAGGACGTACTGGTTATGCTCGCCCAGAAGGGGTGACCGGCGGACCTCCCAGGGCACCTTGGACATCTTCCAGGGCGCGCCGAGCACCATCCTCTTGCCCAGAGCCGGGTGGTCCACCTCCTGCAGTATCCCCCGCTCCCGGAGGTGAGGGTCCTGCGCCACGGAAGGACCGTCCACCACGGGCGTTGCCGCCACCCCTTCCCGCTGGAGGGCCTCCGTCACCTCGGCCGGAGTTCGAGACCGGGTCCACTCGCCCAGGAGCCGGTCCAGCTCCTCCTGGTGACTGTGGCGGCCGGCGGCATCGGCGAAACGCGGGTCTTCAGCCAGGCGGCCGTCGCCCGCTACCCGGCAGAGGGCGCGCCATTCCTCGTCACTCGTCACAGCAATGGCCACCCACTTCCTCTCCCCCTGGCACGGGTAACAGTTGTGGGGGGCCATAGCCTGATCGTGATTCCCGGCCCGTCCCGGCACCCGCCCGTTCATGGCGTAGTCCATGAACACGTGCCCGATGAGAGCGCTGACGGCTTCCGTAGAAGACAGGTCGATGTGCTGCCCCCGGCCGGTGCGCCTGCGATGGTAGAGGGCAGCCAGGACGGCGAAGGCCGAGGTGGTGCCCACCCGCAGGTCCACCGCGCCGCTCAGGGGCTGGGGTGGCCCGTCGGCGGGACCGGTGATGTGGGCGATGCCTCCCATGGCAGCGAAGGTGGGCGCATAGCCCACGTAGGAGCGCTCCGGCCCGGTGGCGCCCACGGCCGAGGAGGAGAGCATGATGATATCGGGCTTGACCGCCCGCAGCTCCTCGTAGCCCAGCCCCAGCCTGTCCATCACGCCGGGGCGCATGTTCTGAGCGACCACATCGCTGATGCGCACCAGCCTCTTCACGATCTCCACCGCCTTGGGCTGGGTGAGGTCCAGGGTGAGGCTGAGCTTGTTGAAGTTGAGGTCGCTGAAGATAGTGGAGTGATCGGGGCCGGCCATGGTGGGCCCGGCCATGAGGGAGCGCATGCGGGTGTGGTCGAGCCGACGCCTGCTCTCCACCTTGATCACCTCGGCCCCCAGGAAACCCAGCAGCACGGTGGCCTGGGGGCCCGCCCAGGCCCAGGTGAAGTCAACGATCCTGACCCCTTCCAAAGGTGCCTGCGTCATCCGATGACCCCCAACTAGACGACCCCTTCAGCGGCCAGCCGGGCCAGCTCCTCGCGTGAGTAGGCCAGGCGGCCGCAATAGACCTGCTCGTTGTGCTGCCCCAGAAGGGGGGCAGCCCGCTCCCCGCGCCAGGGCGTCTCTGAGAGACGATAGGCGGCGGTGAGATAGGTCAGCCTCCCCGCCTCGGCATGGTCCAGCTCCGCGAAGAAGCCTCGCTGCCGCGCCTGCTCCCAGCCAGCGATCTCTTCAACCGTGCGCACCGGCCCCACCGGAACGTTCAGCCTCTGGCCCTGATGATAGATCTCCTCCCTGGTGTGCTGTCTCATCCACTCCAGGATGCGGGGCTGGATTTCATCGCGGTGCTGCGAGCGGGTGAACTCGTTCTTGCACTCCTCCTCCTGGGCCCAGGCGGGGTTGCCCATGAGCTCCACCAGCGCCCACCACTGATGGTCCTGAGCGGCGGTGATCACCACGTAGCCGTCCTTGCAGGGCATCAGGCCGCCGATCATGCCCGGCCAGCGCCTGGGTTCGGGGTTGTTGGCGAAGTGGTTCACCTCCACCCGTTCCAGACCCACCAGCGCCTCCAATTCGGAGATGTCCACGTGCTGGCCCTCGCCGGTATGCAGACGCCAGAACAGGGCGCCCAGGGTAGCCACGGCGGCGGTGAGCCCGGCGTCGTAGTCGCCTACCAATCCTCCGGCAACCACCGGCGGGCCCTCGGTCTCGCTGGGCGCGATATAGACGAAGGCGGAGTGACCGCTAGCGTGGTAGAGGTTGAGGTGATAGCTCTTGCGGTCGCGGTAGGGTCCGGTCTGCCCATAGGGAGTGATGGACGTAACGATGAGCCGCGGGTTAAGGGCGCTGAGGCTTTCATAGTTCAGGCCCAGCTCCTCCATCCGGCCGGGGGGACTGTCCTCGATGAGAATGTCCGCCTCCTGTGCCAGCTCCCGGAAGACCTTTCTGCCCTCCTCCGTCTGGACATCGAGGGTGATGCCCAGCTTGTTGGTGTTCAGGTAGAGGAATAGGCCGCTCTTCTCCGGATGAGGGAGGTCCCCCGGGAAAGGACCCTTCTGGCGGGCGGGGTCGCCCAGGGAGGGCTGCTCGATCTTGACGACCTCGGCCCCCAGGTCGGCCAGGAGCTTGGCGCAGTAGGGGCCGCTGACCATCCGCGCATATTCCAGCACCCTCAGCCCTTCCAGCGCACCATCGGTCATGTCGTAGGTCCTCCGGTCATGACAGGCCTGCCAGCCTCCGAGCAGAGCATGTTACCGGCTTCGAGTCTAGCATAGCGGCCTATGCTGGGTGAGGGGCCATTCGGCACGGCCAAGCAAGGTCCGTGCAGATTTTGACAACCGCTCCGAAAGACACTAGGTTTATCACGGCAGAAACACGGACCTGGTTTCGACTGTGGCGGGAGGTAATCATGTCAGGAATAAGGTCCTACGGAGCGTACATACCCAAATACCGGCTGGGCGCAGAGACGGCGGGCTGGACCTATCGGGGCGAGAAGGCCGTGGCCAACTTCGATGAAGACAGCATCACTATGGCCGTGGCCGCGGGCGTAGACTGTCTGAAAGGCCTGGATAGGTCGCTGGTGGACGGCATCCTCTTTGCCACCACCACCCCGCCCTATCTGGAGAAGCAGAACGCGGCGCTCATCGCCACTGCCCTGGACCTGCGCCGGGACATCTCCAGCGCGGATGTAACCAACGTCCTGCGGGCGGGGACCACCGCCATGCGGATGGCCTCGGAGGCGGTGCAGTCAGGCCATGCCAAGAATGTGCTGGTGGTAGCGGCGGACTGCCGCATGGCCGCCCCCAGAGACCCCTTGGAACAGTCCATAGGCGCCGGCGCCGCGGCCCTCCTCATCTCCAGCGAGGATGTGGCCGCGGAGATCGAGGCGGTTCACTCCGTGACCGAGAACGTGCTGGATGTCTGGCGGTCGGAGGATGACACCTTCATCAGGTCGTGGGAGGACCGCTTCGTCATCGAGGAGGGCTATCTGCGGATCATTCCAGAAGCGGTGAAGGCGTTTCTGTCCGGCCAGAAGCTGACCCCAAAGGACTTCCAGAAGGCCATCTACCACTCCAGCGACGCCCGCCGTCACGGCCAGCTCGCCCGCATGCTGGGCCTCGAGGAGGGGCAGGTCCAGGACCCCCTGTACGGGCAGATGGGCAACACCGGGACGGCCTTCCCCCTCATGCTCCTGGTGGCAGCCCTGGAGGAGGCCAAGGCGGGTGAGCGCATCCTGGTGGCCGCCTACGGCGACGGCTGCGACGTGCTGTCCGTGCGCGTCAACGAGAAGGTGAAGGCCATGAAGGACGGCCGCCGCGGGGTGAAAGCGCACCTGGAGTCAAAGAGCATCCTCAAGAGCTACGACGAGTACGCCCGCTGGCGGGAGCTAATACCCACGGCGGCGGCGCGGCGCCCCGCCCCGGCGATGCCCTCGGTCTCCGCCCTCCTGCGGGAGACCGACAAGAACCTCCGCCTTCACGCCGTCAGGTGCAAGGAGTGCGGCTACCGCCAGTTCCCTCCGGAGCGCGTCTGCGTGAAGTGCCAGACCAGAGACCAGTTCGAGCCGGAGAGGCTCTCGGACGTGCCCGCGGAGGTCTTCACCTACTCCCTGGACTACGTGGCCGGCACTCCGGATATTCCCCTTGTCGTCGCTGTGATAAACTTCGAGGGCGGCGGGCGCATGCTGTGCATGATGACCGACCGCGAGACCGAGGATGTACGCATCGGCCTGCCTGTGGAGATGAGCTTCCGCAAGCTGCGCACGGTGGGCGGCATCCACAACTACTACTGGAAGTCGACGCCCATCAGGGCCTAACCGAGGAGGAGAACCATGCAAGGCATCAAGGACAGGGTAGCCGTCATCGGCATGGGCTGCACCAAGTTCGGTGAGCGCTGGGACGTCGATGGCACCGACCTGCTGGTGGAAGCCTGCTACGAGGCCTACGAGGACGCCGGTATCGAGCCCAAGGAGATCGAAGCCGCGTGGCTGGGCACGGTAGGCACCTTCAGCACCGGCCAGCCCCTCGCCAGGGCCCTCAAGCTGAACTACATCCCCATAACTCGCGTGGAGAACGCCTGCGCCACGGCTACCGACGCCTTCAGGAATGCCTCCTACGCGGTGGCCGCTGGCATCTACGACATCGTCCTGGCGGCGGGCGTGGAGAAGCAGAAGGACAGCGGGTTTACTGGCCTAGCGGGCGCTGCCCCGCCCGGAACCCAGGTCGAGCCGCCGGTGCCGCCGCCCTCGCAGTTCGCCCTCGCCGCTACCCGCTACTTCCACCACTACGGCATCCCCTACGAGGAAGGCAAGCGCATCCTCGCCCAGATCGCCGTCAAGAACCACCACAACGGCGCCATGCACCCTAAGGCCCACCTGCGGCGCGAGATCAACGTGGAGCAGGCCATGAACGCCCCCATGATCGCCTGGCCCTTGGGCCTGTTCGACTGCTGCGGCGTCAGCGACGGCGGAGCGGCTGCCATCATCACTCGCCCCGAGATCGCCAAGAGCATGGGGAGGGACTACATCCTGGTGAAGGGGCTGGCGATCGCGGTGGGCGGTTCGCAGGGACTCCTCCTGGACGACTACGACTTCGTGCACTTCCCGGAGAACGTCGCCGCCGCCCAGCGAGCCTACGAGGAGGCCGGCATCAAGAACCCTCGCGAAGAGATCGACATGGCGGTTGTGCACGACTGCTTCACCATCACCGAGCTCATCATCTACGAGGACCTGGGCTTCAGCCCCCGAGGCCGGGCCAGGGAGGACGTGGAGAAGGGCTCGTTCACCCTCCATGAGGGCGACCTCCCCGTGAACACGGACGGCGGCCTGAAGTGCTTCGGCCACCCCATCGGCGCCAGCGGCCTGCGCATGATCTACGAAGTGTACAACCAGATCCTGGGCAGGGCCGGCGAGCGCCAGCTCAAGAAGGCGGACATCGGCCTCACCCACAACCTGGGCGGCCGGCCGGGGTCGTTCACCTGCTCGGTCGCCCTCTTCGGCCGGGCGAGCTAGCCGCCACTCACGGTGCATGCTGAGGGCCCGGGGGTGACTCCGGGCCTTCTTTTTGGGCCGCGCGAGAACTCCTCGCCTTCGCGGAGAGGTGCGAGCCGCGGCATCAGAGGCGGTATGGCAGGAGTGCCCCGCTCCGGTGTCAGGCCAAGTTCATCAGGCTCCTCGGGACCAGAATGCCCTCTGTCTCTTGGCATGTGAATCAGCCACCCGCTCCTGCTTGTGGTGCACGTCGCCGAGCTCGGGCTAGCCGCCATGTGAGTGGAGCGAGCTTTTCACCTCTTGAACTCTGCGGCCGTTGCGGCGGCCGCTACTCTTGCCGGGGCAGTATGATGCAGTGCATACTCTAGCGTGTCCGAAGCGGTCAGCTTGCGGCTAGTGCGAGAGGATGATCATGAAGTCGAAGAAGAGCGGCGCATCCAACCCCCCAGAAGCGAGAGAAGCAGCCTCATTGAGGGCCTTGCTTGCGGAGTATGACCGCCTCAGCACGAATTCGCAGAATTACATGTCGAGGGTGTTTGTGATTATCACACTCGGGGCCGCTACGCTCGGCGTGGTCGTGAGCCAGATTCCACGCATCCAAGAGGCTGCTGCACAAAGGGCGGTCTATTTCGCCCTTCCGCTGGCGTTCACAATACTGTTTGTTCTCATCGTCGAACAGCTGTGGCTGATGGTCCTCGAGGGCTATCACCTGCGAGCGGTCGAGAGACGTATAGGCCAAGTGACAGAGAACGAAGACATCTTTCGCTTGGTCGAGGCAGAAGCTCATGGCTTCTACAGCGTGAGGTCGGGTCCACTGAAGCACATGCTGAGCTACGCCGCGATGTTCGTGGCCGCGGGTGCAGCCTATCTAGGCGTCACAGCATACTGCGTTTGGGGGATGACCAGGCAGGAGGTGCCGTGGCCTTTGGTGGCTGCGGCGGTATTCGGTTACGCTGTGGCGATCAGCCTGGTGCTCACTGCATTCCAGGGTGCACTCCTAGATTCCAAGTCGATCTATGAACAGGCAATGAGCGGGAGGGACATCCGAGACAGCCGAAGCCTTGGCGTCTTCGGCCGCACAGTCGGGTATTTGATCGTGCCTCGGCTGTTCGACTTCATTGTCAAGGCACCGCTTTTCTGGATCGGCGTCATCGCGGGGGTAGTAGCTGCTCGGGTGACCGACAGCCTCAGTCTGAGTGAATTCAAATCGGGCCTCGGCGAGATAGCCTTCGCATTCGTGATAGTCGAGTACGTCGTCAACCAGGGGAAGTACATGTGGAACGATGTGCGTGACCGCCACAACGACCGGTCAACGCCAGGAAAGGAGCGAAGGCTTCTAGCAACGTATCCCTCGGGTCCGATAGTCCATATGGTGTCGGTGGGCTTTCTCGGCCGGACAGGGCTGGGACTCGCCCTGGCGGTGCTCTCTGGCTGGTACTTTGGCCATTGGGCGCTTTTTCCGCTGACCCTCGGGCTCATCGGAACCCAGGCCATCTACGAATTCTGGGGGAAGGTGGGGCTGTGGAGGCGGCTCGGAGTCACGACCGCCGGCTACGTTCTTCGCGCTGTCGCCGGCCTTGGAGTCACGGCGGTGGCTCTGAGCCTGGGTCGGGAGGATACGATTGTCATGGGTGCATTCGTCTCTACCTGGGTCGCGGTCTTCGCGGTCGGCTTCTTGGGAGCGTGGTGGCGGGCAGAATCCCAGCATGCTAGAGAGAGAGGGGTCGATCCTGAGAGCATCCGCCACGGTCTCGGAGGCTTTGAGGCAGCAAAGCTTCTGCATCGGACCGCGGCCGTAGCATCTGTTCTTGTGGCGAGTGGCATAGTCGTGCCCCTCGAAATCATCGGCGGTGGGTGGACCGGAGGTTACGCTGCGGTGTGTGGTCCACTGGTCATCGGACTGCTAGCTCTCGGCCTAGCCCCGCGGCTTCCCAGGGGTTTGGCTCTGTCCGGGCTGCTGCAGATTGGCCTGATGGCGGCAATCGCGGCGACTATCCTGTCAATCCTGGGCGTGGCTCCTGCAGCGCTGGTGTGGAATTCCTCATTCCCTGTTTTCGCCAGCTGCATGGCGCTGTTCTTCCTGAATGCCCGGCACGAAGACTTGGTCATCCAAATTCCCGTCAAACAGGTCTCTGGGACCCTGTTCGCCTTCTACCGACTTCTATTCGCGCTGGGGCCACCGCGCGGAGTTGCCGCATCATAGCAGAGAGATGCTGTCCGGCCGGACTATCTACCCGCGTCCGGAACACCCGCTCTACGGCTTGCTGGCCGTCACCAGCAAGGTGGTGGGCGTTCGCGGAAAGCGCTGCAAAGTGCTCCCCTGTTCAGTCCTCCAGCTTGAAGACGCGGACAGCGTTGTCGCGGAGGAACTTCCGGCGGACGCTTTCGTCGAGGGCGAAGCCGCACGCTCCAATCCGCTGCACCCCTCTCGCGTCCTGCTTAAACGTCCGACAATGGATGAAGGGGCGCAGCCTCTCCTGCAGCTTGAGTGATCTGATGGGGGTGAACGTCATGGCGAAAACGCAGTGGACACACCTGCTACTGGTGTTGGCTTTCCTGCTGCCCCTCGTGGCATCCGCCTGCGCCGAGGAGATCGCGCCGTCAGGCGAGGACCAAGGAAGGTTGTCGGTAGGCGCTGGCACCGGTGCAGCTCCCGAGGGGGAGTCGGCGGCGCTTCAGGACGAGGAGGCGGCCGGACAGTCCGCCTTCGGTGCTTCGCCTCAGGTTGCGGGTGCATCTATCGACCGCAAGATCATCCAGACGGCGTCCCTGAGCCTCCAGGTGAAGGCGGTGGGCGAGGCTTTCCAGGAGGTGGGGCGCATCGCGACAGGGGCCGGTGGCTTCGTGACCAGCTCTAACTTCTCGAACGAGGGCGAGGAGCAGGTGGCCTCCATCACCATCCGCGTGCCCGCCGTGCGCTTCCAGCAAGTGCTGACCTCCCTTCGCAGCCTGGCCGTGAAGGTGGAGAACGAGCAGTCGGAGGCCAGCGACGTGACGGAGGAGTTCAGCGACCTGGCGGCCCGCGTGCGCAACCTACAGGCCACTGAGGCTCAGTACCTGGAGTTCCTGAAGCAGGCGAAGGATATCGGCGAGGTCCTTCAGGTGCAGGATCGCCTGAACAGCGTCCGGGCCGAGATCGAGCAGGCGCAGGGACGGATGAACCTGCTCGAGAACCTGTCGGATCTGTCGACAGTCACCGTGCACCTGCGCTCCGAGGAGGTCGTCGCGGCTCCCACCGAAGGCGGCGGCCCCAACCCGGCCGCGGCCGCGCAGAAGGCATGGGATGCCTCGCTGCAGACACTGCGGGGCATCGCCACGGGGATCGTCGCCGTGGCTGTCTTCTCGTGGTGGCTGGTGCCTCTCTGGGTTCTACTTGCAGTAGGGGTCAGGATGCTGAGTCTCCGGCTGGCAAGACGCAACAGGGGATAGTGACCCGGACGCGACCGGCGTAGGTGGAAGAGGGGCTTCGTCTGGAACTGCCCTTCTCCCCCATCATCCGCACCACCGAGGACAGCAAGGAGGGGCCGCTGGCCTTCGCCGAGAGGCGGAAGGCCAGCTACCAGGGGCGATAGGGCAGGGGTGCGCCGGCCGGCTCACGGGCCGGAGCATCTGCCCCCGTCCGGGATTCCTTCCTTTAGGGTTTGGCCCCCGGCCAAGGCCGCATCTCTCCAACATGACCCCCGGGCGAAGGAGAGCTGACAGCCTGGCTTCCGGCGACCAGCGACCGCCTGTGCTTAGTAGCGGCTACGCACTGGCTGCCGGCTGGCGAAACAGGTACGGCAGTAGACAGGCCGGTCACCGCGCGGTTCGAACGGGACCTCGGTCTGCTGGCCGCACTCCGCGCAGACGGCCGGGTACATCTGGCGGGACGAGGAGCCGTAGCCGCCACCCTGGCCGCGGTCGGCCTTGCGGGCCTGGCGGCAGGAGG
>JBAUEL010000110.1:0-80092 GCA_049678585.1 Dehalococcoidia bacterium
GATCACGCAGGCGCGCGGCAGCGATGGGGCTGGCGAGCGCCTGCCGGACCGCCCTGGCAGGGTTACGCAGTGCAGGCTCACACCGCAGCTCCGGGAGCGGCAGCAGGCAGCGGCGGGGCACTTCGACGGTCACAGTGTCCCGGCCGTACGGGAAGGCCAGCGTGGTCGAATCGTTTCCTATCATCGGCGGGCGCTCGCTGGACGCCTGGGCAATGATCTTCCCACGGGCACCGGACCGTCAAGTAGTTCATCCTGCGGGATAAATCCCGCAGCTTGTGACGTCCAACTTAGGAAGCTGCGGGTTTCAACCCGCAGGGCCATGTCTTCACCCTGCCAAGCCGTCTCTCACCGGATTTGAACCAGCTACGCCAGGGCCGCGCCATTGACGGAGGCTGCACAAGGCAGATATAAGTGGCCCAGTCGCTCTTGGTTGGATCGCGCATCAAGGTCTCGTGAGTCGCTTCGATATCCGCCGCGCTCGAAACGCCCGCTTCGATCCTGAGATCGACCGGGAGCTCAGGGCATTGACGCGCTACATCACCGACGAGCACTTCCCCTGCGTGCAGGACTACCTGGGTCTCCACTCTGGCCAGCCCGACCCTCACGGGCACAGGCTTGCACTGGTCCGGGAGTCGCTGAATGAGGCGCGCCCCCGCCTCAACCTCATGGTGCAGTTGTTGCGCCCTCTGGCTGGCGCGACGGGGGTGGACGTGGGCCCCGGCTGGGGCTTTCTAGACGTGCTCCTGGTCGAGCGATACGGGCTGCAAGTGGCGTGCGCGGAGCACCCCGACAACCTTGCCGCCTACAGCGGGCTGCTAAGGGCATGCGGCATCGAGGTGCGCCCCTGGCGTCTCGGTGGCGAGCCCTGCCCGTTCGACGTCGAGAGCCTGGACTTCGTGATCTTCGGGGAGGTGCTGGAGCACCTGAAGCTGCCGCCGCTGCGGACGCTAGGCGAGGTTACGGCTCCCCTGAGGATCGGCGGGACCTTGCTCCTGACCACGCCGAATATCGCACGGCAGTCCAACATCGAACTCCTGCGCCGGGGCATCAACATTCTGGAGCCCTTCCGCGAGGATATCCCCCCAGATCTCGATGTCACCGACTTTGTCAGCCACATACGGGAGTACACGCCGCAGGAGGTAATAGGCCTGGTGGAGGCCTGCGGCCTTAGCGTCACAGACCTCGTCATGTGCAACCTCATGGGGCACGAACTCCAGCCGACCCCGCTTCTGAACCACTACACGTGCCTGACAGCGGTCAAGGGGTAGACGCCAGGGGCGGCCCGGGGGCCGCCCCCGCATTCCGACGTTCCGCCAGCCCTACCGCGGGCTGAGGAAGCGCTTCAGCTCTCCCCGCCGGGCGTGGATGATCTCCCGCTGCCTCTTCAGCCGCACCTCCAGCGGAGGCTCCTCCGACAGGGTGGCGGGCTCCGCTGCCCGACCAACCTCCACCACCTGGGGTATCGTCCTGAGCGGCATAAACGGGGTCTCGCGCCGGCTGAGGAAGCGCTTCAGCTCGCCCCGCCGGGCGTGGATGATCTCCCGCTGCCTCTTCAACCTCAGTTCCAGGGGAAGCTTCTCCGCGCCGGTGGAGGGCTCCTCCACCCGAGGAATCTCGACAACTCGGGATATCGTCCTGGTCTGCTCGAACGGGGTCTCGCCTGCGACTCTCACCGGGAAGCCTGCTGTCGTCACCATCTCGCTCGCACCCCCTTTCTTCTCCTAATGTCCAGCATCAGGATAGTCCGCTGGGCGCGCCCTGCCATCGGAGTGTGTGCCAATCGTTCACCCAGCGAAAAGACCTATCTTCGGGGCCTGCGAGACGGGGCGATGCGTAGGCAGTTTGGCCGAGCCCCAAGACCGGTGCTGCGCGAAATGCTGAGGAGGATGAGGTTTTGGCACCCCACAGGTGTATACTGAGGCAACTTTATCCTGCCGCCGGTGTAGAGAGATGGAGCGACCGATGGCATGTCCTACGATTCATCTCGTCAACCCGAAGAGCAACTGCTTCACCACCAAGCCGCAATACTTTGGCAAGGCGCTGTACGCACCGCTGGCGGGCCTGCTGGCGATCTCCGCCATCACGCCAGAGGACGAGTGGGACATGTTCCTCACCGACGAGAACATCGAGCCCATCGACTTCTCCCGCCACTGCGATCTGGTGGCGATCTCCGCCATGACTGAGTACGTTAACCGGGGGTATGAGATCGCCGACCAGTACCGTGCGCAGGGCGTGAAGATAGTGATGGGCGGTGTGCATCCCAGCTTTCTCCCGCACGAAGCGCTCGAACACGGGGACGCGGTGGTGGTCGGCGAGGCCGAGCCAGTGTGGGACCAGGTCCTGGCGGACTTCAAGGACGGCAGGATGGGCGGCATCTACCGCGCTCCAGGTCTCTTCGACATGCAGGGCATGCGCTATCCCCGCTACGATCTTGTGAAGACGAACCGCTACATTGTGCGCGATTTCGTGCAGACGGTACGGGGCTGTCCGCACGGCTGTGCGTTCTGCGCCGAGCCGCAGCTCAACGGCCGGATGTATCGGTTCCGGCCCATCCCGGAGGTCATCGAGGAGATCCAGCGGTTGAACTCGCGGAACCTCGCCGTCAACGACGTCGATGCCTTCAGCAAGCCCTCCCGTGCCCTGGAAATGATGAAGGCGCTGGCCCCCCTGAAGATCAAGTGGCAGGGCGGCGCCTCCTCGCGGGTGGCGGAGAAGGAATGGCTCCTCGAAGCGGCCCGCGAGAGCGGTTGCTACATGCTCAGCCTCGGCTTCGAGTCGATCTCCAGGGACAGCCTCAGAGAGGCGAAGAAGGCCTTCAACCAACCCGAGCGCTATAAGGCGCTGGTCGAGAAGATCCACTCCTACGGGATAATGGTCTTCGGACTGTTCATGTTCGGCTTCGACAGCGACGACGAGTCCATCTTCGAGGAGACCGTGAGGTTCGCCATCGACGCCGACCTCGACTGCGCCGCCTTCTCCATCCTCACCCCCTACCCGGGCACGCTCACCTACTACGAGCTGCAACGGCAGGGCCGGATCACCAGCTACGACTGGTCTAAGTACGACCAGGACTCGGTCCTCTATGTCCCCAGGGGGATGAGCGCGGAGGCCATCCGGGACGGCTGGCGCTACGCGTACAAGGAGTTCTACTCCTGGCGCTCCATCGCCAGGCGCTTCCCTCGCTCCGGGCAGCGAAATCGCCTCATGTGGCTGGTGATGAACGCCTTCTTCCGCCACGAGAGGACCAAGCCCAACTTCATCGGCAGGGTGGTCAGCGACGACACCAGGCCACCCGCGAACATCACCGACTTCAGCGAGAACTACGCTCTCGTCGACGAGAGCTTCTTCCTGGAGGAGGGAACCGCCGACGAGGTCAGCGCCGAGACCTTCCAGTTCGACGAGGCCGGGACCCGAACCCGTTAGGCTGTGGGGTGCCAAGACTTCATCCGTGTCCGGACCGTTGACACGCTGAACTGTCTGGGCCAGCCTTGATGCATGATGTCCTCACGGAGTCCGGCGCTACGAGTTCGGGGGGTGGCTGCTTGACCCGGGAAAAGACGGATGTAATATTGGCAGCCCACAGGCCTTTCAAGGCCTCGGCGCCGCTATCCCCACGCCACCAGCCCAAGGTCGTACGGGTCCGCCAGATGGGGGTGCCGGGGTAGCACCCGCACGGAGAAGCCATATCGCCCGCTGTCCCTCGGCGGAATCAGCCCCCTGTAGCGGTGCCTGCCGCGACCGAGATGCTGGCACCACTCCATGGCCACGACTTCCCGCTCGGCTAGCTCACCCGCCGCATTCAGCCGCCCCACCAGCAGTGCCACCTGCACATCGTCTGGAGAGAGCGCCCCCAGGGAGACGCGGAGCTCCACCTGCACGGGCTTGCCGGAGAGGACCTCGGGCTCACCCATGACCTGCTGGCTCTCCAGCCGCACCTCCGGCCAGTGCTGGCGTGCTTTAGCCTTCCACGCGTCCAGCGCCGCAGCCCCTGCCAGGCCTCCGTCTGTCAGGGTATTCCACCCTCGGCTGGCGGGCACGTAGAACCTCTCCAGGTAGTCACGGAGGACCCGCGTTGTGTTGAATCGGGGGCAGATCGCCTCCATGGCGTCCTTCATGCGGGCGATCCAGCGGTGGGGCAATCCATCGGGGCCGTGGTCATAGAAGAGCGGCATGATCTCCTGCCCCTGTCGGCGCCTGCAGAACTGCCCTCGCTGGGCGCCTTCTCGCTGGAAAGTGGCTCCCTGCGGCTCGCCTCGGTTGTACAGGCACCCGCGAGGCTCTGGCACTTCCCCGTGCACACCGTGTCCAGCTCGGAGGGCGGCCTGGAGCGGGTGACCCAAGGGCACTGCCTGGCTCTTGTCTGGCCCCTGGCGTTGGAGCCGGGGGCGGAGGAAGAGGTATCGCTCATCTGGGAGGCCCTGCCGACCGACTGAGAGCACCGGTTCGCCCGGCCTTCCCCAGCCTGCACGACTGAAGGCCTGAGACTGGGATGCGCAGGATGCCTCCGTCGCCGAACGGGACCTCCACGTAGTGAGGCTCGAAGGGGAAGCCGGACAGGCCAGCGAAGCACTCTTCCTGCTCCTATCTCTATGCATGGCCCGACAACCTGTCGCCTCCCCCTTCTCGGGGAGTGGACGCAAGAGGCCACTTGCGGTAGTGTCTGCTTGACGTGTCGCGTGGTCTGGACGGTGGCGTCCGAGAGTGAGGCTGGAGCTGTTCGGCAAAGGCAGCCGAGAGCTTGAGGCGTTGGTGCGTCGGCCTCAACCCAAGGAGGGGAAAGTCATGGCAAGTGGCAAATGGCGGCTTCCTTTTCTGATAGCGGCGATCGCGTTGGTCGCTGTGCTGGCCGTTTCGTGCGGTGAGGAAGAGGAAGAGGAGGGTCCGACGGCGACGACGGCGACGACGGGCGAGCGAATAGAGGGAGGCTCGTTGACGGTGGCCACGCTCGAGGTGGACTCGTTGGACCCCCACTACTCGAGCTTCTCTCAGGACATCTCATTGGCCCGCATGCTCTGGCGTAGCCTCTATACCCTGGACTACGACAACGTGCCGCAGCCGGCTATGGCAGCCGAACTTCCGGAGATATCCGAGGATGGTAAGACCTACACCGTCAAGCTCAGGGATGGGCTGAAGTGGTCCGACGGCGACGATCTATTGGCCGAGGACTTCGCCATGGGGATTTACCGAACCTGTAACCCCGTCCACGCTGGCGAATACCAGTACCTCCTGACCAACATCATCGGCTGCGACGACCACTTCGGCAACGAGGCGGGCTACGATGAGAGTCTGGAGAACCTCATTGGCGCCGAGGCCATTGACGACCTGACCCTGGAGTTTGCCCTCAACGAGCCCCAACCCACCTTTCCCATCATTCTGTCGCTGTGGATGGCGTTCCCAGCGCCGGTCCACCTGTTGCCCGAGTCCAGCGACCCCTGGCCTGAGCCGGCCCCCGGCGCCCCCGCCGCGCTGGCCTACAACGGTCCTTACATCCTCACCGAGTACCAGCCCGGGGACCACGCCACACTGGAACCCAATCCCAACTGGATCGGCGAGGTCAAGCCCACGCTGGACACTCTCAGCCTCCGCTTCATCGACGACTTCGCGGTGTCCAACAACGCCTATCGCGCCGGCGAAGTGGACTTCAGCAACGCCGATGAGGCCCAGTTGGTCGCCATCGTGCCCGAGTTTGAGGCCACGGGCGAGTACGTGAAGGTGGAAATACCGATCACGATAGGGTTGCAGATGCAGCTCGAGGCGCCGCCGCTCGACAACCTGGACGTCCGCCTTGCCCTAGCGCGAGCGTTCGACCGTGAGCAGCTCAACCAGGTCGTCTACGGCGGTGGCCATACGCCGACGACGAGCTGGATCCCTCTGGCCGACGGCGGCGACTTGCCGGAAGCCTTCGAGGACGTCATCGGCTTCGATGTGGAGGCCGCGATGGAACACCTGGCCGCCGCCGGCTACCCCGATGGCGAAGGCTTCCCTACGCTCAGTATCCTGGTCCGCGACACCCCGACCTACCGGGGGGTGGCGGAATTCCTTCAGGAGAGCTTCCGCACTGCGCTGAATATCGATACGGAGGTCGAGGTAGTAGACGCTCCCACCCGCTCGGCACGCTATACTGCCGAGGATTTCGAACTCTTCCCGGGTGGCTGGCAGCACGACTACCCTGACCCCGAGAACTGGATCCTGGGTCAGTTTGAGACCGGCGGTTCGCTCAACAACTACAGCTGCAGCAACACGGAGATCGACGAGCTGGCGGCAGAGGCCCGGTTCAATCCCAACAACGAAGAGCGGCTACAGCAGTACAAAGACATCAACCGTCTCATCGCTGAGAACGTGTGTGGTGTCGCACCCTATCTGCACTTCGCAAACCACTACCTGATCAAGCCCTACGTCGTGGGCATGCAGGAGAACGCTACCGGCCAGGACTCGGTGATGGCTGGCGACTGGATTGCAGAGGCGTGGGGCCGCTCACAGTAGGAGCTTAGGTCCGTACAGATTCGATGTGGGGGCCCTTCGAGGGCCCCCACATCCCACCTTGGCCAAATGCCAGCACGCCTGCTTATAATGGACGGACCGTGATCGGCTATTTCATCCGCCGCATCCTCTGGATGATCCCCCTCCTCTGGGCGGTAGCCACCGTCACCTTCTTTCTCATGCATGCCGTTCCCGGCGGTCCTTTTGACCGCGAGAAGGAGCTGCCACCCGCCGTTCTGGCGAACCTGGAAGCCAAGTATAACGTAGACAAGCCTCTGATAACTCAGTATGGATTTTACCTTTGGAACCTCGCCCAGGGCGACCTAGGCGTCTCCTTCAAGACCAACCGGCCCGTAGCCGATGTGATCCGCGAGGGGCTGAAGGTCACGGCCCAACTCGGCGTCATCGCCTTTCTCTACGCCGTGGCGTTTGGCATGACGTTGGGGATCTTATCGGCCCTTAACCAGAACCGGCTTCCAGACTACTTCGGAGTCTTCTTCGCCACGGTGGGCACGGCCCTGCCCAACTTCATCATGGCTACGTTTCTGGTAGTGATCTTCTCTGTCCAGCTAGGCTGGTTCGACGTGCTGGGCTGGGAGTTGGGGAACTACCGCAAGATGGTTCTGCCGGTGTTGGCCCTCGGCACGCTCTCGGCGGCCTACATCGCCCGCATCACCCGCGCGAGCATGCTGGAGGTGCTAGCCCAGGACTACGTTCGCACCGCGCGAGCCAAAGGCCTGAAGGAATACGTGGTCGTCCTTCGTCACGCCGTCAAGAACTCCATGATTCCCATCCTGACCGTCATCGGGCCGATCTTTGCGTTCCTCGTGACCGGCTCTTTCATTGTCGAGCGGATCTTCGCCATAAACGGCATCGGGCGCCACTTCGTGCAGGCCGTGTTCGACCGCGACTATGGCTTGATCATGGGCACTACCCTGTTCTACGCGGCCGTCGTCGCCTTTGCCAACCTCGCGGTGGACATCCTCTACGCGGTGGTGGATCCGCGGATCAGGTATCGGTAGGCCAAGATGGCCGAGAGGGCACGGACCGTAGAGCGTATCGAGGAACTCGGCGAGGTCGCCGCAAGGCGAGAGCGCGGACTCTGGTCCGACGCATTCCGGCGGCTGACCCGCAACCGTTTCGCCATGGTTGCCCTCGTCATCCTCGCCACCGTAGCCGTTGTCGTGCTCCTGGGAAACAACTTTGACGCCGTCCGACGGTACGACCCGAGGGTGCAAGATTACTCCGTTGTCCAGGCAGGCCCCAGCGCCTCGCACTTCTTCGGCACCGACCAACTGGGGCGCGACAACTGGTCGCGCGTATTGCAGGGGACGCTGATCTCCCTCCAGGTTGGCCTGGGGGTGCAGGTGCTCGTTCTCGCTATCGGGTTGCTGGTGGGAGGGATAGCGGCGCTGGGTGGACGGCTGCTGGACAACGTCTTGATGCGGCTCACGGATCTGACCTACGCGTTCCCGGATCTACTCTTCATCATCCTCGTTCGGGCGGCGCTCTCGGGCCGCGACTGGCCCGTGATCGGGGAGCCCGTTCCCCAGATGATCTTCGCTATCGCATTTGTTAGCTGGGTGACGATTGCCCGGCTGGTAAGGGGACAGATGCTCTCCCTCAAGGAGCGGGACTTCGTGCTGGCGGCGCAGGCCTCGGGGGCTTCGCCCCTTCGCGTCGTCTTCCAGCACATGCTGCCCAACACCCTGGGGCCCATCACTGTGGCGATCACCTTCGGTATCCCCATCGCCATCTTCGCCGAAGCGGTCCTTGGCTTCATTGGTTTCGGTCTGCCGCCCCCGACTGCCAGCTTGGGCCGCCTGGTATCGGACGGCTACAGCTTCGTCCAAGTGAACATCTGGGTCGTGGTCTTCCCGGCGGCCGCGATCGGCCTACTCATGCTCTGTTTCACCTTCCTGGGCGACGGCCTGCGCGACGCGCTGGATCCCCGCCAGCGGTAGACGTGATAGCCTCGGCGAACGACGGTGACCGGCAGGGCCCTCCTCTCTGGTCCAGTCGACCGAACGTCCCAAGCCGCGTCGCGGCGCCGCTAGGCTAAGCTATGCAGCCGCTGACCACCTCGCCGGTGGCGGTTCCAGTCCCGCCGTAGCTGGCGCACTGAGAGTTCCGTCTCACACTCTACCTCCTCCTGAGCAAGCCTTCCCTGCGCTACCAGCATCACGAAGCGATACCGAACGACAAGCCGCGGCCATCCTTTCTGCGCGGGTATCCCCTTTCGCAGCCACCATCACATGAATGGGCACTCCAGCTCGAACCCAACTTGCGGGTTGACTTCGCCTGAGCCAATGTCCTATAATCCCTGCTTAATAGGTATAGAATCTTCAGCAAGAGGCCCAGACCTTCCGTGCAGGGAGTCTCGAACGCGGCCTCGTTGTTTATTTGCCCCGCCGACTGAGCCGCTGTGGTCACGTGTCGATCCATCGACCGGGATTCGCCGTTTAGGACCGGCTGCGATGGCCATAGGTAGCGGAGTGGTAATGCGAGATCCGAGCTCAAGACGGCCGTTCTTCCAGTGGAACACGCTCCCGGTCACCCATTCTGGGTCAGCGCATAGGGGAGGCTAGGCACCAGTGACGATTGTCATCCAGGGCTCAGAATCAACGGCGGAAGTGCTGCAGATGAGTAGCGCTCCGCAAGAGGTCGAAACGACCACTTGGTTCGGTGCGCCGCCCTACCTCCCCAGCATCCTACTGGACGGCCTCGGCCGCCCGGGCGACCCGAACTGGATCGATTCCCTGAAAGGAACCTTCGCTCAATCCGCCTCTAGCAGGCGTTGTTGGAAGCCGGACCTGGACGAACCGAAAGGGAGAGCATGCAGATGAAAGCGATAGGCAGGCTTGGTGCTTTGAGCGCGGCATTTGTCGCGCTGTTGCTAGTCGGGCTGATTCTCCACGATGCCAGTCCGACGACCCTAGCCAACCCGGGTGGCCTTCTGAACCCCGGCTTTGAGGGGGGCTTCCTGGACGGATACCCCGTGGATTGGCAGGTCGCGCAGCCGGTGGCTGACGCCGCCGTGGTGGTCGACTCCGAAGGACCCGGCGAGTTTCCCACCTACGGCGACATGGGGAACGTCACGATAGACCCCTTCAAAGGCGAGCGCATGCTGCGCCTCGGTACCCCCAAGCGAATCTCCGAAAAGCAAGTTCGGGGCGAGAATACCGTCTCCCAGACTTTTGACTCCGACCGGGATACCCTGAGTTTCGCTTTCCGGCTGTTCTCCTGGGAGCACCGTGGCGACGATCTGTTTCGGTTCGACCTTACGGACCCGTCCGCGCCTTCGACAGCCTTCCCAGTCAGTGATGGTGATACCGACGACCCCACGGACCCCGTCGTCGTAACAATGCCTGACGGCACCCCGCTTCGCTGCTTCGAGACCCCCTGCGAGTTCGTCGTCGATGTCGGCAAGCGGGGCAACTCCCTAGACAGCGGCTGGGTTAGGGTGGAGATCGCCGGTCTTCCAACCGACGGCAGCCCTCTCACGCTCACGTACAGCGTGGTCGGCAGCCAGAACAAGGCCCACGCCACCTGGGCCTACTTCGACAACGCCAACACGCCCCCTGTAGCCAAGTTTACATTCGATCCCCCTGAACCCTTCGAAGGCGAAACTGTCCAGTTCGTCGACCTCTCCTACGACCCGGATCCCGGCGATGTCATTACCTCCTGGCTGTGGGAGATCGACGGCGCCACTTTCATTGCCCAAAACCCCACCTACATCTCGCCCAATGAGGGCGAGCCCAGCGCCTGCCTCACCGTCACGGACACAGAGGGCGACTCAGACAGAGTCTGCACCGGCGAAGATGCCACCGATGGCACCCCCGTGCCCGCCTGGCTCGTCGGCAATTTCCCGCCGCTGGTAAACGCCCTCAACATCGAAGTTGAGGCTGGCCGGGAGGCTCTCCTCTTCGGCCGGTTCATGGACCCCGGCTGGAATGACACGCACGTGGCGACCTGGTCGGCCGACGGTTTCTCCGCCAGTTGCTCCGTGGCCTCCTCAAGCGAGAGTTGCACGATCCAGGAGGATAACTTCCCTGCTCTGTCCACTGGCATCGTTACGGGCCAGTTCACCGCGCCGAGCGAGGCCCAAACCCTGACCGGAACCCTGATCGTCGAGGACAACTTCTGCGACCCCGAGGGCTCCTGTGACGCCTTCTTGGGGGAGGACTTCCAAATAGCGGTCGTGGCCGCCGATTCCCAGCGCCACGAACCCAACGACACCCTCGACTATGCCCCGGCCCTGCCTAGCGACTCCGCGTACATCTCCTACCTCCCACCGGGCGACATGATCGACCTGTTCGAGGTGCTCTTGCCCGACGGCGGGGCTCTGCCGCCCGGCAGTGAGGCCCTGGTCACCCTGAGAGACCTCCCAGCCGACTTCGATCTGGTCCTGCTAAGCGAGCTACCGCCTGGCGTGGAGTTGCTGCCCTTCCGGAGCAGCGCTTCTGGCCAGACCAGCTTGAGCACCCTTCCCTTCCGCAGCCCGTTCCGCAGCCCGTTCCGCAGCGAGTTAACGCTCCCATTCCGCAGCCCCTTCCGGAGCCCATTCCGGAGCGAGTTAACGCTCCCATTCCGCAGCCCCTTCCGGAGCCCATTCCGGAGCCCATTCCGCAGCCCGTTCCGCTCGGACCTGTCCCAGATGAGCTTCACCGGCCTGGAGGGAACCAACATCAGCGGAACCGACATCGGGCTGGGGGAACTCCCTCTGGGGGATATCGGCGGTGTCAACCTGAGGGTTGTGGGCTACTCTGCGAACCGCGGCACCGCAGACGAGGCCGCCCTGGCCCGCATCGACTTCGGTGGTACGCGGCTTTTTGCAGCCGTCGTACCGTTCAATGAGACGGGCAGCGTCGAGCCCTACACGTTGCAACTGGAGACATCGGTGCCGGAGGACCCTGCCGCTGCCTTTGACCCCGAAGTCTGCTCAGGCTCACCCTTGGTTGGCGACGGTCAGTCCACCAGTACGATTGTTGACCTCAATCCAGACTATCCCAGCTCAGGTGCCGACCCGAAGACTCTCATCATCACCCAGCGAGAGCGCATTCGTGCCTTCTACGGGGACTCGAGGTGGAGCGACCTCGAGAGCGACCTTCTTCTCTTGGCCCAGCACCCCGCCGTGGTGGGCGACATCATCTCCGTGCCGAGTGACATCTACGACGCCTGGGACAGCAACCCCTGCAGCGTGGACGAGGCCAACAGCGTGGCTGCCGCGATCCGCACCGAGATTCAGGGACGTCTGAGCAACCCCGGTATCCAATACGTCGTCCTCGTGGGGAGCGACGACATCATCCCTCAGCGCCGCGTGCCCGACGAGACCATCATCGGCAAGGAGACCGACTATCTACTGGATGCCGAACTCAGGCCGGGTAGTCCGCTTTTCTGGAGCCTGGCGGGCGGTTACATTCTCACCGACGACTATTACGTCGATGACACTCCCTCACCGTGGCGGGGGCGAGAGCTGTACGTCCCCGACATCGCCATCGGCCGGCTGGTGGAGACGCCGGAGGAGATCCGGGCTGCTGCCAACGCCTTTGGGGACAGCAACGGCCTCCTCGACTACACCACCGCAAGTGGCTTGGTTACTGGCTACGATTTCTTTGCCGATGGCTCCGAGATCACGGCGAGCAAGCTGGCAGCGAAGCTGACGACCTACACACTCATAGGCCTCGGTTGGGACGCTGACGATCTTCGCTGTCGCTTCCTGGGTGAGGCCTTGCCTGGCCTGAACGGTTGCGCCGCCCACGATGTCAGCGTTGCCAACGCCCACTTCACCCACTACGCTGCCCTCTCCGCCGATGGCTTCAACACCTCCAACTACAGCGACTTCATCAACAGCAATGAGGTGGCCAGCGCGGGCGGCGCCGACCCTGCCCTAGGTGGAGGCGTTGTCCTCACCATGGGCTGCCATGGCGGCTTCAACGTCCCCGACCGCGCCTCGCTGCCTCCGGACCCCGGCACCGGCATCGACCCGGCCCTGGACTTCGTCCAGGCGATGGCCCGTCAGCAGGCCGTCTACGTGGCCAACACCGGCTACGGCCTGGGCGAGCATCCTGGCCTCGGCTTCACCGAGCTCCTCCTGGCCATCTTCGCCGAAGAACTCGTGAAGGGCGATATCTTTATTGGCGACGCCTTTGTAACGGCTAAGCAACTCTATCTGGGCAGCCTCAGCGCCATGACCGAGTACGACGAGAAGTCGTCCATCCAGGCGACGCTATTCGGCTTGCCAATGTATCAGGTCCTCGTCCCGGCTGGTCCCGGCGAGGTCATCCCCCTTGCGGCCGAGGCGACGGGACCCAACCTTACCCTGACCGTGGAAGATGCCGGCAGAACGACCACAACCTCTCATCCTAAGCAGGAGGTGGCCACACCTGACGGCAAGTACTTCACCACCGACGGCGACGCCACGGCTACGGCCTTCCGCCCGATACAGCCGCGGGTTGTCCAAGCAATTCCATCCGACGTCAGCGGCCCCGTACACGGTGTCCTCGTCACAGCTGGCGAGTTCCCCGGCACGGCTGCGGAGTTCAGCGATCTCTCAGACTTCGATCCCGTGATCGCTCTCCCAATCGACGAGTGGCAGCTGATCCCGTCTGAACCCCAGGTATGTCTTCCCGCCTTCTGGCCCTCGGAGCTGACCACAGTCAACACCGTGGGGCTCCAGACCTTGGTGGTCATCCCCGGCCAGTTCCGCTGCACGAGCGGCCCGGATGCAGCGGTTACGGGGATTGAACGCCTGTACACTAGCCTGAGCGTGGAGCTACAGCGCTCCCTGCTGGACGACTTCGAGGCGCCCGTCATCAGCAGCATCGGCCTCAGCGAGGTGGACGAGACCACCGTCGCGGTGGACGTCGAGGCGAGCGACGACCTCAGCGGCATCGCTCAAATCGTCGTCCTCGTCATCACCGATAACGGGGATAATGGGACGATCCGTTCGGTCCCGAGCGGGACGCTGTCCGGGCCGGGCCCGTTCACGGTGGAGGTCCCCGACTTCCCAGCAGACGCCGGGCTAGTTGTCCAGGTGGTAGACGGCGCCGGTAACGTCGCTACTTTGACTGCGAAGGGCGCAGGTGGCTTCAGCCTCATCTCCGTCGACGCCGGGGACGAAGTGATCGCCATCCCGGGAGAACCCGTCGAGTTGAACGCCACCGTACACGACTTCGCAAATCTGGCTTCGCCGGTCTCGTTCCTGTGGGACTTCGGCGATGGCACCCTTGGAAGTGGCCTGGTGGAAAACGCTGAGTTCAGCGTTTGGTACACCTATGAGCCCGAGACCCACTTGCCGGTGACAGCGACCCTCAAGGTAACCGACGCTGACGGTGGCATCGGCGTGACACACGTTGCGATTCTCTGTGATCCTAGCGGCGACGCGCCAAGCCCGGATGGAGACCTAATCGGCTGCGGTGTCAGCAGAAACACCGACGCCGACACGATGACGCTCCATCTGCGAGTGGCAGGAGTGATCTCGGACGACTTCCAATACCGCGTCCGACTCGATGTCGGGCCCGACGTGTACCTACGCTACGACCGTGGCAATGTCACGGGCCTACCCGGCCTTCAGGCTGAGGTAGACGGCAACGAGCTGAGGTTCATTCTTGACCCTGCGGACATCGGCCTGGATCCCGGTGAACAGCTTCAGTGGTTTGCGGAAACGCAGGCCGGCGTCCCGGCCGATCCGTCAATAGGAAAAAGCGACAGGATGCCGGACAGTGGCTTCTTCGGCTATGTTCTTCGCTGAGCCAGGGTAGTCGGGGCATTCTTCGCAGAGCTACGGGGGCCTGCTGGCCGGACACCGCCCAGCAGGCCCCCGCTTCGCGTCCCGAGCGGGTGGGCACTGTGCGCTCCCCCGCAGGCGGTCACTCCTGGTGATCTAGTAGAATGTCCTCACAGTGAATCCCATGCAAACCACCAGCCTTTCCTCCCAAGACGCTCTTCTAGCCTACCTCCCAGCGACGCTAGTCAGCCGCTGGGCTAGCCGTCCCGGCCAGGCGCCCGTCTGGGGCCATTGGCTCAGTGGCTCCCTCATGCATTGTGACATCACCGGTTTCACGGCCATGTCCGAGAGCCTGGCTGAGCTAGGCAAGGAGGGCGCCGAGCTGATGGTCGCCGTCCTCAACCGCTTCTTCGACAAGATGCTGGAGGTGGCCGAGCGCTGGGGCGGGGTACAGATGAAGTTCGGCGGTGACGCCATGCTCCTCTTCTTCTCCGGCCGGGAGAACGCCGCGCGTGCCGCCGCTTGCGGCCTGGAGATGCAGACGGAGATGGCCGGTTTCCGCCGGGTCCCTGTAGGCGGCCAGGTGCACCGGTTGCGCATGCGCATAGGCATCCATAGCGGACGCTTCTTCTCGGCCTCCGTAGGTCAGCAGGATGGGGTTCTGCACTACATGCTCCTTGGGCCCGATGTGAGTCGCACGGCGGCAGTCGAGCCGAAAGCCGCACCTGGTCAGGTGGTAGTCAGCGCCGAGACCGCGGCCGTCCTCGGCCCTCAGCACGTACTGATTCGCACCGCGAACCCTGGGATCTGGCGGGTACGATCGGTCAAGCCCCCCGGCATAGTGCCGGACAGTCGGACCCTGCTCGATGCCCCAAGCGACGTGCTCCGCCGCTATCTGATGCCTCCCCTGGCCGAAGGGCGCACATCCACCGTTTCCGGCGAGCACCGACGGGTGACTACCCTGTTTATCAATCTTTTTGGTGTGTCCGAGCTCCTGCAGACCCACGGAGACAGCCAAGCGTTGGCCCAGGTAGACGCATACGCAAAGATGCTCATCTCAGCCCTCGAGCGATACGGCGGCTTCTTGGCCGGCAGCGACGTCGCCGAAGAGGGCGACAAGCTCATAGCCTTGTTCGGGGCGCCGGTGTCTCACGAGCAAGAAGAGGCTGGCGCCCTCCGCTGCGCTGTGGACCTTCAGACTGACCTGCAGGCGTCAGGCCTAGACCTGCGCCAGCGCATTGGGATCAACTCTGGCTACGTTTTCGCTGGGGAGGTCGGTTCGGGGCGGCGCCGCGAGTACACGGTTATCGGCGATAGTGTCAACCTCGCCGCCAGGCTGATGGCCGCCGCCCGCCCGGGCCAGGTGCTGGTCTCGGCAGCCACTACAGGCCGGGCCGGTGCTGAATTTGACCTTCACCGCTCGCGGTCCATCCGCGTGAAGGGCAAGACCGCGCCGGTGCAGATCTACCGGCTGGAGGGCGCTCACCTGCAAACACGGCCACAGCATGCGGCAGAGGGCGCTTCTCCCGTGTTGGGCCGGGAAGAGGAGCTGGCTGCGCTCCTCAAGCTAGGCCGCCCAGCGGCCGCCGGTCGTGGCCGCTGGGCCTACATCTCTGGGGAGCCGGGGATCGGCAAGTCAAGGCTGGTGGCCGAAGTGGCTGCCCGCCTTGGTTCACAGGGGTGGCAGGAGCTAGTGGCCACCTGCCAGGCCCATACCTCGAGCACACCCTTCGCACCCTGGAGGGAGCCGTTGCGGGCGCTCTTTGGGATCGACAGCGGGAGCAGCCCTCGGGACGCCTGGGACAAACTAAAGGACGAGGTAGGCCGGCTGCGGCCCGATCTCCAGGTCTTCGCCCCGCTCGTCGGCGAACTACTTTCCCTGCCCATCGATGAGGAGCCGCTGCTGAGCTCGCTGGATGCAAAAGACCGCCTCCATCGGCTTAGGACCACAGTTGTGGCGCTCCTACGGGCCGTCTCCCAGAATCATCCCCTCCTCCTCTGGTTCGAGGACGCCCATTGGGCCGATAGCCCATCCCTAGAGCTTCTGGCGGCGGTCTTGGCCGGACTGGATAGCTCTTTGCTAGTCTTGGTGACCTCGCGCCAGGACACGGGACCTTCCGAGCTCGCGGGGAGCAAGCCTGCCCTCTCCTTGCGGCTGCAGGAGCTGGCGCCGGAGGAGGCCCGTCGCCTTGTAGCGTCCGCCAGCGGCCTGGCTGGCGACGATGTAGAGGCGATAGTGGCCCGGGCCCAGGGAAATCCCCTCTTCCTGCAGGAGATGGCCCGCGGCGGCGGCGTCCCGCAGGAGGCCCTTCCGGAGACGATCAACGACGTGATAATGGTCCGTGTAGACCGCCTGAGCCACAATCAGAAGACTATCCTCTGTCTGGCCAGCGTCATCGGTCCGTCCTTCAGCCTGCCAGCCCTGAAGACGCTGCTGGGCGGCCGGCCGGAGATAGCTGGCCTGGAACACGCGCTGGCCGAGCTCGCGCAGGCCGGATTCACGCGTGACCAGGGAGGTGATCCCCACTCCTACGCCTTCTCCCACGGGCTCACTCGGGAGGTAGTCTACGAGACCCTCCCCTATGCCCAGCGACGTCAGCTTCACCGCGGAGTCGCCGTGCATATAGAGCGGGAGCAGACCCACCATCTGGAGCCGGTGTGCGAGCTCCTGCTCCACCATTACGAGCTTGCCGCCGATGCGGCCAAGACGGTACGTTATGCCGCCATGTCCGGGGATCGAGCAGAGGCGGTGTTCGCCCACAAGGAAGCGATCGACTACTACCACCGTTCCCTGGCCGCTCTTGACAGCGTTGGAAGGAGATCCGGCGCCGACAGAAGTCTGGTGTTGGAGCGCATCGGGGATTCCCTGGAGACGGCGGGGCGCCATCGGGAAGCGGCCGAGGCCTTCGCTCAGGGGCTGAGGGAGTGGCGCGAGTCACGGCAGGGGCGGCCTCGGCTGGTCCCCTGGGCGACGGGCCGCCGGACCCGCGAGGCTGCTCTCTGTCGCAAAGTGGCCGTTTCCTGCGAGCGCCGCTCGGATTATGATGAGTCGCTCCGCTGGGTAGACCAAGCGATGGCCGTGCTGCCCCGCCGACCAGGCCGCGTCGGCGCGCAGGTCTATGCCGTCAAGAGCATGGCGCTGTTTCGAAAGGGCCTGTACGAGGAGGCAATTCACTGGGGCCGGCTGGGGCTGGCCCTGTCCCGGCACAGTGCGGACCAGCGCGAACTTGCATACGCCCACCGCGTGCTGGCCGGTTCATACATGGAGCTGGGCAACCTCAAGCAGGCCCTGCACCACGACCAGTTGGCCGTCCGCTTCTATCACGATGCGGGGGACGTCCCCGGGCAGGCAATGGCTCACAGCAATGTGGGAGCCTGCTACCAGCTCCTGGGTGCGCTGGACGACGCCCTCCACCACTACGAGATCAGCCTCAAGGCCGACGAGCGGGTCGGTAACGTAGTCCACAGCGCCATCGTGCATAACAACATCGGCGAGGTGCTGCTGGTCATGGGACGGCCTGAGGAAGCGGTAGCTCACCTAGAGGACGTCGTGCGGCTCTACGGGGTCGAACCCGGCCTCGCCGCCGTGGCTGGCCTGGCTCAGGTCAACATCTCGCGCTGCCGGCTGGCCCAGGGTGATCTGGATTCGGCCGAGGCACACATCCGCCGGGGCCTGCGTCTTCTACGCCGTGTGGGTGCCCAGGGACTGCTTAGTGAGGCACGTCTCCAGCTAGCCGAGCTGCGCCTGGCTCAGGGCCAGGCGCGGAAGGCCCAGCGAGAGTGCCGCCGCGCCCTGAGCCAGGCCAAGGCCGTGGAGGCCAGGCTCTTGGAGGCCCGGGGCGAGCGCCTCCTGGGTCTGGCCCAGGCCGCCCTGGGTAAGTCAGAGGCCGCGTGGGTACACCTGCGGACGAGCGTTGCCCTGAGCCGCCGCATCGGCGCCGACCACGAAGAAGCCCGCTCGCTCATCGGTTTGGCTCGCCTCTCTTTGGACACGGCCGCACCGTCGCGGCTACAGACCCACAGGGCCCTGTGGCGGGCTGTTGCCATTTTCTCCCAGATGGGAGCCCAGAGCGACCTAGCGGAGGCCCGACAACTCCTGTCTGGGATGGGCACCGGCGGGGCGCAACGCCGGAGGGTTTGATCCACCTGGCGGCGAACGGTGCGTGGGTCGTCAGCAGCTTTCGGTATCTGTGTGGACAGTTCCCAATGGGCACCTGAAGGCTTGCTCTCGCTCCCGAGGGGGCGGTTGGGTAGCGCCCCGGAGGAAAGGAGCGAGCAGTGCCGCGAGAGCGTTCCCCCGCAGAGGTCCAGGCCGAGGCCAGGAGCGAAGAGGCGATCCTACCAGCATGGGACCGAGGAGCGAACCCCCGCCCTCTGGAACCCGATACCTCGGTCGAGCGCAGGGTCATAAATGACGACTATTGGGTGCACCAAAGGGTCAACCGCCTACGAGGTGCCAGCTCTACGACAAGCCGCCTCGCCCGCTCCCCATCTACGTCGCCGCCTCGGGCCCGGGATTCAGGCATTCATAGGCGAAGGTCCTCCTTCTAGCTTCACCGGGCCGGTCCGAGTTCCGGCCCACCGCTATACGACCGGCAGGGTCGGAGCCGCACCAGTACTCGGCGGGTGTGCGAGACGTCATGGTCAACGGCAGGCTCGGCTGAAGTCGGCCCTTAGGTGCCAGCTTAGCGGCGGTGACTATCTCTGCGTGTGGCCGCGACGGCCATGAAGCTCCCATTGAGCCTCAATATCCGGCGGGCCGCTTGCTCGAACGGCGGGTAGACGCGGGCCAGGGGGTTGGGAACCAGCGGGAGCAAGGCGCAGGTGACTACGTCGGCAGTAGCGAATCCCTGACGCTGTAGCAGAGCACGAACTTGCCCCAGCGCAAAATAGATGCTGGCGGGCGGCGCCACCCCCGGGTAGGAACGGACGGTATACCTACCATTCCAGAGGTGAAGACGTCGCAAGACGTGCGGCAGGATGTACAGGCTGTGCATATTGGGGAGCCCCAGGACGACCTTTTCTCTGCAGACCCGACACAGCTCACCGATCGCTTCCTCGTAGGCGACCATATGGTTGTACACCCAAACACTGATCCCTAGGTCGAAGGCACCGCTGTCGAACGGTAGCCTCCTAGCGTCGGCGAGGGTCACCCGAGCCGGTGGATAGCGCCGCCGAACCTCGGCCAGCATCCCCGAGCTGCTGTCGACGGCCGTAACCGTCGCTCCCATATCCATAAGGAGGCCCGTGAATCGGCCGGTGCCGCATCCCACGTCCAGGGCGCTGATCCCTCGCAGCTCGTTCCTCCCAATCGTCCGGCGAACAGCCTCGCGCTGTAGGGCGTCCAGGACGCTGCCCCCAGGCGACGCGAATCGAGCCTCGTCGTAGTCGGCGACAACAGCCTCGTTCTGGTAGAACCCTTGTGTCACAGCGTCCGGGTCTTCAGCCGACGAGTTGCGCATAATGCTCCTCGAAGCGCGCGGCTATTCGATCCAGGCTGAACGCGTCGGCCCTCTCCGCAGCCAGCCGCCCGGCTCGTGCTACTCGCTCACGGCAAGATGCCAGGCTGAGCAGGGCATCCGCGTAGGCGCACGGGTCTCCCTCTCGACCCCGCTCGATGAGGAAGCCCGTCTCCCCCTCCGAAAGGAGATCGGGGATGCTCCCCACGCGGGTCGACAGCACCGCACAGCCTGCGGCCATAGCTTCCACGATGGTTAGGGGCGGATCGAGGACGCCGGACGCGGTTTGGAGGGGAAAGACCAGCACGTCCAGGGAGCGAAGGAAGGAGGCCGCCTCCACCTCGCCCTGGATGCGGACGTGTGGTTCAAGCCCCTGTTCCCTGATGAAAGTCATTAGCCACCGAAGCTCCTCCTGGAGCTCTCGAAACAGTGAGACTTGAGAGACATCGACCGCCAGCTCGAATTCCACCTGGGGGCGGGAAGCCAGCACCGCAGGGATGGCCTGGACGAACGGTCGCAGCCCTTTCCTGCGCAGCGGCGGGCCCATGAAGCCCACTCTAAACCTCTCCCTCGCGAGGCCCGACTCGGCAGCCGGGGCAGAGCGGAACCGGGCCACGTCGACGGGCGGGGGGATGTGGACCGATCCACAGGGGCGGTCACGGCCGTCAGTCGACGTGTACACGACCAGGTCTACGAATCGGAAGTGGTGTGAGCCGTGGGTCGCTGAGAGGGCTGAGTGCACATGAGGTACAGCGGCGATGCGGCTCACCGCGCTTCCCAGCAGGGCCACCTTCGGGTCCGCGGAGAGGCTGTGCACGAGATGCACCCCCGGGCGGCGCCGACGTCGAGCGAAAAGTAGCAGAACGGACAGGGCAAACCGGGGGCCTCCGAGTGACCCCAAGCGCTTCCCCCCCACCGTCTGCGCCTCGTAGGGGCCACCCCGTAGCAGCCCTCCCACCGGTTGGGTGACCACCTCGACGCGATGGCCTCGCCTCGTCAGCCCGAGAGCAAGGGTCTGCGCATACATGGCCGCGCCGTTCCCTGGCAGCCCCAAGCCGTATCCCAAGAGACAAATGTCCATCATGGGTTCCCGGAAACCTCGTCCGGCGCTGCTGGCGCGACAAGGTAGGCGGTTACATCGCCTCCCTCCCACAAGGGCCGGAAGTAGGGAGACCCCTCCAGCCAGGCTAGCGTCGCGAAGTCAGCTGGGTCACCGTACACCGGATTCTTGAGGTGTCGATCGACCAGGGCGAAGGTGATCCCATGTTCCCGGATCAAGTCCTCGCTGACGAATGACTGCAGCCCGGACGCGTCGCCGGGGGGATTGCCCTGGAGGGTGAAGAGCAGGGTCATCTCGGCCCGAGGCGATCCCGGCTTCACCTCAGCCACGACCATGTCCTCGCCGGGAGGCAGCGTGAGCGTCGCCTCCTCCCCTTCACCGCCGAGCAGGTCGATGAAGACGCCGACCTGCCAGGGGCCGAGGTGGTCCCCGCCGCTGAATGGGGAGGCCTGCTGCACCGGCACGACTACCTTCGTGACCGGGCCGGTCTCGGATTCCAGTCTCAGGACGACGGTCACGTACTCGCCGTGCTCAGGCAGCGTGACCTCCTTGACGACGCGGAGACCGTCCAGCTCGTACGTACGCCGGTCAACGAAGGCACCGCTCTCCACAGCGGTTACCGATTCCTGAAACTCGGCGTCGGCCAGCGTCACCCGCCGCAAGGCGGGGCCAGCGCCGTACTCAATCTCGATCAGACTGTCATCGAGATAGAGGAGGTGCTTTAGCTCCCCGTTGTCGATGCCCAAGGCCGGATCCATCGGCACGTCCCCAGCGATGTAGGCGTCCGCGACGAAGACTAAGCCGTTGGTCGTCACCCGGTCCCCTGCCAGTAGGGCGCTGCCGATGAGTGTCTGCGCCCGCCGCTCAGCCCTCGTGAATATTCTGCGCTGGCTGGCCTCATACACGCGCCGGCCGGCCAGTCCCTCGGCCCACCATCCCAGCCCCCTCAAGTTGGCCACACCCGCGCCTGCCGGAGCGTTCCGGTCCACAGCCTCGATGGCCGTCACGTGCTCCGGCCGCAGGTACCCGTAGTACACCGCCGCCTCCTTCACCAGAGAATGTCCTCTCCACATCGTGAAGGTAGCCAGCGAGGCCAGCACCGCCAGGACACAGACGGAGCCCACCGCTGCAATCCGCCTGCCGCGGGCAGCCTGCACGAGGGCGTCGGCGCCCACGGCAAAGCCGAGCCAGACGGGCACATAGAGGAAGTAGAGCGACCGTCTCCCTACTGCGCCCGTAACCAGCATGTCAAGGGCGAAGGGGACGAAGAACAGGGTCAAGGGGAGCGCGCTTGCAACGGGACTCCGGCGAAAGAGGACGACAGCCCCCGCAAGGGCCACAAGTGCGAGGGCCGCCCAGAGAAGAGGATGGTCGGCGGGGAAGGAGAAGAAGTAGCGGAGGTTGTCCCATCCGCCGCGCAAACCATCCAACGAGTGGACGACCGTGAGATACATTTCGCTCCCGACGGCGCTCGACTGGCGGAGGTAGATGGGAACGAGGGGCAGCGATAGGACCGCTGCGACGAGCACCGCCGGCAGCAGCCTAACCACTCTCCCGCGAAGGCGACCTCCAACGGTGAGGGCGACGGCGGCGAAGGCGAGCGCCGTGGCCACATAGATGAACGCACTGATCTGGTGGGTACCCACCAGCGCCCACGAGGCGAGCGCCAGTGCGAGCACCTTCCCTCTATCGAACGATGGCGCCGTCAGGATCTCATGGATGAGGTAGAAGCACAGCGTGAACAGGCCAACACCGACCAGCGTCAGGAAGCCCCAGGAGACCGCGTCCATGTACCTCAGGGAGAACATGAAGGGAAGCGAGACTGCGAGGGCGACGGCCTTCCCCGTGAAGCGAGAGCACAGCAGATAGAACGGGACACCAATCAGCACCGAGGCCGCCACAGCCAGGAGTTTCGTCGCTTCGAGGGGCCCGAAGAGCTGCACCATGGGCCAGAGCGCAACCCCGACCAGCGGCGGCCGCCGCAGCCCCTCACCGGTCACATCAGTCCCGAAGAGCTGTTGCATCGTCGCCAGGTAGTTTCCCGCATCGATGCCCAGCGCGACCTGCGACCGGAGGGTAACCATCCGGTAGGCGAAGACCGCGGCGAGCGCCACCGCGAGGGCAATGGCGAATCGATGGCGCCCCAGCCATCGAAGCGACACCCGGCTCAGCTCCGGCAGCCTCGTTACCTGTTCTGTCAGTGCCCAGTCTTGCAGCACTGGACCCGATCCCTCGGACAGAGTGCGATGCCCAGCACGGGCTCGTCCTTGCGCGATACGTCGCCACACGATTATGGGTTAGCACGGATGCCGACACTATTGGGGGAAACCCTGTCTCCCCCGGTCCGACATCCCGCACAATGCTGCCGCGCGAACCCTGCTTCTAGGGGGGATGAACCCGCAGGATGCGGGCAGTCCCCTATCGCCGCCGGCACTCTGCCCATCGATACTGTAGCCCGAGTAGAAGGACGCTCACATAGCCGTGCAGAGTCTCCGCGCCAGCAACGAAAGAACCTACGACGCCTCGGCAGCGCGATGGGGCCGGCGTGTCTCGAAGCGGGTAGTTCTTAGCGGAGGAAGGGGTTACAGGCGACGCAACGAGAGGTTTGCCCGGTTTCTGGGCCTGACGGCCGACGCCCGGGTCATCGAGTTCGGGAGCGGCATCGGCACCCTTACGCTGACCCTCGCCGCCCTTGGATGCAGGATGACCGCAACCGATGTCTCACAGGGGGAACTCGATCTACTTCGGGGAAACGCCGAGACGCTGGCCCTCGCCGACCGACTCGAGATGGAGAGGGGAGATCCCGCCTCCCTCCCCTCCGACTGGCAGGGGACGTTTGACTTCGCCGTGACGTCCAGCGTGCTCCACCACGTCGAAGACCCCTTCGAATTCGTGCGGTCCATGGCACGGTTCGTGAAGCCGGGCGACTGGTGCGGAGGCCTCGAGCCGAACGCCGCATCCCCCGTCATGCGCTTGATCCAGGAGGTCGGGTTCTGGCTGCCCAGGTACGTCTTGGGCGACCGTGCTGCGGAGAAGAACTTCCACACCAGCACGGCGCACCGTTTGCACGCCTACGCGACGCGCGCGGGGCTGCAGAACGTGGAAGTGGTGAAAGTGGACCTTTTCCCCAGGCCTCTCCTGAGCCGCCTGCCGTTCCTCCACGCTGTCGAAGACCGCCTCACCTCATTGCGGCTCGTCAAGCCCCTCTGCATCACGCTGTTCTGGAGGGGGCAGAAACCGGGCCCGTCAGGCGACGGCCGGTGCCGACCGCGTGGTTACCAGTTCCGCGCGGAGGGAAGCCCAGCCGTGGGGGTATGAGAGATGTCGCAACGGCCGCAGCGTGTCGTCGCCATCGGCCTGGCCAACGTCTAGCTGATCTCGGCGCCTCGATCTCCCGAAGGAGGTAAGTGTGGGGCCACGGCGGTGTCTCGGCTGGGGGATTCGATTCGCGGGACTCCTAATCCTCCCGCTGCTGATCTGGCTGGGCGTTGACGTCGGGTCGACGGTCGATATCATCCGCCAAGCAAACGGTTCCCTGGTACTTGCGGCCATCGCACTCACGATGGCTGGGGTGCTCCTGCGGGTTTGGCGCTGGCGGGTCGTAGCCAGGGCCTGCGGCGTCCCATACACGAGATACCTCGACTACTTGAGACTCTACTTCACCGGCCTGTTCGCCGGCACAGCGATGCCTCAAGTTGCGGCTGTATTCGTGCCCGCGCTTTTCATCTCTGGGGAAGGCGGACCCTGGCGACGCGCCGCCGTGAGCATTCTCCTGGACAGGTCGCTGGAGATGGTGCTGCTCCTCGGCTTTGCCCTGTGGGGGGCTTTCTACCTGTTCCCGGCCGCGTCGCCTGCCGTTTTCGCTGCGGCTGGGGCAGTTTGCCTCGGAGGAGCCGGCATGCTCGCTTTGGGTTACGCCGGGAGGCGCAGGCGTGTGAACAGCCGTCGCCTGCGGCATCTCACCGCACGCTTCTTCAGCTTCGCCAAGGTCGAGCAGTGGGGCCCAACGGCGAAGGCGTTGAGCGGATCCCTAGGTCCGCTGGCCCTGGCTTCACTCGTGATCCTTGCGTTGCAGGTTTCCGTGGCCGTGTCGCTGGCCGGCGCGCTTGACTTGCAGGTTTCCCTGGTCTTCCTCGTAGCAACGTACAGCCTCGTGCTCCTCGCGACGAGTCTACCGATCTCGGTGCTGGGACTCGGCCCGCGGGAGGGCGTCCTCGTGGCCGTGCTCACGGCTTCGAGTGTGACAACTGAGGAGGCGCTGGCGCTCGGTATTCTGCTGTCCAGCGTAGTAATCGCGACGCGCCTGCCGGGCGTGGTGCCGTGGTTCTGGCACCGGCGAGCGAGTACGTCGGCCCCGACGCTGAAGGATGACCTCAGGTTCATACGCAGCGACTAACGCTCCTTTCGGCGGTCCATCCGGTGCGATGCCTGCAGCCAAAGCCGACACCAATGGTGACACTGCTCCGGAAGCCTGGAGCCAAGCCTTCAGGGAATCCCTCTGCCGATAGCAAAGAACAGCCCAATCACCGGACCCCGTATGCCCAGGGCGCGCGGCATCGATAGAGGCGAGTCGGTGCGGCGGGAGGCCGCCTACCAGCTCCTGTACTCCTCGCTCATCCTGCGGTACTCGATGAGCGGCTCGTCGATGGCCTTGGCGGCCAGGATGATCTGACACGATTCCTCCAGGCAGGAGACCCACTGGAACGCCTCGTCCAGCGTCTGACCGATGGCGAAGCAGCCGTGCCCCCTCAGCATGACGATCTTGTACTCCCGCAGGGCCGGCGGGATCTTCTTCTCAAGCTCGCCCGAGCCCGAGGCCAACTCCGCGGCGACGACAGGGACCCTGTGCAGCAGGTAGGACCCCTCGACGTCGATGGGCACGATCTCATCGCGCGAGAGGGAGAGGGCGATGGCGGTGCGCGGGTGGGCGTGGAGGATGGCCAGAGCGGGCGTGGCCAGGTAGATGGCGCGGTGTACGACCAGCTCGGTGGAGGCCAGTGCGATGCCGCTGTCCGGCTTCTCCAGCCCCGTCTCGATGAGGTCGCCTTCTTTCAGGCGGCCCAGCATGGCCCCGCGTCGCTTGATGACCACGCGGTCGCCGAAGCGCATACTCATGTTGCCCCCGTGCGAGGAGATCAGCCCGCCCACGTACAGGTCGCGGCCGATCTCCTGGAACTGGCGGAATACCTGCTTGTCGATCATGCTCGCTCTCCGGTCTCAGCAGGCCAGGTCCAGCAACTCCAGCTCCTCTAGCTTGTGGCGCGAGGGCACGCCCTGGGCGTCCCAACCCCGGAAGCGATAGTACTCGTCGAGCATCTCCAGCAGGTGTGACACCCAGCCCTCGCTCGGCCCGCCCGGCGCCGGCTCCTCGAGCAGGCGGCGGGGCAGGGTGTCGTCCGCACGGGTGAAGCCCTCGCGGAGATTGTACAGCCGCTCCAGGTTCCAGATGCGCTCGCCGGCCCGGATGAGGTCGCCGGTGGAGTAGGGGATGCCGCTAACGGAGGTGAGGGCGCGGGCGTAGTACTCCTCGGCTACGGCCATGCTGGTGAACTTGCAGACGACCAGCGAATCGACGGCCGCGGCGCTGTTCTGGTGGAGGATGACCATGCCCGCCTTGCCCCGCACCTGGAAGCGGTCGATGAGCTTGGGGAGGCCGAGCACCTCCGGCCCCAGCATGTTGCCGCGCATGTGGCAGGCGCCGCGATTGGAGGTGGCGTAGAGGAGGCCCTGGCCCTGCATGCCACGGGGGTCGTAGGCAGGCATCTCCAGCCCCTTGACCGTCATGGAGTATTGTGCTGCGCCGTGGCGCTCGGCGAAGCGGCGGCTCCCCTCGGCCAGCTCGCCGCCGAGCCCCTGGCGGCAGGCGATGGCGCGGATGGTGTCGTGGAGGAGATCGGCGCGGCCGAAGCGGAGGTCGCCCTTGACGATGCCGCGCTCCGCCAGCTCCATGGCGCAGGCGATGGTGGCACCGGTGGAGATGGTATCGAGGCCCAGGTCGTTGCAGAGGTAGTTGGCCTCGGCGATCGCCTCCAAGTCGGCGATGCCGCAGGTCGCACCCAGCGCCCAGAGCGATTCGTACTCGGGACCCTCGCCTTCCTGGTGGGAGGTCCTGGTGACCCGCGTACAGGCGATGGGGCAGGCCCAGCAGGCGGTGTTCTTCACCAGCAGGCTATCGGTGAGGGCCTCGCCGGAGATCTCCTCGGCGCGCTCGAAGCGGGCCTGCTGGAAGTTGCGCGTGGGCAGGGCACCGATGGCGTTGACGATGTTCATGACCACAGCCGTCCCGAACCGCGGGAGGGCCTGCGAGGTGAGGGGGCTCGCCGTCAGGTGCTTGGTCACCTCGTATCGGATGAAGCGGAAGCGCTCGCGGTCGGCAAGCCCGGGCTTCTCCTCCCCTTCGACCACGACGGCTTTCAGGTTCTTGGAGCCCATGACAGCGCCCGGACCGCCGCGCGCGAGCGAGCGCGTGCCGTCGTTCATGATGGCCGCAAGGCGCACCAGGTTCTCGCCGGCCGGGCCGATGCAGAGCACGTTGCGGCGGGGCCCCTGCCCCAGCGCCTCCGTCGTCTGGGAGACGGTCTTGCCCCAGAGATGGGAAGCATCGTGCAGCGTGGCGCCCGCGGGCGTCACCTCCAGGTAGACAGGGCTTTCCGCCCGACCCCTCACGATGAGCGCGTCGTAGCCGGTGCGCTTGAAGCGCATGCCCCAGAAGCCGCCGGAGTTGGCGTCGAGGACGGTGCCGGTCAGGGGCGACTTGGTGGAGACGGAGAAGCGGTTGCTGGTCTGGAAGGCCGTGGCCGTCAGCGGACCGCTGCAGAAGATCAGGGCGTTATCGGGCGACAAGGGCTCGACCTCGGGGCCCACCAGGTCCCAGAGCAGGCGCGCACCCAGGCCGCGTCCGCCCAGGAAGAGCCGGGCCATATCGGCATCGAGCGGACGCGAGCGGATGGCCCCGGTGCCCAGGTCGACCTCCAGGAGCTTCCCCATCCATCCGTACATGCGCGCACCTCGCGTCCGGCCGCTCTGACTACGGGGGGCCTATCAGCCGGTCGGAAAGCCGCCGCCTGCCCCCGAGGCCGCGCCACGCTCGGCGGCCACCTTCTGCTCGTAGCCGCTGGCCCTGAGGGCGGCCAGGGGGTCGGCGTCCAGCCCCATCTCCAGGCGCACCTGGGCCAGCAGGGGGCGGACGTCGGTCTCGAAGGCGTCAGTCAGGGCGCGATGGGCGCCCAGCACATCGCCGGCGGCCTGCCGCTCCGCCAGGTCCTTTCGGTCAACGATAAGGGCGCGAGCATAGGCGGCCTGCACGTTGAGGACCGATTGCACCATCGCCTCGATCTTGGGCTCGATGTTGTGGCTCTGGTCGATCATATAGGCCACGTCACGGGCCGTCTCGCCCGCGGCCACCAGTTCATTGTAGATGAGGAACAGCTCGAAGGGATTAACCGTGCCCACGATGAGGTCGTCGTCGGCGTACTTGCGGGCGTTGAAGTGGAAGCCGCCCAGCCTGCCCTCGTCCAGCAGGAAGGCCACGATGTGCTCGATGTTCGTCCCCTGGGGGTGGTGCCCGGTGTCCACCAGGACCTGCGCCTGAGGCCCCAGCTTTGTCGCCAGCGCGTAGGCAATGCCCCAGTCGTCGATGTCCGTGTGGTAGAAGGCCGGCTCGAAGAACTTGTACTCGATGAGCATGCGCATGCCTGCCAGCATGGCCGCGTACACCTGGCGGAGCGAGTCCAGCAGCCGTTGCTTGCGCTGGCGGATGGAGTCCTGCCCGGGGTAATTGGTGCCGTCGGCGAACCAGAGGCTCAGGAGCGTCGAGCCGGTGGCCCGGGCGATCTCCACGCACTCCAGGATATGCTCCACGGCCTGCCGCCGCACCGCCGGGTCGGGATGGCACACGCTGCCGAGCCTGTAGGCGTCGTCCTGGAACAGGTTGGGGTTGATGGCGCCGATGCGCAGCCCCAGCGACTCCGCATGGGCCCTCAGTTCGGCCCAGTCGTCCACCTTATCCCAGGGGATGTGCAGCGCCAGCGACGGGCAGATGCCGGTGAGCCTGTGCACCATGGCCGCATCGGCCAGCCTCTCGCGCACGTCGCGGGCGGCGCCGGGCCAGGGGAAGGTCTTGAAGCGGGTGCCGCTGTCGCCGTAGCCCCACGAGGGGGTCTCGATGCACTGCGCCTTCAGTGCGCTCTTGACGCCCTCGATGTCCAGGCCACGGTCGGCTAGCCGCGCCGCCAGCATGTCGTATGCTTCGGAATGATGGTCCACGTCAAGCCTCCCCCAGAGAGCCGGTCTCTCTAATCGACCGCCAGCGCCGTCACGCTCCGCGGCTCGATCTTGAGGATGACCCGTCGCTCCCCTGGCTGCCGGAACGGATACCGGTCCTGTCCCATGTACTGCTTGGCCAGGCTATCGATGTGCTCCTCAGCGCCCTCACGCGTTATCTCGACGACGCGTCCCCGTATCGCTGCGAAGGCATAGGGGTTCGCCTGACTGATCACGTCCAGAGCCACCCGAGGGTCGCGGCGCACGTTCCGCGACTTCTGTCGATCCTCCGCCGTGTTCACCAGGATGTGCGTCCCGTCGTAGTCCACCCACACCGCCGTCACCTGAGGCGACCCGTCGGGCATCAGCGTCGCCAGGTGCGCGATGTTGGGCTCCTCAAGCAGCCTGCGTACCCCTGTCGATATCGTCGCCATCATCGCACCTCCTTGCGGCAGTGCTCTGCCGATCACCCGTGGGATCGCCTGGCCATCTCGCCCTCACGCTTTCGCCTCCAGCTCCAGTTCGCGCGGCCCCTGGACGACAAGCGTGATAGCCTCCTCGCCGCGGATGACGTGGGATACCCCCGCTCTGGCCTGTGCCGCCGCATCCGTGAGCACGTCGCCCACGTCGCCCACCCGGAGGGCCCTCCAGCCGCCGGGCCGCGAGGGCAGGGTGATCTCGGCGGTGCTGCCTTCGGGGATGGCGGCCGAGAGCCTGAATTCTTCATCACGCTTCTCCCAGGCCACCCGGATGTCTCCCTTCACCGTAGGGAAGACACCGCGCGCCCAGTCGAGGCCGGCGGGCTGCGGGGCGATGCGGGCGCGGGCGAAGCCCGGCTCCAGGGGCACCACGCCCAATACCTCAGTGGAGAGGTCGAAGGTGGGCGTGGTGGACCAGGCATGGCACTGGCTGGCCACCGGATGCCAGACCTCCCAGATAGAGGTAGCGCCGGCCTCGATCATGGCGCCCCAGCGCTGGCGGATGTTCCGGACCAAGTCGTCGTACCTGTCAGCGCGGGCCAGGGCGCGGTGGACGTGGTGCATGAAGAAGGGCTGCGCCAGCACCACGTGACGCTCCTCATCGAAGTCCACCTGGTAGGGCGCGGAGAGCATGCCTATCGAGGTCAGGGCCAGGCGGGACTCGTCGAGGATGGTGGCGAAGATGCGCTCCCACCGCTCCGGTGGGGCGATGTCGTAGGCGATGCAGACGGCGTTGGCCTGCTGGCTAAGGCGGCGGCTCTGCTGGCCGTCTACGCAGGCGTCCACGTAGGCGCCCCGCTCCTCGCTCCACAGGCGGGCGTTGACGGCCTCGCGGATGCTCTGGGCGCGGGTCGCGCATCTCTCCGCAATGGCAGCGAGGCCCAGCCTGCGGGCCAGGTCCTCGACCACGCGCAGGGTCCGGTAGTAGAGGGCGTTGTAGACGGTGCCCTCGCCGCGGCGGTCCACCTCGGCCCAGTCCACGAAGTTCCACTCCGGCACCCTGTTGAGAAGGCCGTGCTCGTCGATGAAGCGGTCGAACCAGTCCAGGGCCCGCAGTACCGAGGGCAGGAGCTCGGCGGGCATGTCCAGGTCGCCGGTGTACTCCACGTACCGCCCCAGGGACATGATCCAGCACAGACACCAGTCAGGGATGGTGAGGAGGCCCGCCGCCGCGAAGTCGCTGGGAGTAGCCATCTGAGTCATCCCGTCGGGGCGCTGGCTCTGGGCGACCTGCCGTAGCATCTGGGCCACCAGCGCGGTGTCCCCAAAGGCCACGTAGTTGGTCAGCGACTCCACGTAGGCGTCGCCGATCCACTGGCGCTGCTCGCGGGAGGGGCAGTCCTCGAAGCCATCATGCATGCAGAGGCGCAGGGTGTGAGCCCCGGCCCACCAGATGCGGTTGAGCATCGGGTCCGAACACTCGAAGGAGCCCCGCTCCTCCACGGGGTACAGCGTCTCGTTCAGGGCGACCCTGTGGAGGGTCACCGGCCCCCGCGGGTTGCGGACGGTGATCTGGAGGTAGCGGAAGCCCGCCCACTCGAACTTCTCCCATCTCTGCCGGCCCTCCCGGGCGATGTAGCGGTGCACGGTGGGCGACCAGATGGGGGTGCGCGGGGGCGGCTCTGGCCGGTCGTCCTTGAGGCGCTCGGCGTAGGCGATGTCGAGGACCGTGCCCGCCGACGCGCTCACGTCGAGGCGCGGGTAGCCGGTGACCACGTCGCCGAAGTCCAGCACGATGACCGCGTCGCGGCCTTCGCCCGGGGCGATGGTGGCCGGGCCGGCCGCCCCAGGCAGCGCCTCGGCGCCCTCGATCCGGCGGGCCGTCGGCTCCAGCAGCACCTCGCCGCTCACCTGCTCGAAGATATCGGGGTCATCCTTCAGCGGCTCCACCTCGCCCAGGGTGGCAACGGCGGCGGGCAGCCGCTCTTCCTCCGAGAGGAACGGGATGGCCCGCGGGACCATCACCGGGAAGGGGCGGACGGGGCTGGCCAGGTTCAGGGGCGGGACGGTGAGCACGACAGCCTGCTCCCAGCCCCCGTGGTCGAGTTCCGGGGACGCCCACTCGCGCAGGGCCTTCCCGGCGTCGAAGACCTCCATGAAGCCCACGGCGCCCGGGAGGGTGTCCTGCTGCCAGGCCTCCTCCTTGCGACAGCGCCAGGAGTCGTCGGAGTCGACCTGTACCTGGCTCCCGTCCGCCAGCACGACATCACACTGGAAGAAGACGCTGCCGCAGCCGAAGGCGGCCAGGTGGAACCGCGAGGGAAGCTGGTACCAGGACATGTCCCTCCCGTAGGAGTGCAGGAGGAGCGCCACGACGTTCCGTCCGGGGCGCAGGTGGGCGGCGATGTCGCGGGTATCGAAGTACTGGAAGGCGGGGTCGCAGCGGGCCGGGCCGCGGCCCACGAAGGCGCCATTGACATAGAGATGGTACCGGCCGTCGGCCGAGGCATGCGCAAGGGCCTCACGGGGTGCCGAGGCAAGCTCAAACGTCTTGCGGAAGTACCAGAAGGCGTTGCGATCCTCCGAGAGGTCCGGTCGCTGCTCGCCCCGCAGGGGGAAGACGCCGCTGAGGGGACGGGGCGGCGAGATCCACTGGGCACGACGTACGAACCGGCTGGTCATCGAGCGCCTCCTGGCTCATCGGGCGGGCGACGCACCCTGGTAGAAGCTACGCCCCGCGCAGCGGCGGGTCAAGGAGGAGGGCCGGCTGTGGGCGCGGTTCTGTCCACGATTCGCCTCCCCTCCTGAGAGTGGCTCCGTTCGGCACGGGACGGAGCAGCCAGACGGGTGATGCGGGAACGCCCCAATCTTTGCGGGTCAGGCCCCCTAAGGGTTCCGGCTCATAAGGGATGTCACCCAGGGAACATCGGGAAGGCCCCTATCTCGGTGGGTGTGCTTCAAACGGAACATGTATCCGAGCAGGAGAGCCGAATGGCCAAGGCAGTGAGCGCCAGCACCAAAGTCCCCGTCACAGGCCCTGAATCGTCCGTCTCCCCAGAGACGGAGCGCGAGGCAGGCCTGGTCGATGTTTCCATCGTCATGCCCTGCCTCAACGAAGAGGAATCGGTTGCGACCTGCGTGACCAAGGCCCGTCGCTGGCTGGAGCGGGCAGGGCTCAGCGGCGAGGTCATCGTCGTCGACAACGGGTCCGAGGACGCCTCTGTCCGACACGCCACCCAGGCGGGCGCGAAGGTGGTCCATGAGCCCCGTCGCGGCTACGGCAGCGCGCTCCTGCGCGGGATCGTCGAGTCGCGCAGCCGCTACGTGGTGATGGGCGACTGCGACGACACCTACGACTACACGGACCTGGACCCCTTCATCGAGGCCCTGGAGGGCGGCGCCGACATCGTAGTGGGCAACAGGTATGCGGGAGGAATCGTCCCGGGCGCCATGACCTGGAGCCACCGCCACATCGGGACGCCGGTGATCACCTTCCTGCTTCGTCTGTTCAGCGGCGCCCGACTGGGAGACAGCCAGTGCGGGCTGCGCGCCTTCACCCGGGTGGCGTTCGAGCGGCTGGAGCTCCACACGCCGGGCATGGAGTTCGCCTCCGAGATGATTCTGAAGGCCGCCCGAAAGGGCCTGCGGGTGGTGGAGGTTCCAATAGCGTACTACCCGCGCGTCGGCGAGGCGAAGCTGAGGACGTTCCGCGACGGCTGGCGGCATCTCCGGTTCCTGCTCCTGATGAGCCCGCACTTCCTGTACACGGTCCCCGGCATCCTGCTGGCGCTGACGGGATCGCTGATCCTGACCCTGGGGCTGGCTTCTTCCGAGGGCATTGTCATCGGCCCTGTGGTGTGGCAGCCGGTGTTTGCGGGCTCCATCCTGATGATCCTGGGGATCAACGCGCTCATCTTCAGCGGCATCGCCAACCTGTACACCACTTCGCTCGGTCTCACGCAGCCCGACCTGATTCATGCACTGGCCTGCCGCCTGCTTCGCTTTGAGGTAGTCATCGTTGGTGCCGCCGCGCTCATCGCCATAGGCATTGGGCTCGACATCTTCCTGCTCGTGGAGGACGTCTCGGCCGCCGCGGTCCCCAACAGGCTGGGTCTGGCCGCCGTCGCCCAGGCGATCATCCTGAGCGCGGGCAATTTCGGGCTGGCAGGCTTCCTGGCAAGCCTGTTGAACGGCGCCAAGTAAGGCTCGACCAGCAAGCCGGGCCCGGCCGACCGGAAGGATCCGTGGAGAGGGTATGGATACCACCACAAGGCCCCTGAGGATCCACGTATTCACCGATTACTTTCGTCCCCACGTCGGCGGCGGCGTCGAGCGGGTGGTGGAGGAGGCGTGCCGTCGGCTGGCGGAGCAGGGACACCTTGTGCGGGTGTTTACGTTCAACACTGGCGGGGCACCGGCGTACGAAGTCATCGGTGGCGTCCATGTTCATCGGGCCCGCGCACTCCAGTTGACACGCCTCATCCGCATGCAGAGCTCGATCTCACCGAGTCTGCTGCCCCTCGCCTGGAGGCTGGGCCGATCCGAGCCCCCCGACGTGCTCCACGCCCACAACCTGTTCTTCTTCTCAACCATCGTGGCGGTGCTCCTTCGCCGCCTGCTCAAGAAGCCGCTGGTCACCACCCTGCACCTCGGTCCGCTGGACCAGCTAGGCGGTCCCTTCCGGGTTCTGGCATCGTCCTATGAGCGGGTCCTGGGACGGGCTATCGTCCGCAGGAGCGACCGGATCATCGCCGTGAGCAACGCGGTCGGCGCCCACGCTGCTCACCTGGGAGCCAAGCCCGAGACGGTGCGGGTCATCCCGAACGGGGTGGACGCGCAGCAGTTCCAGCCCGGCGAAAGGAGCGCAGACGGGACGTTCCGGATCGCCTGTGTCGGCCGCCTCATCTTCAACAAGGGCCCGCAGTACCTCGTGGAAGCAGCGCCTGAGGTGCTCCGTGGCCATCCACAGGCGGAGTTCGTGATGGTGGGAGACGGGCCCCTGCGCGCCCGGCTGGAGGAACGTGCCCGCCGACTGGGGATCAGTCACCGCGTTACCTTCCTGGGGACTCGGTCCGACGTAGCCGCGATCCTGCAAACGTGCGATGTGCTGGTACGCCCTTCCCTTCTGGAAGGGATGCCGCTGACGGTCCTGGAGGCTATGGCCTGCGCTCTGCCGGTGATCGCCACGCCGGTCTCCGGCACCGCAGAGCTGGTGCGGCACGGTGAGAACGGCCTCCTGGTCCCGCCGACCGACCCCGCGGCCCTGGCTTCGGCCATCCTGCGGCTGATAGAGGACGTGCCGCTGCGGGAGCGGCAGGGCAGGAAGGGGCGGCAGTTGGTAGAAGGCGGCTACACCTGGGACGCCGTCGCCAGGCAGACGCTGTCCGTCTACGAAGAGCTGGTGCCCCGCCCGAGTGACGAGGCGGCGACGGCGGAACCCCTGGCCAGGGCAGCGTAGAAGGAGTTGCGCATGGTTCGGGTAGGGAAGCCGCTCTCCGTGGGCATTGTCGGGGCGGGCTGGGTCGCCACCGCCCGGCACATCCCTGCCTTTCAGCGCGACCCTCGGGTCCGTGTGGCCGCCCTGTTCGACCTCGCTCCCGGGAAGGCAGGGGAGGTCGCCCGGCAGTATCGCATACCGAGTGCGTTCCATGACCTCTCCGAGTTCCTGGCCACGGGCCCGGACATCGTCGCTATCTGCACTCCGCCGTGGACGCATGCTCCCATAGCAGTAGAGGCGCTACACCGCGGCTGCCACGTCCTGGTCGAGAAGCCCATGGCGATGTCCTCGGAGGAGGCCTCCGCGATGATCGATGCGGCGAGAGAGGGCGGCGCTCGCCTCTGCGTCGCCCACAACTTCCTCTTCTCGCGCTCGATGCGAAAGGCCCTGAGCCTTATCGAGCGTGGCATGGTCGGGGAGGTGCAGCACGCCATTGCCCTTCAGCTCAGCAGCCCCAGGCGGCGGCTGCCGCGCTGGTACCCAGACCTGCCCGGCGGCCTCTTCTTCGACGAGTCGCCCCACATGATCTACCTGCTGCGCCGATTCTTGGGCGATCTCTCTGTAGCGCAGGCCTGGGCCGAGGCCGCCCCGCCCGGGATGGACCAGAGACTGGACCGGGTAGAGGCTCGGCTCCAGAACAGCGAACACAGCGCCCACCTCAACATGTCCTTCCGCTCCCCTATCTCGGAGTGGCTGGTGGCGGTTGTAGGGACTCAGCGGGTGCTGGTGGTGGACGTGTTCCGGGACATCCTGGCGGTCCAGAAGCCCGATGGCGCACACGGCTCCGCCGACGTGCTGAAGAGTTCTTCCCGGCTCTTCCTCCAGGGGCTGATGGGCTTTGCGACCTCCGGGGCTCTCTTCGCCACGAAGCGGCTGCTGTACGGCCATGAGACGTTGGTCCGCCGCTTTATCGACGCCGTCGTGGATGGCGGAGCCGTCCCCGTGGCGCCCGAGGAGGGCATGGCCGTGGTGCAGACCATGGAATCGATCCTGAAGCAGGCGTTCACTTCTATGGATAGCACCAAGAGCGCCGGCAGGGTTCCCACCGCATGAGCCGCGCCCGAAAGAACCGCAAGCGCACCCGGACGAAACAGCCACAGCAGCAGCAAGCGCAGCGGCGGTGGACGGAGAACCTGAATCCGAGCCGCTATGCGCTCGTCGCCGTCCTGCTCGGAGTCGCCGTCTATCGACTGGTCATGCTCGCTGGCGAGGCCGCCCCGCCCGGAGCCGACCCGGGCAACTGGCTAGCCTACACCCACGGGCTCTTCGATACGTCTGTCAAGGCGGCCGAATCCATGTACTTCCCGGTGACCCTGATCGTCCTCAAGGCCCTGCTGGTCTTCCTGCCGCCGCTCATGGCGGCCAAGGTGCTGGGCGTCGGAGCGTCCGTCGCGGTGGCCGTACCGTTCTATCTCATCCTGCGCAGGGGGTGTTCGCCCCTCCTCGCTGCGGGCCTCACCCTGGCGTTCGTGCTTGCAGGCTACCAGCAGGAGACCCTCTCCTTCGGTGGCTATCCTCAGCTCCTGGCCACGGCCTTCCTGCTTCTTACGGTGTACTGGCTGATGGACGGCCTCATCTCCGGCAGGCGGCGACCCCTCCTGCTGGCAGCCGCCAGCACCGCTCTGATCGCGGGCACGCATCACTTTACCCTGGCGCTCCTGGTGCCCACGGTGTCGATCCTCGCCCTGGCGCTGGTGGTGCAGGAGCGCCCGAGCATAGGGCCGTTCCTTCGCAACGCCGGAGCCTGGATGGTCGCCGCGGCGCTGTTCGCTCTTCCCTTCCTGCCGTGGTACGTCCGCTTCTTCACCCTTCTGGACGGCAACCCGGCGAACGCCCTCGGCCTCACTCTGATGAACATGGATAGGGTTATCTCGTACGTCTTCGAGAATAACGAGGTGTTCTGGACGGCCCTATTGATCATCGCAGGCGTATTGCCGTTGCTGCCGTTCTTCGGCCGGAGGGCCGCGGGAATCAGACCTGCCGTGCTGGCTCTCCTGGCCGGTCCGTTCCTTGCCTTCGCCTTGACGAACGAGGTTCGGAGCTTCCAGTTCATCCAGGCTGGCGTGGTGCTCTCGCTCGGCCTGCCGGTGGCCGCCATCGAGCAGCACCTCGCTCAGACCGAGCTGAGGGTAGCGGTGCGGCGGTTGGAGAGGCTCTCCCTGGCGCTTGGGGCTGCCACTATCCTGATCATCGTAGGCGGTTCGGGACACCAGCGGTTTACGGAGACCATCGCCCGGTACCAGATAGTGGACGATTCGGCCCTGGAGGCGCTGAACTGGCTGCGCGAGCGGAGCCCGCCCGGCGCGATCGTCATGGCCAATGATTCACCCACCAGGGTGTCCTACGCCTGGTGGGTGGAGGGATACGCAGAGCGCCCTACCTACAGCCTCATCGAACCGGCGTTCCTGTCGTTTGCGGAGGAGAAGGAGCAGGCCGCCCTGGCGCGCCGTCTGCTTGAGCAGGACACATCGCCGGCCGAGGTGCAGTCTCTACTTGAGAGGACCGGCATCAACTACATCTTCCTGGACAAGCGAACCGGCGGCAGGTTCAGGCCGCTGCTGTCCAAGGCGATGTTCTACATCTCCCTCGAGAATGAGCACTTCGCCATCCTCCGGTACCCTGGCGCGAGGGTGGAGGCGAACCGCTGATGGCATCCACGAACCATGGCTCACGCTGACATGACATCGCTGGCGGAGAAGCCGCCCGAGGCTGGAGCCACGGCCCAACGGGCACCTGCCGCCGCCAGGAGGAAGCTCGGCTGGGGCGGCGGCCTTCTGGTATCCCTGGTCGTAGGGTTCGCGGTGCTGACGGGCCTTGGGCTCTACGCCGACATCGGAGACGTCTCCTCGACCCTTCTCGGGTTCGATTGGGGCCTGATGCCGGTGCTTTTCGGATTGACCGCCCTCAACTACGCGGTGCGGTATCTCCGCTGGCGGAGGCTGTTGCGTCTCACCGCCGGCCAGGAACCGGATCTCTTCCGCGACCTGCTGGTGTTCTTCGCGGGCACCGCCATGATCCTCACACCGGCGCGGCTGGGCGAATGGGTGAAGAGCTATTACGCTCGGGAGCTGCACGGGGTGCCTGTGGCGCGCACGGCGCCGATTATCCTCGCAGAGCGGGTCAGCGATTCGCTGGTCATGCTCCTCCTGGCCACGACCGGCCTCTTCCTGTTTGGCTGGGGCACGGCCGTTTTCGTCACGGTCATAGTTATCGCAGTGGCGGCCATCGTGGCGCTTCGACACCGTGGGCTCGCTTCGCTTCTCCTGCGGGGCGCGAGGAGGTTCCCGCCGGCGCAGCGCCTGCTGCCGCCGATAGAAGACTTTCACGAGAGTTCCCGCATCCTCTTCTCGCTGTCCGGACTTTCCTGGGCCTTCGGTCTGGGCCTGGTCGCATGGACTCTGGAGTGCCTGATTTTCTTCCTTGTACTGGTGGGCCTGGGCAATCCGGGGACCTGGGAGCTGGTCGCCCAGGCGGCCTTCATCTTCCCGGTTGCCACGCTTGCGGGGGCGCTCTCGCTGCTGCCCGGGGGAATAGGGGTGACGGAAGGCGGCATCGTGGGCATGACCCAGGCGATTCTCGGCGCCTCGCGAAGCCTCGCGGCCGCCTCAGCATTGCTGGTGCGGGCCTTGATCCTGGGCTTTGGCTTCGCATTGGGCCTGGCGGCGCTGGCAATACTCAGTTGGCGGCCGCCCTCGAAGGTGGGTGAGAGTGGCCCCCTGACCCAGGAGAGGCTCGTAACCGCCGCCGGATCCATCAAGGGCGATTCGAGATAGTGGACTCAGAAGTCTCAGTCGCCGGCACGCCGCTGATGGTGAGTGCTCAGTCCCGGCCATCTTCTTGCACTCGGAGCCCAGGAGTCACGGCGCCGACCGCCCTCATCGCCTCCGCAGGACGGGGTAGATAGAGCGATGTAGATTGGTCGATAATCACATATGCGAGTGCTTTCTACCTATTTCCGATTCTCCCGGCTACAAAGCGGCATCAAGCTCTTGATCGATGCAGCAAGGTCGCTCTGTTGCCGTCCCCTGCAGCGCCTTCGCTGGAAGATCATCGGGCCCTATGCACTGCTGACCGTGCTCTTGGGAGTGGTCGGGACCTACATGGTGACCGACCTCATCGCCGGTTCGCTCCGGGAGCGATTCGACAATCAGCTCGCCGAAGCGGGGCACGTGGCCACCGATGCAGTGGTACGAAAGGAGCGGGAGCATCTAGAGGGCGTGCGGGCTCTCGCCTTCACAGAGGGTGTGGGGGAGGCCGTCGCGGCCGGGGACACGCAGAGTCTCGACAGGCTGCTGGAGCCGGTGGTCACGAACCTTGGTCTCGAACGGGCCGAGGTCATCGGCACGGGCGCCAATCGGCTGTTCGGTGTGACCAGAGAGGGGCGGGAGAGTGACCTGACATTCCGGCCCGTCGATGCGGGCGACCCGAACCAGTGGCCGCCGGTGCAACGGGTGCTTGCAGCCGGTGAGGACAAGCAGGGTGACAAGTTCGCGGGCCTCGTGGAGACTCCCGAGGGCTTCGTGTTCCTCACGGCCGGGCCGGTTCGCCGCGGCGATGAGGTCGTGGGGGTCGCGCTGGTCGGGACATATCTGGATAGCTTCGCGAGGCAGACACGGGAGGAAGCCCTCGCCGAGGTGACCTTCTACGACTTCAAAGGACGCCCGCTCGCCAGCAGCTTCGCGGGCACGGGCAGCGCGAGCGAAGAGGCAAACCTTCAGATAAGCTCGCCCGTGCTGGCCTCTGTACTAGGGAGCTACGAGGAGACGACGCGGGAGAGCAGGAGCGTTTGGAAGCGCGACTATGACTTCGCCCAGGGCCCATTGATCGTCCGCAACCAAGTGGTAGGTCTCTACTCAGTGGCGCTACCAACACAGTTCATCTTCCGGGCGGGCAGCGTCACCCGCTGGCAGATGAGCGCTGCCTTCAGCGTGGCCATGTTGCTCGTGCTGCTGACGGGCTACCTGCTGGCGCAGGCGATCACCGATCGCGTCAGTCGGCTCATGCGAGCCGCACAGAAGGTCGCATCCGGTGACCTATCGGTGACGAGCTCGGTCTCCGGGGAGGACGAGATCGGGGTGCTCGCGCAATCCTTCGATGAGATGACGGCGAGCCTGCGGGCCTACACCAGCCAACTTCACGAACATCACCTGAACACCATCAAGGCGCTCACAGCCGCGGTCGACGCACGCGACCCCTATACGGCGGGCCATTCTGTGCGCGTAGGTGAGCTGGCCCGGCTGCTGGGTGAGCGGCTGGCGCTGCCTGAGAGCACGCTCGACGCGCTACAGATCGGCGGCTATCTGCATGACGTGGGAAAGCTCGGCGTTCGCGACGCAATTCTGCTGAAGCCCAGAGAGCTCTCGGACGTGGAACGGCTGATTGTGGACAGCCATCCACTGGTCGGCGCTAGAATCCTCAAGGCGCTCAACCTACCGCCTGAAGTGCTCGATTTCGTAGTTTCCCATCACGAGCGGCTCGACGGAAGCGGGTACCCGCAAGGGCTCCGCAGCGGGGAGCTTTCCGTGGTCGCCTGCATCGCCGCCGTGTGCGATGTCTATGATGCGTTGACCACGGACCGCCCGTACCGAGCGGCCCTGACGCCGGAGGACGCGCTGGCATTGCTCCGGTCGCAGGTCGGGACGCTCTTCGAGCGCGTTGCGGTGACGGCCCTAGACGCGGCCTACATCGGATGGGAGGCGCGGCGGCGCACGGACCCCATGCTTCAGGGGGTCAGCCTGCCAGCCACTGTCGCCGACCTGGACCATCAGAAGGCCGCGTAGGAGAGGGGAAGCGGACAATGCGGCAAACTCTGCTCCGCTTGTGCCTTGCCCTGGGATTGGCGGGCATCTGCGTGGGGGGTGCCTGGCTCGCCTCCAGGCTAGCGCTGCAGCGTTCGGCAGCGGGAAGTCTGCCTGTCGATCTCAGGTCAGAGCTAGAAGTGGACTACGACCGCGAAGACTCGCTGCCACGTCTGCCCCCCTTGGAGCACACGGTGTCGGAGCAGGCGCGCGAGGACGAGGCGCAGCTCGCCACTCGATTCTCCCGGGAGGATCTGGATTTCGTGCCCGTATTCTCCACGCTGCCGGACTGGCAGGCAGTGCCCACGCCCGCCTGGCTGCTGACTCCGCCGGCCACAGGCCCAGCGGAAGGACCGCTGAGAGACTCCACGGCGACGCCACGCCTGGAGTCGACCCCAGAGCGCTCCTCTCCATCGGGCTCTGCCATGGAGAACGTCCTCGTTCGCTTCGGGCCGTATCCGGACGCCGACACCTACATCGCCGAGGAGGCCAGCAACGCGAACTATTCGGGCACGGATGAGCTGCATGTATCGAACACGGCCGGTCGACGAGAGCGTGCCCTCATCACCATCAGGCTCCCCGGCTTGATAGAATCGAGCGGTCTCGAGCGCGCCGTCCTTCACATCTACATGGGCTCATCCATTGGACCGGGTGAACCGGTGACGGTCCATCGTGTGACCGCTCCATGGGAGCCAAGCACGGCCACCTGGGAATCTGTCTCGGGGGGGCGGTTCAACGCGGATCAGGTAGCGAGCATCGACACCGAGAGTGTCGGCTGGAAGGAGCTGGACATCACGCCGCTGGTGCGAGTATGGCTCGAAGGCTCGTTCCAGAACTACGGAATCATCCTGGCGGCACCCACTGTTGCTGTCGACAGCATCGCCACCTTCCACAGCAGCAACTACCCTGATCCCCTCCTGCGACCGTGGCTCGAGGTGAGCTTCAGTGCCGCCAGCGATTCGTAGCCCCTAGGACACAAGGCTTCGTCAAGCAGAGCATCTGCAATGGTTCCTCGCGCCGGACCTTAAGCCTACCCACGGGCGGCTATGACGCGTCCGCGATCCTCTGCCTAGAGAGGACATGGCCGACACACGGCGCCACCGCCTGGCGGCGGCAAGGCCGATGCAGGTGGAGTGGAGCCTACCCTTCGCCGGAAAGGAACCGGCGAGGCACCTCCACTGTGATCGTGCGGATGGTGTCCTCGGCGACCCCCAGTTCCCTGAGGCCTGGGATGCCGGTCTTCGTGAGGAAGAGATAGCCCGTCGGCTCGTGGTGGGCCGGAGGCTCCTGGCCTGCCAGGACGGGTGCGGGCGCGTAGTCGTGACCGAGCATCAGCCTGTCCGCGTACCCGCGGTCGATGAGGGCCTTGACGGTCTCGTTGCGTTGTCGCCAGCTGGGGCGGCCTTCGCGCCCCGGGTAGCGGTCCATGGATAGGAATACGCCCCTCTCAAGCAAGCGGATGAGGTATTCGATGTCCGTCGTGTCAGCGCTATGGCCGACGCAAACGCGGCTCATGTCGACGCCCTCGTCCTCGAAGATGTCCACCTGGCGCAGGCCGACCTGTTCCGGTGCCCACTGATGAGTGCTGATGGGGGCATTCGTCGCGATGCAGGCGCGGGCGGCAGCCCGCAGGACGAGCTCACCCTGCTCGGTCACTCCACCGATGTCGTTTGCGACCTTGATGACGCCGGCCTTGATTCCTGTTCCGCCGATGCCCTCTTCGATCTCGCGAGTGAATACGCGGGCGAGGGAATCCGGGCCAAGGCCCCAGAAGAAGCGTGGTACGTCCAGCCACATGCCAGTGGCCACCACCACGTGCACGCCGCTCTCACGAGACGCCTCCGCCGCCAGCTCCACGTCCCGGCCCAGGTCCAGCGTGGTGAGGTCGATGATTGTCTCGACACCTCCCGCCCGCGCTTCCCGGAGCTCCTTGATGACCTGCGCTCGCGTTGCCTTCATGTCGAAGAGGAATGGAAAGCCTTCGAAGACGCCCGCTGAGCCTACTAGGAGGTGCTCGTGGCCAAGGGTGAATCCGAGTTGGCCTGCATCGACGGGTCCCGTCGCTGTCTGAATGTAAGCCATAGCGCTCCTGCCTTTACTCGCCAGCGAGCGGCGGAATCTGCTGAGGCCAGAGATGGTTCCAGGGGCGCTCGCACTCGTAGGCGTAGGATGCCTGGAGGACGAGGTCTTCGCGGTGTCGGGGCCCCACGATCTGAAGACCGGCGGGGAGGCCCGCGTCGGTAAGGCCAGCGCGAACGGTCGCGGCCGGGTGGCCCGACAGATTGAACGGGTAGGTAAACGCGATCACCGCCAGCGGGTTGGGGACCGGCTCGCCGTCGATCTCAGGGGGCATCTTCCCGAGCGCATCGAAGGCCTCGGTGGGAAGGGTCGGCGTGAGCAGGAGGTCGTAGCGCTCGAAGAGGTGCCAGAGGAAGTTTATCAGCTCGGCGCGGGCCCGTTGTGCCGCTCCGTATTTCTCAGGCGTGAGAACGCGCACGCGTTCGATTCCCGCCAGGAAGCCGCGACCAAACTCCGGGCGGTGCTCTTCGATGAGATGGGCGATCTCGGCGTAGGTCTCACCGCCGGCGACGGCTGCCCAGGCCAGGCCGGGGTCGGGGATCCCCCCCTCGATCTCCTCTAGGTCGTGGCCGAGCCGCTCGAAGACGCCTACGGCCTCTCGCACCTCGCGCATGACGTCTGCCTGGACCCGGGCGTAGCCCAGCGTTGGGCTCCAGGCGATACGAAGGTGCGAGGGCAGGCGCTCGAGCACCTCTACGTATGAGACGCCCGGGTGGGGCAGAGAATCGGGGTCGGCGGGGTGCGCCCCGACGACGGCGTCCAGGTAGAGGGCAGCGTCGCGTACCGTGCGGGTGATAGGCCCGTAGGCCACCGTGTCACTCCACGTCAGCATCCGGAACGGGCCGCGTGGGATGCGGCCGAAGGTCGGCTTGAACCCAAAGCAACCGGTATAGCAGGCCGGGATGCGGACGGAGCCACCTCCGTCGGAGCCGGTGGCAAGCGGAACCATCCCCGAGGCGATCGCGGCCGAGGAGCCACCGCTCGATCCACCCGGGGTTCGGGCAGGATTCCAGGGGTTTCGCGTTACCCCGAAGAGAAGGTTCTTCGTAAAGGCCGTGTACCCGAATTCCGGCGCGTTGGTCTTGCCCAGCACGATAGCTCCGGCCCGTCGCAGCCGCTCGACCTGCACCGAGTCCCGCTCCGGCCAGTTATCCTTGAAAGGGACGGACGCGTGGGTCGAAGCGAATCCCTCCGCGTCTTCGAGCTCTTTGACGCCGAGGGGCAGGCCGGCCAGTGGCCCCGGATCTTCTCCGCGGGCTATCCGGTCCGCCATAGAACGGGCCTCACGCAGCGCCTCCTCCGGGCGCATCGCGATGAAGGCGTTGAGTACCGGGTTGGTCTCCTCGATGCGCTCCAGGCAGGCCTCCATCAGGTCGACGGGGGAGAGCGCGCCGGACCGGATGTGCCCCGCGAGCTCATGGGCAGGAGTGAACCAGAGTTCCGACATGGCATACCTCCGCCTCTCTCATGATGACGCCCCGGTTAGCGGGGACGATCGCCACGCGGCGGCATGGTACACCACCCGGATTGCGCGGGGAAGCCCCTGTAGAGGTTGAGAACTCTACCCGCACATCGTCTGGTAGACTTCTGGAGGGTCAGGCCAATGATGAATGAACTGCTGCTCGGCATTGATGTGGGGACGTCAGGCCTGAAGGCCGTGGTAGCAGACGCGACCGGCGCTGTGAAGAAAGCGGCCACAGCGCCCTGCGAGGTCGCCCGCCCGCGGCCCGGCTGGACGGAGCAGGACCCGGACGACTGGTGGCGGGCCTGTGTACGGGCCGTAAGGAGTCTTGGGAAGCAGCGTGCCTTTCGCTCCGGCGCCCTGGCCGGCATCGGCCTGACCGGCCAGATGCACGGCTCGGTGTTTCTTGACCGGGCGGACAGGGTCATCCGGCCGGCCATTTTGTGGAACGACCAGCGGACGGCGGCCGAATGCAAGGAGATCGAGCAGAAGCTCGGCCTGGCCCGGCTCGTCACGCTCACAGGGAACAGGGCGCTCACGGGCTTCACCGCGCCCAAGGTCCTGTGGCTCCGCAACAACGAGCCCGGGCACTTCCGGCGCCTGCGGCGATTGCTCCTGCCTAAGGACTACCTCCGGCTCCGGCTTACCGGAGAGCATGCCAGCGACGTCTCCGACGCCTCGGGCACCCTCCTCTTCGATGTGCGCCGACGCAGATGGTCGGATGTGATGCTGAGGGCGCTGGATCTCAGCCCGGAGTGGCTTCCTCCCGCGCTGGAATCACCGGAGGTGAGCGGGCGGCTCAGCAGGGAAGCGGCAAGCGCCCTGGAACTGCCGCCGGGAACGCCCGTGGTGGCGGGAGCAGGCGATCAGGCGGGGGGAGCGGTGGGCGGCGGCGCCGTGGAGCCGGGGATCATCACCTCCAGTATCGGCACCTCCGGCGTCATCTTCGCGGCCACACCGGAGCCGGTGGTCGACCAGGAGGCACGTCTTCATTCCTTCTGCCACGCGTCGCCCGGGCTGTGGCACGTGATGGGTGTCATGCTCTCGGCCGGCGGCTCCCTGCGATGGCTGGCGGACCTGATGAAGGCCGCCGCTCCCAGGGGGCGCGACGTGGAGCAGTGGCTGGACGGACTGGCAGAGCGGGCCCCTCCGGGCGCAGGCGGTCTGCTTTTCCTGCCCTACCTCACGGGGGAGCGGACCCCTCATGCCGACCCCTTCGCCCGGGGCGCCTTCGTCGGCCTGACCAGCGGACAGGGCCTGCCGGAGATGGCCCGCGCTGTGATGGAGGGTGTGGCTTTCGGCCTGCGCGATTCCCTGGAGCTGGTGCGGGGGCTGGGCATCAACCCGGAGGAGGCGCGGGCCATCGGGGGCGGCGCCCGCAGTCGCCTGTGGCGTCAGATCCAGGCGGACGTCTTGGGCCTGCCTGTGGTCAGTCTGGCCGCCGACGAAGGCCCTGCCTTCGGGGCGACTCTCCTGGCGGGCGTGGGCGCGGGGCTGTTCGAGAGCGTGCCGCAGGCCTGCCGAAGCGCGGTCCGCACCGAGGAGCGGCTCGAGCCGCGCCCCCAGGCGACCGGGGTCTACGACGAGCTGTACCGCCGGTATCGTGACCTCTATCCGCTGCTGCGGGACACCTTCCATACCCTGCACGACCTGTCGGCTAGCGAACCCCCAGCAGCAGCTCCGTGACCAGTTGGTCCAGCCGCTCGTAGCCCAGCCCAGGGCGCGCGAGCCCATCGATGTCGAACGGCATCTCTTTCAGCCTACGGGCCTTCTCCGCCGAATAGCCCCTGGTTAGCTCAGCCGGCCCATCGTCCTTGGCGCGCAGGGCGACCAGGGCAGCCTGGATCTCCGCGTCCTGCTGAAAGCGCCGCACCTTGGCCCGTAGGATGTTATAGGTGCGCATGCAGCCCAGCGCGAAGTCCCATACGCCCTTCTCGTCCTCCGTCCGGTAGGCATGAGCGTCGAATTGCTTGGGTCCCTGGTATCCCCCTTCCTCCAGCAGCTTCACCAGAAAGAACATCCCCTTCAGACTCTCAGAGGCGAAGCGCAGGTCCTGGTCGTAGCGGCCGGGCTTCTGATCGTTCAAGTCGATGTGGAAGAGCTTTCCCGCTTCCAGGGCCTGGGCGACGGCGTGGCAGAAGTTCAGTCCAGCCATCTGCTCGTGGGCGACCTCGGGGTTGACGCCAACCATCTCCGGGCGGTCCAGCGTGGTGATGAAGTGGAGCAGGTGACCGGTGGTGGGGAAGTAGATGTCGCCGCGAGGCTCGTTGGGTTTGGCCTCAAGGGCGAAGACCATGTCATACCCCTGGTCGGACACGTACTGACACAGGAAGTTGAGGGCCTCTCTGTATCTCCTGATGGCCTCCCGGGGGTCCCTGGAGACATCCACCTCGGCACCCTCACGCCCGCCCCAGAACACATAGATGTGTGCCCCCAGCTCCACGCCGAGGTCGATGGAGCGCATGGTCTTCTGAAGGGCGAAGGCGCGAACGCGTGCGTCGTTGGAGGTGAAAGCCCCGTCCTTGAACACCGGGTGGAAGAAGAGATTGGTGGTCATCATGGGGACCTGCATGTCGCAGTCGGCTAGGACGCGCCGGAACTCGCGCACGATGTGGTCGCGCTCGCGGAGGGTGGCAGCGATGGGGACGAGGTCATTGTCGTGCAGGCTGACGCCGTAGGCGCCCAGCTCGCTGAGCCTCTCCACGATGCGCTCCGGCGGGATGGCGTCGCGGACGGGATCCCCGAAGGGGTCGCGTCCGCGGTTCCCCACCGTCCACAGCCCAAAGGTGAAGCGGTCCGCTTTCGTCGGCGTGTACTCGTCACGGGTAGTCTGCATCTGAGACCTCCTTCGCTCCTCATGACGCTGGACTGCCATCGTATTTGACATCCGTCGCGCGCGTCCAGTACGTCTTGCCGGGCCGTACGGTCTCTCCCGGCAGATGGTCAGCGGTCGGCCCCCAGGGATGACGTAGAGTTGAGAGTGAGGTACGCTGGTATCGGTATCGGGCCGCATGTCACCGGCGACGGCTGAGTTTTCGTGGCCCTGATGCTGTCCTGCCTAGGTGTAGCGAACCGCGTAGCGACCTAGTAATGTGAGAAGGCGCACTAAACGGACGACCACAGACGTGAACGCGAGCGATGACCTCGAGCCTCTCTTCCATCCGCGAAGCATCGCCGTCGTAGGCGCATCGGCGAACGAGCGCAGCCAGGGGTACGAGTTCGTTCAGGGGCTCCTCAAGATAGGATTCCCCGGCCCCGTCTATCCGGTAAACCCCAAGCTGGATGAACTCCTTGGGCAGAAGGCATACCCGAGGCTCGAGGACGTGCCCGGACCCGTCGATTTCGTCATCTCCGCCGTTCCGGCGGGCGCGACCCTTGAGTTGATCGAAGGGGCCAAGGCCAAGGGGACCAAGCTCATCCACTTCTACACCGGCCGCTTCAGCGAGACAGGCCACGAGGACGCGGCGAAACTCGAGCGTGAGCTCGCCAGGCGGACCAGGGAAGCCGGCATCCGCGTCATCGGCCCCAACTGCATGGGCCTCTACTACCCGAAGGCCAAGATCACGTTCGACCCGGATATTCCGGCTGAGCCGGGCAACGTTGGTTTCCTGTCTCAGAGCGGAAGCCATGCCTTCCGAGTCATCGGCCGTGGCTGGCTCCGGGGCCTGCGATTCAGCAAGGTGATCAGCTACGGAAACGCCCTCGACCTCAACGAAGGCGACTTCTTGGACCACTTCGCCCGCGATCCAGATACCGACGTAATCGCCGCCTACATCGAAGGCGTCCGCGACGGAAGACGTTTCTTCGAGGCGCTGCGACGGGCCGCAGACAGAAAGCCCGTCGCCGTCCTCAAGGGCGGGCGCACCTCCGCGGGCCACGCTGCCGTCGCCTCGCACACCGCCTCGCTCGCCAGCGAGCAGGTCATCTGGCAGACGGCCGTGCGCCAGGCGGGAGCGCTGGAGGTTGGCAGCCTCGATGATCTCATCGATATGCTGGTGGCCTTCAGGAACGCCGGCCCGGCCAGGGGGCCGCGGGTCGGCGTTCTCGGCGGGGCAGGCGGCGGCACCGTCGAGGCCGCGGACCTCTGCCAGGAAGCGGGCCTCGAACTCGCTCCCATGCCGCAGCAGATCAGAGAGGATCTCCGGGAGAAGGTGCCGCACGCCTGGGACTGGGTTGGAAATCCTATCGACGGCTCGATTCTCGGGTTTGGATCGTTCAACCCGCTAGACGTCGTCGAGATGATGGCGGCCAGCCCCGCCTACGACGCCATCATCGCCAACACCCATGTGGAGCGCATCATCCGTCATGCCGGCGGTGACAAAGCCTTCCGCGACATCCTCGACCGGCTCAAGCGCTTGGGGACTGAGACCGGCAAGGCCACCATGCTGGTGATCGAGAATCCCGAGTCGAGCGAGGAGCGGGGCTGGAAGGCCGTCACCCAGGCGCGCGAAGAGCTCGCCGCGGCAGGAGCCGCCATCTACTCAGACATCGAGAGGGCGGCCCGGGCCATGAGCCGCTACGTCCACTACATGGCCGCGCGCCGGGAGCGCGAATAGCCCTCAGGAAGGCGGCAGCCGCCGGCAGGAAGGCGGTTGCGCTTCATAGTGCCCCGCAGCGCTCCCATACATCCGAGAACGCCTCCAGTCCGGGTGCCACGCGAGGGCTTCGGCAGGCCACAGGCCAGCCGACCTACGGCTCAACGGCGCTCAATGACTGCCGCTCAGTTCGCTGGCGCCGGGGCACCCTCGCAGGAGATGTGATGAAGGGCACTCCCGCAGCTCCATGGCGATGATCGCGAGTTCCTCGCCGGGAGTGACATAGGCAACCCTGAAGTCAAAGGGCTGAATGTCAGGCCACCGGAGGAAGAACGTTTCGCTGAGTCGTTCTCGAATCTCTTCTGAGCTGGAATCCTCCGATAGTCCCCCCGAATCAAAGTAGTTCACCGACGCGATGTGGTCGAAGCCCCGGTCGTAGGCGAGCCAGAGCAAAGGTGCACGCTCCATCCAGGCTACCGCCTCGCTGTCCAAGGCGAAGCCAAGGCCCGACATGGTGGGGTAGCCCGTGGTGAAAGCCACGATCCCGTCATCGTACTCGATGATCCTTGGCTGGTCGGAGCCAAAGTGGGCTCTGATCTCCGAGCGACTCTCGAACATCGTCTGATATCGAGCATTGTAGTTGGGGTCATGGTAGAGCGCCGAGAAGAACAGGGCCACCAGGGCAACGCCTCCTCCGGCCAGCACGACCTCGGCGGTCCGGGTCCGCCGGGCCACGGGCTTGTACCGTTCCCAGAAGTAGAGTGGAAGGATCGTTGTCAGTAGCACTGAAACCGGAAAGTACCAGTGCCCCTGATGCCAAAGGGGGACGAAGAGGAAGTTGTAGGCGGCGAGACCCACGACGAACGCGCTGCAGATGCTCAGCGGCACAGTCAAGAGATCGTGTCGTTGGCATCGCCATTGGGTCAGGAGAAAGAGCAGAGACGCGCCAGCCACGGCGGCCGGGAGGAAGACCTGTGCCTGGCGCCAGGGCAGGGCCTGGGGCGCGTCAGGGAACAGAATGAGTACCCCCAGGTGGATAACGTTCCTACCAACGGGGTCGGGGAACGTGCTCTTTATTGAGGCGCTCACGGGGAGGAGGCTGCCCGCCGTGAGCCAGTTGAACGTCACGTACAGGCCCAGCACACTCATAAACGGCACGGTTAGAGCAAGAAAGCGGCGTACGCGAAGTCTGTCGATGGGGAGCGCACGGAAGAAGAAGACGATGAAGATGCATACGGCCAGCAGCCCGTGATCGAGGCGGCTAAGCATGAGGACGGACAGGGCGATGCTGAGTTGCAGGCTGGTGACTAGCCGCTCAGAGGTCTCCCGGAGCAGCATGCTACGTAGGACCCAAGCGAAGGCGAGGACGGCAAGAGCGCTTTCCATGCCATTGGCATAGCTCCACAGTGAGCCGTACTGGGGATCTATAGGCCACGTCGCCAGTGCATAGAGGCCAACCGGGAGAAGGGGGAAGGCGCTTGGGACTCTCCCCAGTGCAAGCCTGAAGCAGCTCGCCAGCACGACCAACGCCAGGCCAAGCAGCGCCAGACCGGTCAAGAAGACCAGAACCAAGAAGGCGGAATCAGGGAGACCCAAGAGCGAGGTCAGTTTGTAGAGCAGCCCGGTCAGGAATTGCCAGAGCGGATGAAAACCGTTGGTCGTTCGTTCCTGGTCGAACGACAGCGAACCGTGCAGGGCCAGATTGCGGGCAACCGTCAGATAGTAGAACGTGTCTGCTGCAAAATACCAGAAGACCCGCTTCCAGCCATTGACCAGCAGGTCGAGCAGCGGCGGGCCCGTCAGCGTCGCCAACCCCAGCGTAAGCAGCACCTGATCGCGCATCGGCCAGGCACGAGGCCAGGGTAAGGGCAGCCACGTTAGTAGCAGCGGCCGGCCACCTGTTCGCGGCGCGAGGAATGGCAGACGAAGGGGAGGATGAGGGCCTTCCATGAGCCGGACCCTAGAGGCGCCTCTTGGCGGAATCCATGAGGGAAATCTCCTCTCTCGTCCTATCACGGCCCACACGCCGGGCCGGCGATGTCCCCGCTCCGCTCTCCCCCCGCCGTTGGATGCACCACGACCCGCAGGCGCCGCAGCGCGTGGTCGTAAGCCTGCAGATGAACCTGCGCGCACCGTTCCACCGAAAACCGGCGCACCGCCCGCCCCCGTCCGGCGCGGCCCATGCGCTCGCGCAGCGCCGGATCACCCAGCATCCGCAGCACGGCTTCCGCCATGGCCTGCGGGTCCAGCGGCGGCACGACGTATCCAGTGATGCCGTCTTCCACCACCTCTGGCACCGCGCCCACTTCCGTCGCGACGACCGGCAGAAGTCGGCGTGGCCACAGCCGATGCTCAATGAGCTCAAATACAACAACGACATCGAAGGCGCCGTCATGTCCCCGTCCGCTCACGGTGTCCTCCCCGCCGCTGTCCGAAGGACGGCCAGCGTTTCCTGCGCCGTCCGATCCCATCTGAACTCCGCGGCGCGGGCGCGGCCGCGCACACTGAGCTGCCGTCCGAGCTCGCCATCCCGCACAACCCTGCTGATGGCATTCGCGATGGACTCAACCGACTCCGGATCAACCAGGAGCGCAGCGTCGCCGGCCACCTCGCGCATGGCGCCCCTGTCGGATGTGACCACCGGCACGCCACCGGCCATGGCCTCAAGGAGCGGAAACCCGAATGTCTCGTAAAGGGAGGGGTAAAGGAGAGCCTCCGCTCCGAGCAGTAGCGCCGACACGTCCCGGTGCGGGACTCCTCCGATAAACAGGACCTGTCCTCCTAGCCCAATCCGCTCCGCGTGGCTGGCGAGCTCCGCAGCGGTGACGTCGGCGTCCTCGCCGGCGACCACCAGCCGGTGAGGGAGCTGCACCTCGGCTACGGCGCGCCCGAAGGCCTCGATGATGCGCCGGGTATTCTTGAAGACATAGAGAGTGGAGAGGGCGAGCAGATAGGGGGCGCCACCCGGCACGTATCGCCTGACAACCGCCGAGAGGGCGTCCGTATCGTGCGAGGCCAAAGAGTCGCGCACGCGCGTGGAGAGCCCATGCAAGACGGGATGCACCTGTTCTGGCGGCACGCCGGTGAGAGCGACCAGGTCAGCGGCGGCGAAGCGAGAGACTGCGATCACCGCGGATGCGCCTCGCAGGGACCTCGGCACCGCGTGGCGCAGGTAGGCCCGGCGCAGACGACCAAACGCCTGCGGGTAGAGGAAGTACTGGAGGGATTGGCAGACAACCACCGTGGGCGCACGGCGAAGGAAAGGACGCACGTTACTGGTGGCGAGCAGCACATCGACACCCTGGCGGGCGATCAGCCAGGGATAGACGGTCTGCTCGTAGAGCACGCGCAGGCCAGCGCCGGGAGGCACCAGCGGGCAGAGGACCGCCCTCACCCTGGCGTGGTCCGGCATGATGAGCGAGGCCTTCTCGGGAGTGACAAAGACCACCACCTCTTCGTCATCGCGAAGCTGGCGGGCCATCGAGCCGAGGAGGTCCCGCATGTAGACGACCATCCCTCCTGCGGCTTCTCCGAGGCCGCGGCCTGCGCTTATGGCGTCGACCGCTATGCGCATGGGGAGTCCTCCTCAAGGTCCATCACGGGCGGTCCGCCGCTAGACACGTTCCAGCGCATGCCCTCGCGCCGCGGCCCGCGCCACATCTTCGTAGAGCGTCCCCAGCCGGTCGGCGGTGCGCGCCCAAGTAAACTCGCCTGCCCGCCGGAGGCCGCGGGCCTGCAGGCATTCGCGCAGCTCGGCATCGCTGAGCACACGCGCCACCGCGGCCGCCAGGGCGGCGTGGTTGGTCGCATCCTCGTGCAGGGCAGCATCACCGGTTGTCTCGACCAGCGCGGGCGCGCTGGACGTGACCACCGGCGTGCCGCAGGCCATCGCCTCCAGCGGCGGCCAGCCAAACCCTTCGTAGAAGGAAGGAAAGAGCAGCACATCGCAGCGGTTGTAGAGTGCGACGAGCTGCGCGGTGGTGACCTCGCCCAGGTCGATAATGCGATCCGCCACACCGAGGCTATCCGCCAGGAGGAGGTGCTTCTCCTCCAGCTTGCTTCCGGCCCGGACCAGAACAGCATCGCCTTCCAGCGTGCGAGCCACCCTCGCGAAGACGCGCAGCAGCCCTTCGATGTTCTTGTAGGGGGAACCGCTGCCAACGTGCAGCACGAAGGGGCCCTGGCCCAGCAGGCGGGGAGACAGCGTTTCGCAGGCCGCAGCGGATTCGGCCGGGGGCAGGGAGCGAAATTGCGGCGATACACCGGGCGGAATCACCACCACGCGCTCCGGCGGCACACCCAGGTAGGACGTAACGTCGAGCTTGGTCGTTTCTGAGTCGGCCACGACCTGGGCGACCCTGGGGAGAGCCGAGAGGCTGACGCGGAACGCAGCCGTCGCGATTCGCGGGCGAGGCAACTGCGGCACACTCCCATCCGCCGCACGGAGGAGCATGAGGTCGTGACAGGTGACCACGGTGCGCGACCGATCAAGCGCATAGGCCAGGTGCCCGTATCCATGGTCAACGATGTGGTAGACGTGCGCGCGCTGGCGGCGGGCGGAGAGCGGGTAGCCGACGAAGCGCGACAGGTAGTTGTCGATCTTGGCGGCGAGGGGGAAGGGCAGGCCTCTACGCAGCAGTCTGACCTCGTCATAGCTGCATTCGCCTACGGTGAGCTGGCCCGACCGGTGCGCCCGCAGCGCTGAGGCGAGTTCGCTGGCGTAGACCTCCATGGAGGTGCGGCCTTCGGCGGGCATATCACGGAACAAGGTCACCTGGAGCCGCTCCGGAAGGCCGGTCAAGCTGGTGCCTCCGTTCCGTCGGTCCGGCTGGATAGCACAGATAGCAACGCTACGAATGCGATCGCAAGGGCCAACGCCTGGATCATCTCTACCATTATCGATGGGACTGATGTCTCGACTCGAAGCGCGTGGGCCATGACCGCGAAGTAGATCAAGCTACCCGCTACCCCGACGCCTCGCGCCATCAGCCACTCCCAGAACACGCGCAAGAGGAGCGCAAACAGAAACCAGCCAGCAACCACGCCAGCAATCCCGAAGTTCATGTAGAGGTCTCCGGTAACGGTGGGACCGATGACGCTCGTCTGCCAATAAGGAGCCTCCGCGTAGTCACGGGTGAAGTCAGCGTCAAGGGCATTAACGTCCAGTTTGCCCTGCCAGAGCTGTCGGGGCACCAGCGCAGCGGGAACTATCTCCTTATAGAGTCTGCCGTACTGGAAATCCCGAAGCCCAGGCGTGAGCTTCACAGCTAGCGCCACGGATTCCACGCTTGTGGTCCTGTTCATGAGCCGCGTAAAGCCGTAGCTCGCATAGTCCAACGGACCTATCTCTCGCAGGCGGGCCGGCGTATCGCGCACGGCCTGCCACGCGATGTCCGTGGTAGCTTGGCCACCCCCGGTCAGTCTGTACTGCGCTTCGCGGTTTGCGTGAATGATCGGCGTGACCACGAAGATGAATGCGGCCACCCCAGCGAGCAACTGCCGCATTGTGACGCGGATGCCCGCTGCCCGTGCCGCCAGCAACCACGCCAATGCCACAAGAACCAGGTGAGCCTTGAAGCCGGTGCCAACGGCGAATGCGAGCTCGATAGGGGTCATGAACACCAGCGCTACGATGAGTAGCCACCGGGAACCTCGAAAGCCGACAGCGAGCGCAGCTAGGTACGCGATGAGGGCAAGGAACGACACGTCCAGGATGATCCCAGGGACCGGGGCGTCCGCACGGCCAGCAAAGCTGAGCTTGGTGTAGTTTCCTAGCTGGATCGCCCACCAGCGTGCAACATTGGCGATGACATAGACGGTTACTATGGCAATTGCGCACGCTGGGCCCACGAATGGCATGGTCCGGGGCGCTGGAAGGCTCCGGGCCAGCTGGAGGGGGAAGAACAAGAAATAGCCGACCATGAACGACACGAGCGCGAGCAGCGATACTGCCTGCGATAGCGCGAGAGCGTCCTTTACCGGACGGTACACCTGCGCCTCGGCAGCGTCAGGCTCAAACGTGAGATAGAGTCCGCGAGCCACGCAGAAGAATCCGAACAGCCCCACAACGATCCAGCCTGGAGTCAGGAACTCCCCACCATGGAGCCGGTAGCAGGCCCATGCGAAGACACTCAGGGTCAGTCCAAGTCCGGCTGTCCACGCGTAAAGCCCGGTGGTCTCGGGCGGCACCACGTACGCCAGCGCGAGGGCCACCGCGCCTGCGAAGGCTAGAACGCTAGTCCACAGAATGCTCTCCGATGAGCCCTCCTGCCGCCGCGCTGACCTTGATAACACACTATTCATGCTTGCGCCCCGCTCTCCACTACACTTGCGGCTGTGCTCCGCCCGATCCTGAGCATGAGCTCGCCTAGCCGTACAGACGTATGCCTGTGGTCCAAGGCAACAAGGGCCAGGATGTACATAGTGGCCGGAGTTGCGCCTCCGCCAGTTAGTGGAGGGCCCTCTCCCCTCAACAGCCAGAGAGCCGCCAGCGGCACGACCAGCAGGTAGAGGGGCTCCAGTGCAGAGATGACTCCGACAAGAACGCAGGCGGCTGCGACCCAGGCGGCCACGGCGAGCGTATCCCTGTTCGAGCTCAGAGCCACTATCATGGAACCGCGACCCCCTGCGCCCGCTTCAGGGCCAGCCTTCGCGCCTCCCTCGGCAGGAGGGACAGCATCTCAGCGGCCGGCCCCACACGCCAGAAAGCCAGCATGGCGATCATGAGCAGCGCTGCCGCCGGCAGCACCAGAACGAGCGCCTCGTTCGGCAACACCAATCCGCGCTCCCGTAACGCCCACTCTCCCAACTTCAGGGCCGCCGGAACTATGAGAGAGACGATCAGGATCTTTCCAACGTCCCTCGCCAGGGTGCGGTCGATCCGCGGCGAAAGGAGAAGGCCTACCAGGGTACCCGCGGCCGTGCCCGCCGTGGTCGCCGCCACCAGGAAGGTAAACCCCAGCGCTGGGGCCAGGGTGAGGTACAGCGGCACGGTGACGGCGACTCTGGTTCCCAGCATCGCGTAGGCGATGGCCAGACGGCGGCGGGCGTAGGCCGCGAAAAGCGCCAGACCGTACCACACGTCGAAGAGTGCTGCGGGGAGAAACCACACAACGGCTGTGGAGGTCAGGGCCACCGATGCCTCGTCGAATGCGCCGCGCGCGAACAAGAGCTCGGTGACGGGCTTCGCCCAAAGCATCAGCAAGAACGTAAGTGGCGCCACGACCACGCACGACGCCACGGCGCTCCTCCACATAACCTGGCGGAACTCATCCATCCGCCCCCTGGCTGCGCTGATTGAGAGTGCGGGCAAGGCAACGGTGGCCATAGCAGTACCGAGCATTCCGGTTGTCCCCGCCGTCCTGAAGCCATAGCTCAGTGCCGCAATCGCACCTGCATCAAACCCAGACGCGACTCTGCGCTGCACCATGCCGATGCAGTCGCCTCCGAGAATCAGCGCCAGCACCGGCAGACCCAAGGCGAAGACCGCGGGAAGCTCGGGGTGCCAGAGCCGCAGGTGCCGGAGACCGGGTCGATCTTCCCTCAGAACGAGAATGCACATTGCCAGCAGCGCCGCGGCCCCCAGGAGGTAGGCCAGAGCCAGCAACCGCACATCGCGGGTGCCGGAGAGCACCAGCATCAGGACGATGACCAGGCTTGGCAGGAACTGCGCAATCCGCGGCACGAGGAACCGGCCCAGTGCGTTGGCGTAGGCGGTAAAGAGGCTGGCGATAAGGAGGACCACGCCGGCGGGAAGCAGGACGAGGGCGATTTCATGTGCAAGGCCTCGCTCCTGCTCAGAGAATCCTCCCAGCAATACCCCCAGAGCGCCGTTGCCGACCGCCAGGAGGCCAAGCAGCCCAAGCGCTGCTAGCAGGATCGTCCAGAGAACGGTCGTGCCAAGTAGGCTTCGCGCGCTCTCCTTTTCGCCACTTGAGAGTCTGCTGGCCAGAAGCGGCACCAGCACGGCCGTGCCGATCCCCGACAGCCCCAATCTGTAGATGAGCTCGGTAAAGTAGACGATGCCGTAGTAAACGTCGGCGTCGCTGGAGGTGCCGATGCGCGACGCGGTTACCGCTTCTTTGATAAAACCAAACAGCGAAACGAAGACGGTAAGCGCCGCCAAGGCAAGAGCGGTGTCCAAGATGCGGCGCTTGGCCACGCCCGCTTCCTCGGCTCGCGCTGGGGCTATCATCTGCGGGCCCTCAGCTCCCAGCTTGATGCCCAGAGCTGGCTGAACGGCGGTAGCCTCAGCAGGTAGGACAACAGGCGTATGAAATGCAGGCGGTTCGAAAGCGGCACGCCGCCCATGGGCCAGACCCGCTCGACGGTGAAGCCTGCGTCCTCCAGCAGCATCCTGGCAGAGCGTTTGCTAAATCCCCGCACGTGAGTGTAGTCCGCCCACACCGCGCTTGGTTTGGCCATCACCACAGAGGCGACAAGGGTTCCCCCAGGGATCATCACCCGGTAGATCTCCCGTGCCAGCGCGCCAGGGTCCTGCACGTGCTCAAAGATGTCCTTGGCCAGCACGGCGTCAAAGGTTCCGTCCGGATAAGGGAGCGGCTTCTCCTCAATGTCCAGACACACCGCCACCTCGTGCCGGGCTGCCAGCTCCACCGCCCCTGCATCGATATCGACGCCGTGAACCTCGATGTCAGGTGAAGGTCTGTACTTTCCCAGCCCGCCCGTGCCGCAACCAATGTCGAGCACCTTGCGAGCCGCGCCAAAGTGCCTGAAATACATGCACGCCAGGCTGGGTAGCATCCCGCTATCGCGGTAGTAGGCCAGCTTTCTAACCACCTTCAGCAGACAGCCTTCCTGCGGCTACGGCTCGTTCAGCGCGCCGCTGACGGCTCGCATACGGGCACTTGACTCAGCCCACCACCTGCTCCAGCGCCCCGACGATTCCCTGCACATCCGCCTGGTAGTCCCAGCCGCTGATGATCTCGCGGGAGCGGCGGCCCCAGCACCTGCGCCGGTCGGCGTCGGTCACGACCACGCCAAGCGCCTCTGCAAGCGCTGCAAGGTCACCGCACCGATAGACCACCCCGTTTTCCCCTGAGCGCACCAGGTCCGCCGCGCAGCCCACCTTGTCTGAGACAATGACCGGCAGCCCGGCAGCCATGGCCTCGTTGACCACCAGCCCCCAGGGCTCATACTCCGATGGCAGAACAAGGCAATCCGATGCAGCGTAGAACGCCGACAACTGCGCTTGATTGACGAAGCCTGCCAGCCTGACATCGAGGCCTAGAGCACGCGCCTCGGCCTCGACCTGCGGCCGCAGTTCACCGTCGCCGACGATCAAGAGCGTCGCCCTCGGCAAGTAAGCGCTTGCCAGCGCTCGCACGAGGTCCAGAGGTCGTTTCCAGGCAGCCAGCTTGCCGCAGTAGAGGATTACGACTCGGTCAGGGCCTATGCCGAGTTCCCCACGCACACGATGGCGGCCCTCCTCAGCGGCTGCCGAGAGGCGCTCGTTCTCCACCGCATAGGGGGCCGGGAAGAGCCGGCCGCTGCGGACGCCATGGTGCACAAAGAACTCACGATTTCGCGTTCCTATGTAGAGGCATGCCGACGTCTGCTTCAGAAGCACCCAGAGGAACGCGCGCTTGAGTACGCGCACCCACCAGGGGCGTTCCCGCAGCAGCGTCGACTCCGTTCGCAGGAGGACGGGTATTCCACGCAGGCGCGCCGCGAGGTAGCCGAGCAGGGAACTGACCTTGGCATAGCTGTGGATAAGCAGGGCATGGTGATTGCCGCGATGCAGGCGGCGCAGTATCGACGGGTTGATCTGGCCGAGGGGCGACGAAAGCGAGGACAGCGGAGAGATGTTTACGAGAAAGCGGTGGTCATAGCCATCGGTCAAGGGGATGTCCCACTTCACCACCCGCCCGAAGCCGTCATCGTAGTACTCGCAAGCACCTTGGTCAGAGCAGAAGAATACGGTCAGGTCTATCCTGGGGTGCTCAGCCAGTGCCCTGAAAAGCGGCGCCTGGTACTGGATGGGATGCGACGTCAGGACGGCCAGGTGCCACTTCCTTTTCTCACTCATAGGCAGCGTAACCAGCCACTCCGTCCCCTGCGGCAACCAGAGTTCTCATCGCGCCGCTGTCGGTTCATAGTGACTTGACAGCCTCCACATACAATGTCTCGTTTGCCCGGCTCGCTGAATCCGGGCACGGTTGTAGGCACGATTGACCAAAACTCATCTGCTGCGTCGCCAGCCCAAAGGCTTCGAGCACCTTGCTGAGCGTCTCCGCGTCCCAGACCGACAGGTGTCCGTAGCAGTAGACCACCTCGGAAAGAGCAATCAAGCGCGAGAACCTGCCAGGGCGCACCGCCTCGATGAAGTCCGTACCATGCACGTAGGAATTCAGATAGCGCCCGAAATCCGGCACGGTCACCCGCAATATGCCTCCTGGTCGCAGGACACGCGCGCATTCGGAAAGCACCTGGATTGCATCGTGGTATGTCAGGTGCTCTATGAGGTGCTCGTGGAAAACCGCGTCGATCGAGCCGTCCGGGAAGGGCAGCCGCTTTCGCAGGTCTAGTGCCAGATCGATTGGCTGGCGCCCGACGAGGTCCACATTCAGCCAGCCGGGCAGCATCGTGCGGCCGCAACCCAGGTGCAGCCGGTGTTCTTGCCCGTTTGCCATCCAGCGTTGACTCTTCCACACCATCAGAGGCCGGACTGCCGCTGTTGCCAGCGTCCTCAGACGCCATCTCAATGACGACCCAGCCCGAGAGTCCGCCAACCAAATCGTCTCGCTGAGTTGCTTCACCGAGCCTTGTTCGCACGGCCGGCATGCTGCGCTCCTTGCTTCGTCAACAGCAAGGGCCACGTCACGCTGCTGATACGGGCGTCGGCTCACTGCTGTGCCTCCCTGAGTGCACTCCTCAAAGGAATAGCCTCCCTACATCGGCCTCTGAGTCGAGGCCCGCTAGCACCAGCCCTTCCACCAGGTCAGACTGGCTGCGGAAGGGGCGAGTCTGATCGCTGTGCAACCCGTTCGTACCACTCCACGGTGCGGCGCAGCCCCGCCTCAAGGCCGGTCTTCGCCTCGAAGCCGAACAGCCTCTTCGCCCGGGACGTGTCGAGCACCCTGCGAGGCTGCCCGTCCGGCTTCGACCGGTCCCAGCGTGTCTCGCCTCTGAACTCACACACTCGCGCGATCGTCTCGACCAACTCCCTGATCGTTACCTCGCATCCGCTCCCCAGGTTCACCGGCTCGGACCCGTCAAAGCGTTCCGTTGCCAGCACGATTCCCTCGGCCGCGTCCTCTACATAGAGGAATTCGCGGGATGCGGACCCCGTACCCCATGCGACGATGTGGTCGTCGCCTCGCTCTTTCGCCTCGAGTATCTTCCGGATCAGCGCCGGGATTACGTGGCTGGTTGCAGGATCGAAGTTGTCGCCTGGTCCATACAGATTGACCGGGAGCAGATAGATCGAGTTGAACCCGTACTGCTCTCTGTACGCCTGGCCCTGAACCAGCAGCATCTTCTTGGCCAGGCCGTAGGGCGCGTTGGTCTCCTCCGGATACCCGTTCCACAGGTCATCCTCCCGGAAGGGCACGGGAGTGTGCTTAGGGTAGCCGCAGACCGTCCCGACGGCCACGAACTTCTCGACACCCACCAGCCGTGCCTGCTCCATGAGCTGGATCCCCATGATCGCGTTGTCGTAGAAGAACTTGCCCGGGTTCGCCCGGTTCGCCCCGATACCTCCTACCACCGCTGCCAGGTGGATGACGACGTCCGGCTTCGCCCAATCTAAGGCGCGCAGGATCGCCTCCTTCTCGCGGAGGTCGAACTCCGCGCTTCTCGGCACAAACACATGGGCGGCGCCGCGCTCATGGAGCTTGCGCACCACCTGGGCGCCGAGGAACCCAGCACCCCCGCTGACCAGGAACGACCTAGCGCACCGGAAGTTCGCGCTCTCCATCGCCGCTTCTCACCAGGCTTTCAGCCCCTTCTGCCAAGACCCTCGTCGCGTCGAGGCCGTGGTCGTGCAGGTCGGCGGCGAGCATGATCCGGACGAGCTCACGGAAGCTCGTCCGCGGCCGCCAGCCGAGCCGCTGCTCGGCCTTCGAGGGATCGCCGCACAGCTCGTCCACCTCAGCCGGCCGGAAGTAGCGAGCGTCGACCTCGACGTACTCCTGCCAGTCAAGCCCTACGAGCGCAAACGCGGTCTCGGCGAGCTCGCGGACACTGTGCATCTCCCCCGTTGCGATGACGTAGTCGTCCGGCTCGGGCTGCTGCAGCATCAGCCACATGGCCTCCACATACTCCGGCGCATACCCCCAATCGCGCTGCGCATCCAGATTGCCCAGGAAGATCTTGTCCTGGTTCCCATTGAGAATCTGGGCGATACCCCGCGTGACCTTGCGTGTCACGAAGGTGCCGCCACGCCGGGGCGATTCGTGATTGAAGAGAATGCCGTTGCAGGCAAAGAGTCCATACGCCTCCCGGTACTGCACCGTCATGTAATGAGCGCAGACCTTGGCGATGGCGTACGGGCTCCGCGGACGGAAGGGCGTCGTCTCGCGCTGCGGCCGCTCGCACACCTTCCCGAACATCTCGCTGCTGCCGGCCTGGTAGAAACGCACCGGCCAACTGGCATGGCGTATGCCCTCCAGCAGCCGGAGGGTGCCCATTCCGATCACGTCTAGCGTGAACTCCGGCACGTCGAAGCTGACGGCGACGTGGCTCTGCGCTCCGAGGTTGTAGACTTCGTCCGGCCTGACACTGTTCAACGTGTTGGTCAGCGCGGAAGAATCCGTAAGGTCGCCATAGTGGAGCACGAGGGGAATGTCTCGCGCGTGTGGATCACGATAGAGGTGCTCGATGCGCCCGGTAGTGAAACTGCTGGAACGACGGACGATACCATGCACCTCGTAGCCCTTGGCCAGCAGCAGTTCAGCCAGGTAGGAGCCGTCCTGTCCGGTAATGCCCGTGATGAGCGCTCGCTTCATGTCTTCACCTCGACTGGGTTCTCTGTACCCGCACTCCCGCCGCCGACAGCAAGCACCGCACACAGCGACTGCTCGTAGCCGTCCATCCCGACCTCCCTCGAGTGCGCCGCGGCCTCCCAGCCATCTACTGCGAAACCAGGGAAGTCCGCCGCTCCCACGCCCGCAGGTTCCGCCGCGATGCCGGGTCGAACCGTTCGAAAAACGCACCGTACCGCGGTAGCACCGCGTGACGAGAAAAGTGCTCCTCGACGAAGCGCCGCCCCTCTGAGCCGAGGTGGGCGGCCAGAGAACGATCCCTACTCAGGGGAAGGATCGCCTGGGCCAATGCCTCGGGGTCCTCAGGTGGGGCCACCACGCCGCCGTTCGACCGCCGCAGGACCCGGGCGGTCTCGCTGTGTGGGTGGACGGATGCGACCACCGGCCGGCCAGCGGCCATGTAGGATAGGAGCTTGGTCGGCATGACGGCGTCGACGATGCCAGCGCGCTGGCAGACTATGCATACGTCCGCCGCTCGCAGCGCCGCCTGGTAGACAGCGAGTGGCTGCGGCGGCAGGAACACGATGTTCTCGAGACGGTTACGCTCCGCTTCCGCTCTTACTTCCTGGAACCGTGCCCCATGTCCAATAATGGCGAACGCGATTCGCCTTTCACCCTGCAAGACACTGGCAGCGCCAACCAGGCTTTCCAGCCCTTGCTTGTACCCGATGTTCCCGGCATGGAGGATCAGGGCAGTGTCCGCAGCTAGTCCAAGGCCCGCTCGGAAGCGATCGCACTGCTGTTGCTCTACCTGGAATGTCGTGTCTACCCAGTTGGGGAGTAGCTGGACCTGGGGGGAGTGCCAGCCTCGGCGGTGCAGGTCGTCAGCGAATCCCTGGCAGATGACGGTTATCGCGTCGGAGCGCTGGTACACATACCGCTCCAGGCTCCGCAATCCGCGGATCAGAGCTGGATTGCGGATCAAATTGACAGCTATCGCCGTCTGTGGAATGAGGTCCTGGATGTGCGTGACGAGCGGAGCCGAATACCTCCTGGAAAGCAGGTATCCCGTGAGTCCCAGCGTCAGCGGGGGGGACACCGTGAAGACAACATCGGTGTTGGCTGCGCCGACTCCTCTCAAGGCGGAGGTGAGCGTGAATGAGAGGTCGCTCAGCGCGCGCCGAGGAGCGTTGGGATGCCTGGGAACGAATATGAATGATCTTCTGACCTTCACACCACCACGGCTTTCGTCCAGGAAGAGCTTCCCCCGGTAGCCAGGCTCAATCTTCCAGGCAGGATAGTGCGGAAATGAGGTGAGGACTGTGACGTCGTTGCCCGTGGCAACCAGGTATTCACAGAGGTCAGTCGTCAAGGGCCCGATGCCGGTCAGCTCGGGCCAATAGTTTTGACCTATTACCAGGATTCGCACGGGCGCTCCTTATGCCCCTGGGGTGATGGCAATCTCACGCTCAGCACTTTCTCAGGATTCGGCCCGGAGAAGCCCTCGGGCACGGACCCATCCCACACCAGGGGATAGCGACTGTCTGCATCTTGCTCGGCCGGGAGCCGTGGCCTGAGTGGAGAACGGCCCTAGAATCACACACTATGTTCTTCCCAGGGCGGGCAGCCGATCAATCGGCATCTGCCCCTAGGGTGCCGCCCTCGACCCGCCCGTGCAGAGCACTCCCGTGGGCCCGCAAGGTCTCCTAGGGGGGTCCCGAGGCCCCGCATGGGCTGGCCGAGCGCCCGACCAGAGGGTTCCCCTGATTGACTGCACGGACCCTCCCCTCTGCAAGATATTGGCAGGACGCAGCGGGCAGCCAGCCGCGTTGATGGGCCGCAGCGCTACGCTCGGTGATGAAGCAACTTGAAGCCGCCTCCGATCTCACCACCCGCGCGGACACGGCAGGCGTCGTGGCGAAGAGGGTGGTGGATGTCGTGGTTGCGGTGGTGGTACTGGCGGGCCTTTCTCCCCTCTGGCTGCTCATCGCCATCCTGATCAAGCTCACCTCGCCTGGCCCTGCCCTCTACTCAAGGCAGGTTGTGGGGAAGGGAGGCATCCCTTTCACCTATTACAAGTTCCGGACGATGCGAGCCGGCTCGGGTGAGCCCAACCACCGGCGATTCATCGAGCAGTACGTCCGGGGAGAGGCGCGGCGTCTGAACGGCTCGGACCAGGGTCAGGGCCACTTCAAGGCACCGGGGGAGGACCATCTCACCCCTGTAGGAAGGATCTTGCGGCGGGTCAGCCTGGACGAGATTCCCCAGTTCATCAACGTGCTCCGCGGCGAGATGAGCGTGGTGGGGCCACGGCCTCCCGTCCCATACGAATACGAGCTTTACGATGACTGGGCAAAGCAGCGATTGGCGGTGCGCCCGGGCATTACCGGCCTCGCCCAGGTGCGGCGGCGGAGCGCCGCCACCTTTCAAGAGATGGTCCAGATGGACCTGGAATACACCCATACCTGGTCCCTCTGGCTGGACCTGAAGCTCATGTTCCTCACGCTGCCCGCGATGCTCCGGGGCATATGATCGCTGGGAGAGATGCAATGAAACGAGTTCTGGTCACAGGAGGGGCAGGGTTCATCGGCTCCCACGTGGTGGACCTACTGCTCCAGTCGGGCTATGCGGTCCGGGTGCTGGACAGCCTGGAGCCGCCCGTCCACCATCCCGCCTATCCGTACCGGCCGCCTGAGGGTGTTGAGTTCATCCAGGCCAGCGTCCTAGATGCGGCGGCACTGGACCGGGCCCTGGAGGGGACACAGTTGGTGATGCACCTCGCCGCCTACCAGGACTATCTGCGCGACTTCAGCAAGTTCGCTATGGTCAACGGGGGCGGCACGGCCCTCCTGTATGAACGGATCGTGGCCAACCGCTATCCTGTCGAGAAGGTGGTGCTGGCCAGTTCGCAGGCCGTCTATGGCGAGGGGAAGTACACGTGCCCGACGCACGGGGTGGTCTATCCACCGCCACGCTCGGTGGAGCAGATGCGAGAGGGGCGGTGGGATATCCGCTGCGAGGCCTGCGGCGGGGAGATGGCCTCCCTCCCCACGGATGAATCGACGGTCAACCCGCACAACCAGTACGCCATCTCCAAGTACAGCCAGGAGCTATACGCCCTAATCCTGGGCCGCCGCTTCGGCATCCCCACAGTCGCCCTCCGCTACTCCATCACTCAGGGCCCCCGGCAGAGCCCCAACAACGCCTACTCCGGCATCCTGAGGCGCTTCACCGCTCGGCTCCTTCACGGCCTGCCGCCGGTCATCTATGAGGACGGGCAGCAGATCCGAGACTACGTGCACGTGCGGGATGCGACGAGGGCCACCCTGCTGGTCATGGAGCGCCCGGCGGCCGACTTCCGCACCTTCAATGTGGGAGGCCGGGAGACAGCCACGCCGCTCCAGTACGCCAGGCTTCTCGGCGAGGTCCTGGGCAAGGCTGTGGAGCCAGAGATGCCCGGCTACTTCCGCATGGGCGACACCAGGCATGTAGCGTCGGACAGCGGTAGGCTGGCCTCGCTGGGCTGGCGGCCTCAGGTCCGCTTGCGCGAGATAGCCGAGGATTACCTGGCCTGGGCGATGGAAGAGCGCGAGCGCTTCCCGGCACCCTCCGCCGACGCCGAGATGCTCGCCATGGGCGTGGTGCGAACCGCGGCGGCCTAGCCCGTAGGCCCAGCCAGCGACGAATGGACGAGTACAAGGCCTTTCGCCTGGACTCCCTCGCTGGTATGCTGGTGGCGCTCGCGCCCCGGGTGCGCGCCGGGGCTTCATGGAGGCTGAGTTGGCAAAGCCCAGGGAGAAGTTTCCGGAGGAGGAGCCCGAGGAGGGCTCGTGGGAGCGCCTGGAGGGCGAGGAACCGGATAGCGCCACCCGCCAGGTGCTGAATCTAGCCCATCGGGCGATGGGCAAGTTCCCGGAGCTGCCGCAGCGCTACCGACGTTTCGCCGGCCCCGCAGCGGTGGTGTCCACGGCGCTGACGGTGCTGGCGGGCATCGCAGTAGCCCGCCGGCTGCGGCAGGGCCAGCCACCGGAGCGCATCCTGGAGGAGCTGACTCAGGAGGAGATCGAGAACGCCGCCAGCAAGGCGCAGCGGGCCAATCGCTTGCGGCGCATGATCTGGCGCATCGCCCGCCGGCAGCCGCAGCAGCCGGAGGGCGAATCCTCGTGAGGCGCCGGGTCTATGTGTGGCGGTGGCAGGAACCGGGGAACGCCGGTGAGGACCGGCTGGTGGGGCTGCTGGTCCGGTTCGGCATCAACGCTGCGGCCCTGCTTCTGGCGGCTGAGTGGGTGCAGGGGGTAGAGGTCGGGGGCTGGCAGTCACTCCTCATCGCCGCCGCCCTCTTCGGTATCATCAACGCGCTCATTCGTCCCGTCGTGCTCGCTCTGAGCTGTCCCTTGCTGGTGCTGACGCTGGGGCTATTCACCCTGCTGGTGAACACGGCCATGCTGGCCCTCACTGTCTGGGTGTCCGGCCGCCTGAACCTCGAGTTCGAGGTGGACGGCTTTCGGGCAGCCTTCCTGGGCGCCCTGCTTATCAGCGCCGTCAGCGTGGTGCTCAGCGCGACGGTGGGTCGGAAGGTGCGGGAGGTCCTCAGGTAACCTTGTAGACGTCGTCCCCGCCCCGACAGCGGTCCGGGACCTTGATGCCTACGGAGTCGCCCGCCTTGGCCTCCTGCACGTCCTCGTGCTCGATCTGCATGGACCCCACCACCTGCTCCAAGTCGGTGGTGTGTCCCTTGATGTGGATGGTGTCACCCACCTTGAGGGGAGCCACCAGGTCGATGCCGATGACCCCGATGCGGGCGAAGTAGTCCTTTACCTTCCCGACCAGCTCCTCGGCCATAGCGTTGCCCTCCTTGTGCCAGCAGGGGCATGATTTGCGGTCATTCTACCGCTTCTGAGCGATCCTTGGAAGTAGCAGTCGCTGGGGCCTGTGGGGCGAGCCCGAAAGCGGCGGGCGGACGTTGACAGCAGCCATCGGAGGCCCTAAAATTCTCAGTACAGTAGGCTTATTTGCCAGGATTAGCTAGTTTTGCCTAGATTTTCTCGGACCGGTTCTCCTCCCGTCCAGGCTCACGGCTCCTCTGAAGAGGAGCGCTGGCTGAGCCTGCGGGAGGCCTGTCGCCTGCTGGGGGTGGACGAGTCCACCCTCCGCCGCTGGGCCGACGGCGGTCACCTGCGCACCTTCCGCACCCCCGGCGGCCACCGGCGTTTCGCAGAATCGGACCTCCGGGACTTCCTGGCGCGGCGGGGCGGAGAGCATCAGGGCCATAAGGATGCCGGGGAGCTGGCGGCGGCACGCATTCGCCGGCACCTTCAGCGGGGCCGGGAGCACCAGGCAAGCTGGTACGCCAGCCTGGACGAGGAAAGCCGGAGACGGCTGCGACCGTTAGGGCGGCACCTGACCTCACTGGCGTCGGCATACCTGACCCAGAGGCGGCGTCGGTCGGCGCTGCTGGAGGAGGCCCGCGACACGGGGCGAGTGTACGGGCGGGAGCTTGCGGCCTCAGGGCTGCGCCTGTCCCAGACGGTGGAGGCGTTTGCCTTCTTCCGGCGGAGCCTGGCGCAGGCGGCCCGCGATGCCAGCCAGTCGAGCGGACCGTCGCTGGAGGCGGCCCTGGAGGCCTCCGAGCAGGTCACGGGACTGGCCGACGAGGTGCTGGCGGGCATCGCTGAGGCCTACGAGTCCCCGGCCGGACAAAACTAGGACGGGGCAGAGATGCTAGGGGTCACCAGACTGTTGTGCGGAACGGCCACACCGGGCGACGCCCTGCGCTTCGGAAGGGAGACGGGGCGGCTGCCTCCGCACCTCTTGCACTACTCCGAGGACAAGAGGCCGGTGGTGGTGTGGAACCTCACCCGCCGCTGCAACCTGCACTGCGCTCACTGCTACAGCGACTCCCGGGACCGGGACTACGAGGGCGAGCTGAGCACCGCGGAGGCCAGGGGGGTCATCGATGACCTGGCGGCGTTCGGGGCGCCGGTGATCCTGTTCTCGGGCGGCGAGCCCCTCCTGCGGCCGGACCTGTTCGAGCTCATCCGCTACGCCCAGGAGCACGGCATCCGGGCGGTCCTCTCGACCAACGGCACCCTCATCACCGGGGAGCTGGCCCGGGAGATGCAGGGCCTGGGCCTGTCCTACGTGGGGGTGAGCCTGGACGGGCCGGAGAAGGTCCATGACAAGTTCCGCGGCAAGATAGGCGCCTTTCAGGAGAGCCTCCGGGGGATCCGTCACTGCCTGGAGGCGGGCCTGCGGGTGGGCCTGCGCATCACCCTCACTCAGTACAACGCCGGGCACGTCGACTACTTCTTCGACCTCGTCGAGGAGGAAGGCATCCCCCGCATGTGCTTCTATCACCTGGCCTACGCGGGCCGGGGAGACCGCATCGTGAAGAGCGATCTCTCGCACGAGGAGACCCGGCGGGCCGTTGACCGCATCTTCGACCGAACTATCGACCTGCACCGCCGCGGCCTGACCAAGGACATCCTGACGGTGGACAACCACACCGACGGCGTCTACCTGCACCTGAAGGTCCGGCAGGAGGAGCCCGAGCGGGCCGGGGAAGTCTACCAGCTCCTGCGCTGGAACGGGGGGAACCAGTCGGGGGTGGCGGTAGCGGACATCGACAATCTGGGGAACGTGCACGCGGACCAGTTCTCCTGGCATTACAGTTTCGGGAACGTGCGGCAGCGTCCCTTCAGCCAGATCTGGATGGACACCTCGGACCCGGTGATGCGGGTGCTGAAGGACCGGCGGGGGCACATCAAGGGGAAGTGCTCGCGCTGCTCCTACTTCGAGATCTGCAACGGCAATCTCAGGGTGCGCGCCGAGTCCTACTACGGCGACCCCTGGGCGGAGGACCCGGCCTGCTACCTGACCGACGAAGAGCTGGGCATCACGGAGCCCTACGAGCGGCTGAGGCCCGCGCACGGGCGGACGGACCCCTTCGCCCCTGCGGCAGCCGCTGGCGGCGACATCCCGAAAACGGTGGAGTAGGAGCAGCGGTGGCCTACTATCCCATCTTCCTGGAGCTTGCGGGGCGCCCCTGTCTGGTCATCGGCGGTGGCGAGGTAGCCCAGCGCAAGGCCGAGGGCCTGCTTCAGGCGGGGGCCTGGGTTCGCGTGATCAGCCCGACCCTGACGCCTGCCCTGGAGGCGCTGAAGGCGGAGGGGCGTCTCGACCACGTGGCCCGGGAGTACCGGGAGGGGGACCTGGAGGGCTGCGAGCTGTGCCTGGTGGCCACCGACGACAGATCGGTCAACGCCCGGGTGGCTCGGGAGGGCCGGCGCCGCCGGGTATGGGTCAACATCTCCGATGACCCCCGGAGCTGCGACTTCATCCTGCCTTCGGTCGTTCGGAAGGGCGAGGTAGTGGTGGCGGCATCCACCGGCGGGGCCAGCCCGGCCCTGGCGCGCCGCCTGCGGGAGGAGCTGGAGGCCTATCTATCGGAGGAGATCCCCGCCCTGGCGGAGCTCCTGCGAGAGGTACGGCAGGAGTTGCGCAAGGGGGGCATCTCGGTAGAGGCGGATGCCTGGCAACGGGCCATCGATGGGCGGCTGAGGGCGTTGCTGGCACAGGGGCGCTATGGCGAGGCCAGGACGCGCCTGCTGGCGTCGCTGGGGGTAAAGCCGGCCACCCGGAACGAGGTATAGGGCTGTGTACGCCTTGGTGGTAGGCATCAGCTACAAGACCGCCCCCGTGGAGGTGCGGGAGCGCTTCGCCTTCGGGACGGAGGATCTGCCTAGGGCGCTTCCGCGGCTAGGCCGAGAGTTCGGGGGCGCGGCCATCCTCTCCACCTGCAACCGCACGGAGGTGTACGTGACAGCATCGCAGGCCCTGACGGATGCCCGGCCGGTGCTGCGGGTGCTGGCCGAGCTGAAGGGCGCCTGCGGACCTCGCATCGATGCCTCCTATATGTACAACGGCAGCGAGGCGGCCCGTCACCTCTTTCGGGTGGCAGCGGGGGTCGAGTCAATGGTGCTGGGCGAAGCGGAGATCCTGGGTCAGGTGCGGACGGCCTTCGCGGCGGCTATGGCGGCAGGCACCTCCGACCCTTTGCTCTCGCGGCTGTTCCGCTCGGCCATCCGGGTAGGTCGGAGGGCCCGCAGCCAGACGAACATCAGCCGCCATGCCGTATCGGTCAGTTCCACGGCGGTGTCTTTGGCCCGCCGGACCCTGGGTGACCTGGCCTCCCGCACCGTGCTGGTGGTGAGCGCAGGCGAGGCGGGCAAGCTGACCGCGCGCAACCTGGCGGAGCGAGGAGCCTCGCGCATCCTGGTGACCAGCCGGACCTTCGACCGGGCTGTACAGCTTGCCGCCGATCTCGGCGGCACCGCCGTGCCCTTCGAGGGCCTGGGGGAGGCGCTGGCCCGGTCGGACATCATCATTACCTCCACGGGGGCCCCGAGCTTCCTCATCGGGCCGGAGCTGATGGGGGAAGTGGTGGCCCAGCGCGACGCCCGGCCCCTGCTGCTCATCGACATAGCGGTCCCCAGGGACGTGGACCCGGCGGTGCGGGAGTTGCCGCACGTGCACCTATACGACATCGATGACCTCCGGGCGGTCTCGGAGGAGAACCTGGAGGCGCGTCAGCGAGAGGTGGAGAAGGTGGAGGCCCTGGTAGAGGAGGAGATGGTGCGCTTCAGCGAGTGGTGGCGCTCCCGGGGGGTCATCCCCACGGTAGCGGCGCTGCGGGAGAGGGCCGAGCAGATCCGGCGGGAGGAAGTGGCGCGTACCCTGAGGCGGCTGCCGGACCTCTCGGAGGAGGAGCGGCGGCGGGTGGAGGCCATGGCCTCGGCCATCGTCAAGAAGCTGCTGCACGCTCCCATCGTCTACCTAAAGTCCTCGGGCGATGCCGAGCGTCATACCTCCGCCCTGCGCGAGCTGTTCGACCTGGACCGGCCCGCCACGGAGGAGTGAGGTGCGCGATCCGCTGGTAAGGGTCGGCAGCCGGGGCAGTCAGCTAGCCCTGCGCCAGACTGAGCAGGTGGTGGCGGCGCTGCGGCGCTTCCATCCGGGCGTTGAGTTCCGGGTGTACCCGGTGCGCACAGAGGGCGATCGCCGCGCGCGAGCGCCTCTGTCCCGCATCGGCGGCCAGGGTGTGTTCGTTCGCGAGCTGGAGGCGCGGCTGGCAACAGGCGAGGTGGACCTGGCGGTGCACAGCCTCAAGGACGTGCCCACGGAGCTGGCTCTGGGCTTGACCCTGGCGGCCGTTCCCGCGCGGGAGGACCCCGGCGATGCCCTGGTGAGCCGCCGGGGCCTGCGCCTGGCCGAGCTGCCGGCGGGCGCGCGGGTGGGCACAGGGAGCGCTCGACGGGCCGTGCAGGCGCGGGCCTTGCGGCCGGACCTGGAGTACGTCGATATAAGGGGCAACGTGGACACCCGCCTGCGGCGGGTGCGCGAAGGCTCAGTAGACGCGGTCATCCTGGCGGCGGCGGGACTGGCCCGCCTGGGCCGGCTGGGGGAGGCGGCGGAGGTGCTGGACGTCGAGACGATGCTACCCGCGGCCGGGCAGGGCGCCCTGGCGGTGGAGGCGCGGACTGACGACGCCGAGCTCTGCGCCTTGGTCGCCCCGCTGGAAGATCGGGAGACGCGGGCGGCGGCAGAGGCGGAGCGAGCCTTCCTCCGGCGCCTGGGGGCCGGCTGTCGGCTGCCCGTGGGAGCCCTCGGCGAGGTGGGGGGTCCGACCCTGCGCCTGCGCGCCCTCATCGCCGACGGGCAGGGAGAGCGCATCCTGCGCGAGGAGCTGACCGGTCGCCCCGAGGAGGCCGAGGCCCTGGGAACTCGCCTGGCCGAGAGGCTGCTTGCCCTGGGCGCGGACGAGTTCATGGCGGAGTCAGTGCGGTGAAGGCATCGGGCAAGGTATGGCTGGTGGGGGCGGGCCCGGGTGACCCTGGGCTCCTCACGCTGGCGGGCGCGGCCTGCCTGGCCCGGGCAGAGGTGGTGTTGTACGACCGCCTGGTACACCCTCGCCTGCTCGACCTCGCCCCTGCCGGGGCCGAGCGCATCTACGTGGGCAAGCAGGCGGGCGGCCACACCCTCACCCAGGACGAGATCAACGCCCTCCTGGTGGCCAGGGCGTGCGAAGGGAAGCGGGTCGTGCGGCTGAAGGGCGGCGACCCCTACGTGTTCGGACGCGGGGGCGAGGAGGCCGAGGCGCTGGTCGCTGCGGGCGTCCCCTTCGAGGTGGTGCCGGGCGTGACCTCGGCGGTGGCCGCGCCGGCCTATGCGGGCATCCCTGTGACCCATCGGGGGCTGGCGTCGTCTGTGGCCGTGGTCACCGGCCACGAGGATGCGGCCAAGGAGGAGTCAAGCATCGACTGGGCGAGGCTGGCTACCGGCGTGGACACCCTGGTGCTGCTGATGGGCGTGGCCAACCTGCCCGACATCGCCGAGCAGCTCGTGCGGCACGGCCGGCCCCCCGAGACTCCGGCCGCCGTCATCGAGTGGGGGACGCTACCGCGGCAGCGCACGGTGTCGGGCACGCTCGGGGACATCGCCCGGCGGGCCGCCGAGGCGGGCCTGCAGCCGCCCGCGGTGACGGTAGTAGGCGAGGTGGCCGGCCTGCGCGAGACCCTGCGCTGGTTCGACAATCGCCCTCTCTTCGGGAAGCGGGTGCTGGTGACGCGCACCCGGCGGCAGGCGAGCGCCCTCTCGCAGGCCCTGGCCGAGGCGGGTGCGGAGCCCATCGAGCTGCCCACCATCGAGATCGAGCCGCGGGCCGACCCCGGCGCGGTGCAGGCAGCCCTCGACGCCCTGCGGGCCGGAGCATACGCCTGGGCCCTCTTCACCAGCGCCAACGGCGTGGAGCTGTTCTTCGGGCACCTGCGGGAGCGGGGCCTGGACGCTCGCGCCTTCGGCTCGGCTATGGTGGCGGCCATCGGCCCCGGCACCGCCGAGGCTCTGGCCGGCGAGGGCATTGCGGCGGACCTGGTGCCGGAGGATTTCTTGGCCGAGGGGCTGCTCCGAGCGCTGGCCGAACATGAGATGGCAGACCGGCGGGTGCTCGTGCCGAGGGCGGAGGGCGCGCGGCGCGAGCTGATCGAGGGGCTGGAGGCCCAAGGCGCCCGGGTGGACGAGCTGACCCTGTACCGCTCGGCGGTACCGCGCGAGCCGGACGCCGAGGGCCTGCGACGCCTGCGGGCGGGCGAGCTGGACATCGTGACCTTTGCCAGCTCCTCGGCGGTGCGCAACCTCGCGGAAATGCTAGGCGACAACCCGGAGCCGCTGCGGCGGCCCCTCATCGCCTGCATCGGGCCGGTCACGGCGCAGGCGGCGGAGGAGCTTGGCTTGACCGTCGGGCTCGTATCGGAGGAGCATACCATCCCGGGGCTGGTGCGTGCGCTGGAGGAGAAGTATCGGTCGGAAGGATAGGAGGCGGCTGATGGCACCCGAGACAACCCTTCGCCTGACCCATGTGCGCCTGCTGGTCAAGGACTTCGCGGCCTGCTTTCGCTTCTACCGCGACGTGCTGGGATTCGAGGTGCTGTGGGGCGAGGAGAAGGGCCGCTACGCCGACTTCCGCGCCGGCGACGCCATCGTGGCCCTCTACAAGCGCGGTCTGATGGCTGAGGCAGTGGGGGAGGCGGAGAAGCCGTCGGAGGCCGAGGCGCAGGACCGGGCCGCCCTCATCTTCGCCGTCGAGGACGTGGACGCAACGTACGAGAGCCTGAAGACGAAGGGCGTGACATTCGTTACGGAGCCGACGGACCGGCCGGACTGGGGCATCCGCGCGGCCCACTTCCGCGACCCCGACGGCAATCTGCTGGAGATCTACAGGGACCTGGGGGCGTGAGGGTGAGCTGCAGGCGGGGCATGCCGTGCGGAGCCTGACGAAGGCGCCACGGGAACGGTTTCTAGACAAGGGATAGAAAATGCGGACTAAGACACTACTGCCTGCAGTTTCGTTCGAGCGACTGTTCAAGACGGGTCACGGGCCTAGAGACAAGTTCCTATCCCGCCTTTTTGGCATATTCGGTGAAGAGATTGTTCGAGTGTGGTCTCGCTGTAGACAGGCGCCTTATGAAGACATTGGGCGGCCCACAGTCAAACGTCCCGGCGAATCGAGAGGCAAGACTCTAGACTTCACCTTCAAATCCCGGACGGATGGCCGGCTCTTCGTCGGTGAGATGAAGTGTGAGCTGGAGTTTGAGAACTATCGCTACCTAAGATTGACCGACCACTGGCAACTGGATCACCACAGAACTGATGCCTTCCTGCGGTTCCGTGACCTAGCACGAAATCCTGAGGCCTACAGTGTCACTGTGAATGGGAAGCATGTTTCGCCTGCAGGAGCGATCCTGGTTTGGGGCAGCGTTACAAGCGAAGGGCGAAGCGATGTAAAGCAAGCTACCGACGTGGCGGATGTCCTATCAGTGGAGGACATGATTGGTGACCTGCTCGTGTGGAATTCTGTAGAGTACAAGACATTCATCCAGGCACGGGGCCAGTGGTGTGGGGATTTGTTTGGCATACTTGCGGGACGCGGCCAGCCAATTAGAGAGGTTCCATCATGACCACCAGTACCCTCCCGCTCGTTCTCCGCCGCTTCCGGCGGCTGCGGCGGACGGAGGCGCTGCGCGAGCTCGCCCGCGAGACGCGGCTCTCGGCGCAGGACTTCGTCTATCCGCTGTTCGTCAGGCACGGGTCGGGCGTGCGCGAGGAGATCACGTCGATGCCCGGCCAGTATCACCTCTCGCTGGACCAGCTCGCCGCGGAGGCCGAGGAGCTGCGCTCGCTGGGCATCCCTGCGGTCCTCCTGTTCGGCCTGCCCGCGGCCAAGGACGAGGTGGGCTCGGAGGCCTACGCCGAGGACGGGATCGTCCAGCGGGCGGTGCGCGCGCTCAAGGACACCGCACCCGACCTGGCCGTCATCACCGACGTCTGCCTCTGCGAGTACACCAGCCACGGCCACTGCGGCGTGGTCGTGAACGGCGAGGTGGACAACGACGCCACCCTGGAGCTGCTGACGCGCACGGCCGTCTCCCACGCCCGCGCCGGCGCCGACATGGTGGCGCCGTCAGACATGATGGACGGTCGGGTGGCCGCCATCCGGCGCGCCCTCGACGAGGGGGGCTTCGCTCAGACGCCCATCCTGGCCTACGCGGCCAAGTACGCCTCGGCCTTCTACGGCCCCTTCAGGGAGGCCGCGGAGTCGGCGCCCGCCTTCGGGGACCGTCGCGGCTACCAGATGGACCCGCCCAACGTGCGGGAGGCCCTGCGGGAGATGGAGGCGGACCTCCAGGAAGGGGCGGATATCCTCATGGTAAAGCCCGCCCTGGCCTACCTGGACGTGCTGGCGCGGGCCAGGCAGCGCTTCGAGGTGCCCCTGGCGGCCTACAACGTGTCGGGGGAGTACGCGATGGTGAAGGCGGCGGCCGCTCAGGGCTGGCTCGAGGGCCCGCGGGTGGCCCTGGAGATACTCACGGCCATCAAGCGAGCCGGCGCCGATATCATCATCACCTATCACGCGAAGGAGGCGGCCCGCTGGCTGCGCGAGGGAGTAGCCCGGTGAGCCGCTCGGTAGATCGCTCCCGCGAGATCTTCGCCCGCGCTCAGCAGCACCTTGTGGGGGGCGTCAACAGCCCGGCGCGGGCCTTTCGCGCCGTCGGCGGCGATCCCCTCGTGATGGCCCGCGGGCGCGGCGCTCACGTCTATGACGTGGACGGGAATGAATACATCGACTACGTGTGCTCGTGGGGTCCTCTCATCCTGGGCCACGCCCACCCCGCGGTGGTCGAGGCGGTGCAGCGAGCCGCCGGGCTGGGCACGAGCTTCGGCGCGCCCACCGAGATGGAGGCAGAAATGGGCCGCCTGCTGGTCGAAGCGGTGCCTTCGATGGAGCTGGTGCGCTTCGTCAACTCGGGCACCGAGGCCACCATGTCCACCCTCCGCCTCGCGCGGGCCTACACCGGGCGCCAGAAGATCCTGAAGTTCGAGGGGTGCTACCATGGCCACGCCGACGGCCTCCTCGTACGGGCGGGATCAGGCGTGGCCACTCTGGGGCTGCCCGATAGCCCGGGCGTCCCCGCCTCCTTCGCCCAGGAGACCCTGGTGGCTCCCTACAACGACCGCCAGGCTGTTGAGAGCCTATTCCTCCGCCACGGCGAGGAGATCGCCGCGGTCATCACCGAGCCGGTGGCGGGCAACATGGGAGTGGTCCCGCCCGCCGAGGGCTTTCTGCCCTTCCTCCGGGAGCTCACCCGGAGGGCCGGCAGCCTCCTCATCTTCGACGAGGTTATCACCGGCTTCCGCCTGGCCTACGGCGGGGCCCAGGCGGTCTATGACGTCTCCCCGGACCTGACCTGCCTGGGCAAGATCATCGGCGGCGGGCTGCCCGTGGGCGCCTACGGAGGCCGCCGCGATATCATGGAGCAGTTGGCGCCCCTGGGGCCCGTGTACCAGGCGGGAACGCTTTCGGGCAATCCCCTGACCATGGCCGCTGGTCTCGTCACCCTGCGGGCGCTCTCCGCCGAGGGCGTCTACGAGGCCCTGGAAGAGATGGGGCGGGAGCTGGAGGAAGGCCTGACCGCCGCCGCGCGAAGCGCCGAAGCACCGGTCTGCATGAACCGGGCCGGCTCCATGCTGACGGTATTCTTCAGCGATGGCCCCGTAACCGACTACGCGAGCGCCCGCCGCGCCGATACCGAGCGCTACGCTCGCTTCTTCCGGACGATGCTGGAGCGCGGTGTCTACCTGCCGCCTTCCCAGTTCGAGGCGGCCTTCCTGTCGCTCGCCCACGGCCGGGATGAGCTGGAAGGGACGGTTAGAGCGGCCCGCGAGGCCTTTGCCGCTTCGGCCTGATCTCCTGCGGCCTGCCCTGCCGGCTGGTGACCTTCTCCTATTGCCGAGGCGCGCCGCCTGCGCTATACTTCTGCCAAAATGCATATGTAGGTGATCGCTATGAAAGTGACGTGTCTCCAGGAGAATCTTGCTCGTGGCCTCGGCATCGTGGGAAGGGCTGTGCCGGCTCGCAGCACCCTCCCCATCACCGCCAACGTCCTCATGGCCAGCGATGAGGGCCGTCTCAAGCTGGCCGCCACCAACCTCGAGATCGCCCTGAGCTGCTGGATCGGCGCCCAGGTGGAGGAGGAAGGCACCATCACCATCCCCGCACGGCTGCTGACGGACTTCGTGACCTCTCTGCCTAATGACAAGATCGACATGACCCTGGCGCCGCGCTCCCGCCAGATGCGGCTGATGTGCGCCCGCAACGAGGCTACCATCGGCGGTATGGACGCCGACGACTTCCCGCCCATCCCTAAGGTGGAGGACGGCGGCTCCCTGGAGCTGGAGCCCCAGGCGCTTCACCGGGCTATCACCCAGGTGGTGTTCGCCGCCGCCACCGACGACTCGCGGCCGGTCCTGACGGGCGTAGACGCCCTCATGGAGGGCGACGAGCTCAAACTGGCCGCCGCCGACGGCTTCCGCCTCTCCGTCCACAACCTGAAGCTGGACAAGCCCATGGCCGAGCGCACCGAGGTTATCATCCCCGCTCGCGCCCTGGCCGAGCTCAACCGCCTTCTGGGCGATGAGGAGGAGCCCGTGCAGATGACCCTCAACGCCCAGAAGACCCAGGTGCTCTTCCGCCTCAAGAACGCGGAACTGGTGTCCCAGCTCATCCAGGGCACCTTCCCCAACTACAGCCAGCTCATCCCGGAGACCTACACGAGCCGTGCCGTGGTGGAGGTCTCCGAGTTCCTGCGGGAGACGCGCATCGCTTCCATCTTCGCCCGCGATGGCAGCGGGATCGTCCGCATCCAGTTCACCCCCGGGGAGGAGCTGACCCCGGGCAAGATGACCATCTCCGCCCGCGCCGAGGAGATCGGCGATAATCAGGGTGAGATCGACGCCACCGTGGAGGGGGAGGGGGCCAAGATCGCCTTCAACGGCAAGTACCTTCAGGATGTCCTCCAAGTCCTGGAGGGCGGCCGGGTGGCCCTGGAGGCTACCAGCCCCTCCAGCCCCGGCGTCATCCGGCCGCTGGACGTAGAGAACTACGTGCACGTGGTCATGCCGATGTTCGTGCAGTGGTGAGGGACTTCACATCCTCTACTCTTGCTAGATTTAGTCGCCCCGCCGTTGGATCGTGCCGTGAGGACATCCTCCCGTGTCCTCTAGAGAACCGAACACATTACGATTCGCCGTAGGTTCACCAGAAAGTATTCAATCCTGGGTGTGGAGGATGTGGGTCCACCGTGATGATGTCTATTTGGGTACCCGTGACGCACTGACTTCATTCAAAGTCAGCTTGCATCAGTCAAACATCTGGCGCATAGCCTTTGTCAATGAGCTCGAACGAGATGATGAGGAAACTGATAGAGTAATCTTTAGGTGGCAAAGACCCGCAGAGTTCACTTCAGGCTGGACTCCAAGCATCGGAATACTCATCTCTTCAATAGAAGCCAAACGCCCATTCAAGAAAGTCAAGGTTGAGGATCGCCGTATTCATTGGTTTTCCCCTCCTGCTGAAGGGAGGAGGCTTGTTTTCAAGGTTCTATTCTCAAAACCAGGCTATTCCAACAGTGATCTCGAGCGTATCACTATTCCGGGCGACCGGCTTGTCGGTCGATTACCGAAGAAAAATGGCGAGATTGTCTGGCTAGTGCTACGAGAAGATGGCTTGACTCCGTTGGAGATAGCAAAGATACGGGATGTGATGCAGAAGACACGAATTCACTTGCCGCCCGGCTCTTCAGAAGATTCCATTCTTGATACACGTGCTCTTCTTGTTGTCGCAGGTGATGTGCCGACTATCTCAAACCAGCCAACAATCCTTGATATCGCCCTTGGTAAAGAGAATCTCGATATTCCAGTTTCTTAGATCGGGGCCGGAGACGGATAACCAGAGCGTCGGGGGTTCGAATCCCTCCGCCCCTGGGACATTGGCATTGTCCTAGCTCCAGTAGCGATACAGGCTTGTGTAGGCCCTGGCGTTTGTAGCCCGAGGGCAGCAGTTTGTTACACGGCGCTCGCGCCGCACTCCCCAGTTCAACAGGGACCTGCTAGAGATCGAGCTGTCAATGGGGCATAGCGTACCGGCAGTGACCCGGCCTAGGCGGTCTGTGCCAAACTTCAAAACCGTTGCGAGCGCGAGGTCCGCACACTGAGCCTTGGCCGCGCACTGTCCGAGTGAGGGGCCAGAATCACGGCGAGTGAGCGTCCGTGACCTTCCGGCGGAACACAAGCCGACGCCCATCAGTAGTCAAGCGCTCGCTGGAGGTACATGCCGATGTTCGTCCAGTGGTGAGCATCGCCGAACGGCGGAGTAGGAGTGGGGATCGACGCGCAGTGCCGGGCGGATGTCGCCCACCTGCCGGACGTCAAGGCCAATGAGTACCGTTGGCTGCTTGGCCTGCGAAGAGATAATGGAATATTGGCACCCCACAGGCTTCTGTTCACCCTATGCGCTCCTCGGCATCGATACCAGTGGCTGAGTGGTCGATATAGACAGCCAGCGCCAACCCTCTTGAAACCCCTCTAGCAAGGTCCCCTACAAGACCACTTGACGAGCAGGGGCACATGTACTAGGGTGGTTATGGGCATATGTTCATAAGCCCCCTGCGTCGGTTCAATATGTCAAGACCGGTCAAGTGGCGACGAGTGGCGTTCATCCCGCAGGCAACCTACTTCAAGCCGGCGGGAGTACCACTGCGCGCTCTCCAGGACGTGGCCCTGACGGTGGAGGAGGTGGAGGCGATCCGTCTCAAGGACCTGGAGGGCCTGGAGCAGGAGGAGTGCGCCGAAAGGATGCGCATCTCCCGACCGACGTTCCACCGCGTCCTTCAGTCGGCCCGCCGGAAGGTGGCCGATGCTCTGGTCAACGGCAAGGCTCTCCGCATCCAGGGGGGCAACTTCGCTCTGGCCAGGCAGCCCTTCCAGTGCCGGCGCGACGGCCACGTGTGGTCCGTCCCGTTCGAAGCGCTGGTGGCGGGACCGCCCCTGGCCTGCCCGCGCTGCGAGAGCCCGAGGGTGTTCCCCATTGAGCCGCCGGGGCGCGCAGCGGCGGGCCGCGGCCGACGAGGTGGGCGTGGGGGGCCACGCTGGCGAGGAGGTAGCCCATGATTGTCATAGACGAGGCCCGCTGCAACGGCTGCGGTATCTGCCTGACCGCCTGCCCGCAAGAGGCCATCGTGCTGGAGGCAAACAGAGCGGAGATCAAGCAGGAGCTGTGCACCGAGTGCGGCGTCTGCCTGTACGTGTGCCCGGAGGAGGCCATCGAAGAGAGGAAGCCGGTGCCGACCGCAATGGAGCCGGCTCAGGCAGCCCCGGTCGAGCACACCCCAGCGGTGGTCCGTGTTCAGCAGCCGGAGGTTCTGGCAGCGCCGCGGAGGAGCGAGGCGCCGGGACGGGTTGCTTCGGCCCTGGCG
>JBAUEL010000111.1:0-28180 GCA_049678585.1 Dehalococcoidia bacterium
GAGAGGGGGGCAGGCTCCAGGTTCGCTCCGGATAGTAGGTGGCGAGCGCCCCCGCCAGCTCGTCGTAGACGTCCGGCACCACCTCCATAAGGGTAGCCTGGAAGAAGTAGAGGCCGTCCTGTACTTCGTCCAGGGGGGAGGGTCGGGCAGCCCGCACCGGCGCAGTCTGCCACAGGCCCAGGATGTCCTCGCGGATCCCGGCGATCTCGGCCGCCTCCTCCCGGGGCAGCAGGCGGTGGACATCCAGACGGTGGATGCTCGTACTGATGCGGCGCAGTTTGGCCTGTATTGCGGACCGTCGGGCCTCCGTGGGGTGAGCTGTGAGGACCGGTTGAATGGACAGCCGGCTCAGCAGGTCCGCCAGGTCGTTAGCGGAAACACCCGCTGCCCTGAAGCCGGCTATGGCCTCGGTGATGGACTCTGCGAGAGGTCCCTCAGCCGCGCGTTCGCGGGCGCGAAGAACGCGAACCCGCTGGTTCTCCTCGGCGATGTTGACGAGCTGGAAGTAGATGGCAAAGGCTTTGATGAGCGCCCGCGCCTGCGTCAGGTCCAGGGCAGTCATGATGCGGGCCATCCGCGAGGCTGCGGCTCCATCCCCCGCTCTTCGGGCCTTGGCGAGAGCCCGTACCTCCTCCTCCAGGTCGAAGAGCTGCTGGCCTTCCTGCTCCGCGATGACCTCGCGCAACACGTCGCGGAGTAGGTCGATATCGGCGCTCAGGGGATCCTGTGCTTCTTCCCGACCGGATTCCATCGCCATCGCAGCTCCTGAAAGCAGGCTCCGGACCGCCTCTCAAAAGTGCCCCTCAATCACATACTCGGTCGGTTATGATGAGTTGTCAAATGCCGGAGGCGGCGTCCTGGAGCCGGTCCCGCATCGGACTGCGAGTCTGGCGGGAGATGCGCGACCAGCCGATGATGAGAAGGGCAACTGAGGGGGAAGGCCTGTATCGTATCGGGGCAGGGCGATAGGACTCTTGAATTTCGACGGCAACATCGGCATACTACGGCCTATATACGCGCCGACGCTATCGGAAGCGGGGCTGGGCGGGTTAGAATAGATACAGAAGGGGTAGGACATGCCTTCAAGGAAGAACAGGCGAAAGGCACCGTATCCGGGAAATCCCTCTACAGCCGACGGCTCAGGGATGGTCGTGTGGGTGGACACTCACATCACACAGGCGGCCTGCTCCTATCCCATTACCCCCTCTACCAACATGGGCCACGGCTACGAGGCGGCGGTCGCCGACGGTCGCGAGAACCTCTGGGGAGAGCGCCTGCTGTTCCTGGAGCCGGAGTCGGAGCACAGCTCCGCCTCGGCCTGCGAGGGATTCGCCGCGGCAGGGGGCCGCGTGAGCAACTTCACCGCCGGCCAGGGCCTCATCCTCATGAAGGAAGTCCTCTACACCATCTCGGGCAAGCGGCTGCCCATGGTATTCCACATCGGGGCGCGCGCCCTCACCTCACAGTCGCTGAACATCCATGCCGGCCACGACGACGTCATGGGCGTGGCGGACACCGGCTGGGGCATCGTGTTCGCCAAGAACGCCCAGGAGGTGGCCGACCTGGCGCTCATCGCCCGTCGCGCCTCCGAGGAGACTCACATCCCCTTCTTGAACGTGCAGGATGGCTTCTTGGGCACTCATACCCTGGAGAGCGTGCTCCTGCCGGAGCCGGAGCTGATGGAGCGCTTCGTGGGGCCGCCCGATGGGAAGCTGCCCGACCTGTTCGACCCCACCCAGGGCCTCATGAGCGGGAGCGTCCAGAATCAGGACAGCTACATGAAGGGGAAGGTGGCCCAGCGCGACTTCTACGAGCGGGTGCCTGCCGCCCTCCAGCGGGCCTTCGAGGAGTACGCCGAGCTTACCGGCAGGCGTTACGGCTTCGTGGAGCCCTACCGCCTGGAGGGCGCCGAGTACGCCATCGTGGCCATGGGCACGATGGCCGAGACAGCCATGGCCACCGTCGACTATCTGCGGGACCAGGAAGGCTTGCCCGTAGGTGTCCTCAACGTCACCGTCTTCCGGCCGTTCCCCGCTGCGCAGATCGTGGAGGCCCTCAAGGGCCTGAAAGCCTTCTCCGTGCTGGAGCGGCTGGACGTGCCCCTGGCCCAGTCCAATCCTCTCACCGCGGAGATCAAGGCCGCCTTTGCCGATGCCGCCGCAGGCCATCCGGGCTACCCGGCCGTCCAGCGCATCCCCACCATCTACTCGGGCGTGGGGGGCCTGGGAGGCCGTGACATTCGCCCGGCGGATTTTGTCGCCATCGCCGAGAACATGGCCCGGGCTGACGGCCACCTGTTCTTCGTGGTCGGCGTGAGCCATCCGCTGGCCATCGCCAGCGATCGCAACCCCGATGTGCGGCCGCCGGGGGCCTTCTCCATGTGTGGGCACTCCGTGGGAGGCTTCGGTTCCGTTACAACCAACCGGGTCATCGCCGCGGTGGCGGCAGACCTGTTCGGGCTCCAGGTGCAGGCCTACCCCAAGTACGGCTCGGAGAAGAAGGGCTTGCCCACGAACTACTACCTGACCATGGCCAAGGAGCACATCCGCATCCACTGTGAGCTGGAGCATGCGGAGTTCGTGCCGCTGAACGATGTGAACGCCTTCCAGATGGGCAACCCGCTGGCTGGGCTGGCCGAAGGAGGCATGCTATTCGTGCAGACGCCGCACAACACCCCTGAGGCGGTGTGGGCGGACATCCCCTCCTACGCCAAGGAGATCATCCGGCGCAATGGCATCCGGGTGCTGGCCCTCGACACCGTGCAGATCGCGCGGGAGGTGGCCACCAGCCCCGACCTGGTGCAGCGCATGCAGGGCATCGTCCTCCTGGGCATCTTCCTGCGGGCCACCCCCTTGGTGCAGGAAATGGGACTGGAACCCGAGGCACTGTTCAAGCGGGTGGAGAAGGCGGTGCGGCGCTTCTTCGGCGGTCGAGGGGAGCAGGTCATCCGCGATAACCTGACCTGCATCCGGCGGGGCTTCGAGGAGGTCTTCGAGGTGCCCAGGGAGATCGTAGAGGGTCGCGCTGCGGAGAAGATCGCCGTCTCCTGAGCAGACGCCTGAAAGTGTGAGTAGGACGATGGTGAAGAAGCTATCGAAAAAGAAGAATCCTGGGGTGGAGAGCCCTGAGGTAGCGCCGGCGGACTTCGTCGAGCGGGTGGTTGAGGCTTACAACCGGGGCGCCGCCAGTCGTGACCTCCCGGCCGACGCGGACGCTGCCCGCAGCCTGGTCACGCCGGGCACGGGCGCGCTGCGCGACTTCAGCTACATCGCCCCGGAGATACCCCTCTTCGACCCCGACAAGTGTGTGGGCTGCATGGACTGCGTTACCCAGTGTCCTGACACTGCTATCCTGGCCAAGGTGCTGCCGGAGGCCACGCTGGAGCGCGAGCTGGCGAAAATAGAGGACCCCAAGGAGCGCGAGCATCTGCGTCGCCAGTTCACGGAAACCTCAAAGTACCACACCGCCCGGGTGAAAGCGGGCCAGGAGGGCGGCCTCTTCGGCATCTTCATCGATCCTACCAAGTGCAAGGGCTGCGCCGAATGTGTAGAGGTGTGTGGCGTCCACGAGGCCCTCCACATGGTGCGGAAGAAGCCCTCCAACCTCCGGCGCTACCGGAGCGATATCGCCTTCTTCGAGGCCCTTCCGGACACGCCGGAGGAGTTCGTGAGCGAGAAGGCCCTGGCCGACATGATGCTGCTGGACCGCTCGCTCCTGTACGTGGGCGGGGCAGGGTCCTGCATGGGCTGCGGCGAGGCTACCGCCATCCGCATGTTCCTGGCGGCCACCGGCTTCGTGTATGGGCGGGAGAACATCGGCATCGTGGCGGCCACCGGCTGCAACACCGTCTATGGCTCCACCTACCCCTATAACCCGTATCTGGTGTCGTGGACCAACTCGCTGTTCGAGAACGCCGTCGCCGACGCCATGGGCATCCGGCTGCGCTGGGACCAGCGGGGCTGGCAGCAGAAGCGGCTGTGGGCCCTAGGCGGCGACGGCGCCATGTTCGACATCGGCTTCGGCGCCCTCTCGCGCCTGCTGGCCTCGGGCATGGACATCAAGGTGCTGGTGTTGGACACCCAGGTCTACTCGAACACCGGCGGCCAGGCCTCTACCTCCACTCTGACCGGCCAGGACGCCAAGATGGCTTCGTACGGCCGCCTGATCCACGGCAAGCAGGAGCGGCGCAAGGAGCTACCACTCATCGCCATGATGCACCCGAATACCTTCGTTGCCCAGACCATCCCTTCCGAGCCCAACCACTTCTATCGCTGCATCATGGCCGCGAACGAGTTCCCCGGGCCAGCCGTGGTAAACGTCTACACCGCCTGCATGCCCGAGCACGAGATAGCCGACAACCTGGCCGCCCACCAGGCCAAGCTGGCCCGCGACTCTCGCACCTTCCCGGTGTTCATCCACGATCCCCGCAAGGGCGACACCATGCGTGAGCGCCTCGACCTCAGGGGCAACCCCATGGTGAAGGAGGACTGGTACCGGCACCCCAAGACGGGCGAGCCCATCGACTTCACCTACTTCGCTCGCACGGAGGGCCGCTTCGCCAAGAGCTTTGATGCCGAGGGTCGCCCGAACGAGACCCTGCTGGCCGCCCAGGCGGACCGCCTGGAGAACTGGCACCTGCTCCAGGAGCTGGCAGGCATCCGCTAGCGCCAGCCCGCCCTCTCGACAGCGCCGTGATCGGGTGGCAGGAGCCTGTTCACCCCTGCGCCGCCACCTCGTGAAGGACGCGCGCTACCCGGGGCACCACCTCCTCCGCAGCGTAGCGACGGCTCAGCTCATGGAGCCGGTCGGCGACCTTCCGCCGCTCGCCCTCGTGGAGGAGGTAGTAGTCGAGCTTGTCCAGCAGCTCCTGCGGCGAGGAGTACAGGACGTCCTCGTAGCCGTCGGTGATCTCGGGGTAGCTGCAGCGGTTGGGCAGGAGGCAGCAGTTTCGGGTGTACATGGCCTCCAGGGTAGAGACGCCGAAGGACTCGTGCCTGGCCGTGGACACTTGGAAGTGCGCCTTCCACAGAAGGCTATAGTAGGCTTCCAGGCCCAGGGTCTCGCCGAGGATGACCCGGCCGCGATGGCGCTGGGCCAGCTCATGAAAGGTCTGCCTCACCGGCCCCTCCGGGGTGTCCCTGGTCACCACTACGTCGACCTCGTGGCGCTGGAGGACCCTGTCGGCCACGCTGGCGAAGAGTTCGGGGTCCTTGCTGGGGATGATGGAGTGGTTAAAGACGATGGTAGGGCGCTCGAACCTCTCGTTGGTGTGGCAGGCGTCCATTAAAGAGGTGTTGATGGGCAGCCCTACCACAGCCATCCGGGGCTCCAGGACCCTGGCGGCGTCGGCCTGCCAGGCGGACACGTTGGCCAGCAGGACCGAGCGCATGTAGTGGGAAGCCAGCAGCAGCCGGTCCAGGCTGAGAAGATTGGCCAGGTCGGCCACCTCCATTCCCGGGTAGTGCTCCGAGCGATAGGTATCGGTAGGGTCCCAGTGGCTGCCGTGGGTATAGCCCACCAGCGGAAGCCTCACTCGCAGGTCCAGGAGGAGCCGTCGCACCTCCGAGGGGAACTGCTGGAATATGTGGAAGATGAAGGCGGCGTCGAAGTCCTTCAGGGGCAGGCTCAGGAGGGCTTTGTAGCCCTCCAGTATCCAGGCCAGCCTCAGGCGCTCCATGTCGTGCTCTCCTCTGGGCAGATGTGGCCGCACCGGCGTTACCTCTACCCCGTATCGAGGCAGCAGCTCGACGAGGGCCCCCGCGGAGGTGATGCCATAGCCCACGGCATCGCTGGCCTTGTAGTCGGCCGCCGGTGAGACGAACCCCCCGAAGAAGATCACTCTCAACGCGCTCTCCCGACGTATCAGAATCCAACGGTCGCTGATGGAGCCGAGGCATAACCTCTGCTCCGGGCCCCGGGCTTGCCTGATGATACAACAGCAAGGGTTGGCATCCCAAGCGGGCTCGGCATAGGGGGATATGAGAGAGGTCTAGGCGGCTCGACGGGCCGACGCCGCCCGCCGCAGATCCAGAAGCGCCCTGGGGGAGGTTGCGGAGGCTTCAGCTTCGGCGGCCCTCTCCGCGCGCCTGGTGCTCAATCCGCCTCAGTAGCAATGGGCAGCTCGAAGTAGAAGGTGCTGCCCTGGCCGGTTGTGTTCTCGGCCCAGATGTGCCCGCCGCAGCGCTCAATGACCCGCTGGGAGACGGTGAGCCGAAGGCCCGCTCCTGGCTCCGGCTCCGTTCCCTGGGACCTGAGGGCGGCCAGCGGGCGGAATATCCCGTTGGGGTGCTCTGCCCGGATGCCCCTGCCTTGGTCCCCGATCCTAACTAGCACTCTGTCGTCCCCCCGGGTGGCACTAACGGTGACCGGCGAGCCGGGGGACGAGCACCTGAGGGCGTTCAGCAGCAGGTTAGACGTGGCCCGCTTGAGCCACCTTGCGTTGCCGAGGACGAAGGGCAAGGGGCCTTGAATATGCAGCTCGATGGGATGGTCCGGGGAGATCGACTGGAACTCTTCGGTGGTCTGCCGGAGGACCTTCTCCAGGTCCACGGGGTTGCGCCGTATCGGTCCCAATCCCGTGTCCCTGGTGGAGAGCTTCAGCAGGGCGGAGGCCTCGTCTGCCAGTTCCACTGCGTCACGTCGGATGCCCTCCAAGTTACCCCGGCGCTGCTCCGTGGGGAGCTTGTCGCCAATGTTCACGAGTACGTTGATAGAGCCAGCCAGGCTCAACAGGTGGCGTCGAAGCTCCTGGAGGATCATCCTTAGCTCGTCGCGCTTCGCCCGCAAGGCTCCAGTGAGCTCGGTGGCTCGCGCCTCAGTGTCGCGGCAGCGGAACCCCGTAACGGCCAGGGAGATGACGCCTGATGCCAGGTCCAGGCGGAGGATCTCCTCCGGGGTGAAGGCCCGGTCATCCAGACGCGCTACCTCTACCACGCCGGTGACCAATTCCCCTATGAAAAGGGGTGCGGCGGCGCAGCTATGAAAGTGCCCCTGGCACTCCGGAGGGGGTCGCGAGGCGGGCTCATCGTCAGGAGGAGGATACGCGCAGAGCCGTTTTTCCCGCACGGCCCGGGCCGCCAGACTGGATTTGCCGTCCAGCTCCAGCCCCTCCACAGGCGGGTGGCCGGGCACGTAGGCCGCCTGCACGGTCAGAGCATCCCCGTCCTCCTGGTGCAATACGATGCCGCTGGCATGAGCGTCCACGTAGCGTGCCAGAAGCCGCAGGAGATGACGGGAGCCGGCGCGGGCATCGGAGGAGGACAGGGCTGCATCCGTCAGAGCCTGAAGCGCTCCGAGCTGCCACGCCGCATCCTTGCGTGGGGCCTTGAGGCCAGACTGCTCCTCCTTGAGGAAGACCACCAGGACGACCCTTCTATAGGAGCTTAACGAGCCGTTTGGCGCCGCGAAACCTGAGGGTTCAGCGCGGACTGCACTTCACAGCAGCGCCTCTCGGCTCCCACGCTAACACTAAGCGGAGTTATCTATAGATACCATGAATTGAAGGGCAAGGATCCGTGAATTCTATCAAGGATTTCTTATATAAGCGCGATTCTCATCAGCGGCCGAACGGTCAGCAGCGTGGCGATCTGGCTTCTAAGCGAGGCTAGAAGCGGAACAGGTTGATGCCCTGCGCAGGGTCGTGATGCACGTGGCCTCGCCGTCCCACCGCCTCCTCCTTCACCATGGCCTCCAGGATGCCTGGGTCAGCCTCAGTGTTGGCGATGAACCGGCGACCGTCCTCCAGCCGCCCGACGACGACGCTCCGCTCCGGCTGGCCCTCCCGGTCGTACATGACGGTGTAGGTCTCGATGGCAGCCGGGCCCTCCGGTTCGAGAACCAGTTCCGGGTGATCGGCCTTGTCGAGCTCCTGCTGGTAGGAGGCGGGGTCCTTCCGCTGCCACTCGCGCCCGCTGGGCGTGCCCGCATAGACGCCGATGGCGTGCTTCGTGAGGTAGTACCCAAGTGCCGTGACCAGACCCTTCTTGTCGCGCTCGACCCGCAGCCGCTCCACCATAGTGGCGATAGCGTGCATGCTGTAATTGTTCCCCGGCCCGCCAGCGTATGGCAGCCCTCCCGTCACGGTGAGGGGGCGGGGATCGTCCTCCGCGATGCCAAGCATGTCCCTGGCGATCTGGACCACCGAGGGGAAGCAGCTATACAGGTCGAAGTAGTCCATGCTATCGATGGAGAGCCCCGCGGTAGCCAGCGCCTTCTGCCCGACGGTTCTGATGGCCGGGGATGTATAGTAGTTGACGCGGTCCGTGAAGTACCACAGGTCGTTGGCCTCCGCTCCCGCCCACAGGTAGACCCAGCGCTCCTCCGGAATGCTTAGCTCACGGGCCGTTGCGGCGCTGGTCATGATGATGCCGGCAGCCTGGTCGACGTCGATGATGGCATTCATGAGCTTCGGATAGGGGAACCCGATCATGCGGTTGTCCGGGCCGGCTGTGATGATCTCCTCCTTCGTCCTGGCCTTCGGAAACCATGCGTACGGGTTGTTGTCTGCCACCTGTGTGAAGCGCGCACATAGCTCACCCAGCCGTTCCCGGTGCTCGGGGATCGTTCGCCCTCTGTGGGCGCGAATTGCATTCTCGAAGAGAGGATATATCTCCGGCGGGAAGCGGGCGCCGTGCGCCTCCTCGACCTCACGCGTGCCCGGACGGGTTCCCGGCGCAACGCCCGGGGGTTGCGCTCGCGGCGTCCAATCGAGGGTGACGCCCTGGCGGCGGGCCTGCCTCCGCGACCGTATGGCCTCTGCACCCACCAGCAGGGCCAACCCCACCCGGCCCCCGGCTATGGCATCGGCAGTCTGGTTCACCAGTAGCTGCGGCATGTTCCCGCCGATGTCGCTGTAGACCTTGTCCCGCGGGGAGGCGCCCAGCCGCTCCGCGAGCATCCCCGCTGCGTCAACGTAACTCCAGGCGAGTAGGTTGACCACGCGGATGGAGTCCAGTCGGGGTAGCAGCCCCCTGGCCTGGGCGTCCTCCTCCGCCTTTTGGGCTACCAGGGCCATCATCTCCAGCGGCTCCCTGGCGTCGGCCAGGTCCGCTGAGCGATTGGTGTGCTGCCCAACCCCGACGATGATGGGGATCTTCCGCTCATCCATGGCGCGTCATCCCACTGTACGAACTCAACCCTGGAGCGCTACACACCCCCGGTCTGCCGCAGAAACAGGCTCCCGAGCAAGGAGCGCTGGGCGCTACCCTTGCCTCGTGGTCGGCCGCCCCGATAGCTGGCTAGGTGGCCACGGTGGCAGCGGCGTTGCCCAGCACCGCGTCGCCCCCCTGGGTCTTGGCGCGCACGATGATCTTGCCGCCGTTCTCCTTCCACATCTCCGTGATGATGGTATCGCCGGGGAAGACCACGCCGGAGAAGCGCGCCTCGAAGTCCTTGAACCGTTCGGGCTGGCCATCGCAGAACTTGTGGAGGATGGCCCGACCCACGTGGCCGAAGGTGCATAGCCCGTGCAGGATGGGGCGGTCGAAGCCCGCCATCTTGGCGAAGTCGGGGTCGGCGTGCAGCGGATTGCGGTCGCCGGACAGCCGATAGATGAGCGCCTGCTGGGACAGGGTGGGCATCTCCACCACCGCGTCGGGGTCGCGTTCCGGCGGGACGTTTCTGGCGCCGCTGGGGCCGCGGTCGCCGCCAAAGCCGCCCTCTCCTCGTACAAAGGCGGCGAAGGTGTTCAGGAAGAGCACCTCGCCTTGTTCATCGGCCGTCTCCGCGTCCACCACAATGAGCGCTCCCGAGCCCTTGTCGTAGATGGCGCGGATTGTGGGGGTCGTGATGAGCTTGCCAGAGGCGGGGATGGGCTTCCGCAGCTCGATTCGCTGCTCACCATGCAGCAGCATGAGCGGGTTGACCTGTAGCACGCCCACCATGCTCGCTAGCGCGGGGAAGGCTGGCACCACGGCGAAGGTGGGCAGCACCTTGAGCTCCTTCTCGAAGGTGAACCCGAGCTCATCCACGCCCGCGCCGATTCCCAGGGCGTAGAGCATCACATCTCGGTCCGTGTACTCAAACGTCATGGGCTGCAGCTTCTTGCCGACCGTGTCTAGGTTTAGCGCCATCATCTCCCTCCTTGCGTCTCACAGACGCTGCCTATCGAGCGGCGGGTGGCTAGCGCCCCAACCGCCGCCTATAATCCTCGATCGCCTGGTTGGCCTCCTCAGCAGCCTCCCGCAGGGCGTCCTCGGGGGAGGTGCCTTGCAGGATCATGCGTTCTAGGGCGCTGGTCACAGCCTCGCGGATCTGCGCGTAGGGCCCCACCAGAGGGCCAGCGGTGGCTTCGTTGCGAGGGGTGGTCATGAGCTCCTCCACGGCGATACGGAAGGGGGGATACTTGGCCTCCACCTCCTTGGCCGCTGGGAGCTCCCGCGCGGAAAAGCGGAGGGGAAGATAGCCGCTACCGCTATACCATTCGGCCTGCTGCTCCGGCGCCAGCAGATACTTGATGTACTCCCAGGCCGCCTCCTGCTCCTCGACGGGCTTGTCCTTGTTGATCCACAGGGAGGCACCTCCGACCAGGACGCCGCGGTCCCCTTCCTCGAGAACCGGCACGAAGCCCACTCCCAGCTCCGCGCCCGTCACCTCACCGCTTTCCAGAGCGTCCACGACGGAGCCCAGGGCCGCCGATGTGCCGATAGTCATGGCGGCCTTCCCCGCAGCGATGGCGAGGAAGTGATCGATCCCCCCAGGGTTCCGACCGACATTAAGCGCCAGCTCCTCATCAAGCATCTCATCCCACCAGCGGAACAGGGCTAAGGCCGCCTCGTTGTCAAAGAGCACCTGGGTGGGGCGCTCCTGACGACCGTTGGCGTTGTCCACGTACAGGTCGCCGTGAGCGGCCAGCAGATGCTCGAGACGCTCCGGCTTGATCTCGAGGGCGATGCCGGCCCTGGTCACCCTGCCGGCCCCATCCCTGAGGACCAGCTTGCGGGAGTACTCCCGCACCTCCTCCAGAGTAGCCGGAGGCTTCTCAGGGTCAAGGCCTACCTCGCGGAACGCGATCTTGTTGTAGTAGAGGAGGGGATCGGAGGTGTTGAACGGCATCGGATAGAGCTTCCCGTCCACCGTGTAGTAGTCGAGGACGGCGCCTGGAAAGTCCGACAGGTCGTAGCCATCCCGGTCGATGAAGCCCTGCACGGGGACGAAGGCATCGCTATCCACCAAGATGCGGGTGGAGGTGTCCTGGATCTGCATCAGCGGGGGCAGGTCGGCGGTGCCCAGGGAGGCCAGCACCTTGCTCAGCATGTCGTTATAGCCCCCCTGGAAGACCAGCTCAACGCGGGCCCACGGGTGAGTGCTGTTGAAGCGGTTAGTAAGCTGTCCCAACGTCTCTGCGGGAGCGGCGGTCATGGAGTGCCAGAAGGTGATGGTGACCGGGCTCTCCGGCGTCGGAAATTCGCCGCGCTCGCCGGGCGTGCCTTCGGAGGGCTCCGCCTCGCCGCCGCCGCAGGACGCCAGCAGCGCCGCGAGCAGGATGCCCATGATTGCCAGGTATCGCTTCATCGCGACTTTCCTCTCTTTGGGGCCGCCTCAGGCCTCTGCACTGACGGTCCCGATCGATGTTCTGTCAGCCCTCCCTAGTCTCCGACGCGACGCGCGTAGTCCTCCAGGGCGCGGTTCGCTTCCTCGGCGGCTCCGCGCAAGGCATCCTCCGGCGAGCTGCCTCTCAGCAGCATCCGCTCTATCGCGGTCATTATGGCCTCACGGACCTCGGCGAAGGGCCCGATGACAGCGCCCGCTGTGGCTGGCCCTCCAGGCGTCGCCTGTAGCTGCTCCACAGCGATAGCGAAGTGAGGATATTGCTCCTGCACCTGGATCGAAGGTTCCAACTCCAGAGCGGAACGGCGGATAGGCAGATAGCCCGAGCCAGCATACCACTCGGCCTGCGACTGAGGCTCCACCAGGAACTTGACGAACTCCCAGGCCGCCTCCTGCTCCTCTACCGGCCGGTCCTTGAGGATCCAGAGGGAGGCACCCCCCACGATGACCCCGCCTTCGCTGCCTTCCAGCACGGGCATCGGGCCTGTGCCCAGCTCCACGTTGGGGAATTCGCCGCCGCCAAGAATGTCCACCACAGAGCGCAGCGCAGCGGATGAGCCAATGGTCATAGCCACTCGCTCGACACCAATGGCCAGGAGGGCATCGAGGCCGCTGGGGTTCCGGCCCACATTGACGGCCAGGTCTTCATCGACCATCTCGTGCCACCAGGTGAAGATCTCCAGGCCCGCCTCATTGTCGAGCAACACCTCAGTGGCACGGGCCTCCCGCCCGTTCCCGTTATCCACGTAGAGATCGTCGTGGGCGGCCAGCATCTGCTCGAAGTACCAAGCGCTGATCTCCAGTGAGATGCCGCTGCGGGTCACGTTGCCGCCTGCATCGCGCTCGATGAGCTTCTCGGAGTACTCCCGCACCTCTTGGAGGGTCCTGGGGGGGCTGTCCGGATCCAGCCCAACCTCCTCAAAGGCCTTCTTGTTGTAGTACAGGATAGGGTTCGACACGTTGAAGGGCATCGAGTAGAGCTTGTTCTGCACGGAGTAGTAGTCGATAACCCGCTGTTCGAAATCCGAGAGGTCATAGTTGTCACGCTCGATGAAGCCGTACATGGGGACGATGGCCCCGCTGTCCACCATTCGCTGCACGGTGGTGTCTTCAAGCTGGGCCACGGCGGGGAGATCCTGAGACCCCAGGGAGGCCAGGACCTTGTTCAGATTGTCCTGATAGGTGCCCTGGAAGACGAGCTTGACGCGGGCCCAGGGATGGGTGCTGTTGAAGCGGTCGGCGAGGGCTTCCAGCGTCTCCTCGTTGGCCGCGGTCATGGAGTGCCAGAAGGTGATGGTGACCGGGCTCTCCGGCGTCGGAAATTCAGTGCGCCCGGTGGGCGTGCCTTCGGACGGCTCCGCCTCGCCACCGCCGCAGGACGCCAGGAGCAGCGTCGCCAGCACGATCCCCAGGATGGTCAGGTATCGCTTCATTGCCTCTTAACCTCCTCTTGTAGGTGCCATGCGCTTAGCCCTTGATGGCCCCCGCTGTGAGCCCTCGTACGATCTGACGCTGGAAGAGAATCAGCAGGATGAACATGGGGATGGCCGCGATCACCGTCCCCGCAAACACCACGTTCAGCCGGTCGATCTCCTGGGACGCAAGCTTCTGCAGGCCGATCTGCACGGTGCGGTAGGTGTCTTCGTTCGTCACCAGCAAGGGCCAGAGATACTGGTTCCAGGCTTGGAGGAAAGAGAAGACCGCGACGGCGGCCAGGATGGGCCTTGACAGGGGCACGACGACATAGAGCAGGAAGCGCCAGTGCCCATACCCATCAATAGCTGCGGCATCCCGCAGCTCCTGGGGGATGGTCATGAAGTGCTGGCGGAGCAGGAAGGTGCCCACGGCTGTGGCCAGGAAGGGCACCGTCAGCGCCTGGTAGCTGTCGATCCACCCCAGCGTGCGGATCGTCTGGAAGTTGGGGATGATCGTCACCTCCCATGGGACCATGAGGGTGGAAAGGAACAGCAGGAAGAGAGCGTTTCGGAAGGGGAAGCGCAGGAAGGCAAAGGCGTAGGCAGCCATGACCGAGGTCACCAGTGCCCCGGCCACGATCACCGATGACTGGATGAAGCTGTTCAGCATGAAGCGGCTCAAAGGCGTCGCATCCAGCGCCCCCTTGAAGTTTCCCCACTGGGGATTCGTCGGAAAGAGCTCGGGCGGATACGTGATGATGTCTTCGGCCGGCAGCAGGGCGTTCACCAGCGCCAGGTACATCGGGAAGAGCACGGCCGCCGCGGCCACCGTCAGCACTCCATAGGCGGCGGCGGTGCTCAGCACCCGCCGAGTCGGCCAGACGCGCCGCCTGGCCGTGCCCTCCGAGGGCAGCGCCTCAGCCTGACTAGCCATAGAACACCCGCCGCTCCAGGAATCGGAACTGCACGGAGGTCAGAGCGAGCACCAGTACGAACAGAGCGATGGCCTGCGTCGCCGCCACCCCCCAGTTCTGAAAGATGAAGCCATCGCGATAGATCGCGTAGACGATGACGGTGGTGGCGTCCAGCGGCCCACCCTGGGTCAGCATGTGGATCTGGCCGAACGATTGGAAGGAGAAGATGGTGGAAATCACAAACACGAACAGCAGGGTAGGGGAAAGCATGGGGAGAGTGACGTTCCAGAAAGTAGACCACCGTCCGGCGCCGTCGATCTTGGCGCTCTCGTAGAGGTGCTCCGGGATGGCCTGCAGACCGGCCAGGGTGACAATGAACGTGAGGCCCAGATTGAGCCAGACGGTCGTCAGGGACACCGCCAGCAGAGCCCAATCGGGGTCAGTCAACCACTGGACGCGCGGCAGCGCGAACTGCTCCAGGATGTAGTTCAAGACACCGATGTTGGGGTTTAGCAGGGTGAGCCACATGATCGCCCCCACCGCCACCGAGGTGGCCACGGTCGACGAGAAGATGGTGCGAAAGATGGAGATGCCCCGCAGTCGCTGGTTGGCGAGGAGGGCCAGGCCCAGCCCCAGCAGCATGCCGGTGGGCACCACGTAGAGGCTGAACAGGAAGGTCACCCGCAAGGCGTGACGGAAGTCCTCCGAGGTGAGGACTTGTTGATATTGGTCGATGCCCACGAAGGACCCCGTCCGCCCGAAGGGGTCAGTCTCGTAGAAGCCCAGGTAGACCGACTTGATGAGCGGATAGAAGATGAAGACCCCGAAGAGGATGAGTGAGGGGGCGAGGAAGATCATGGCGAATCCCAGGCGTCGTGCGCCGTCGATGGCGGTGACCGCTACCTGGTTCGGCGCTGGCGCCGGAGGCCTGGCCGTCGCCACTCCCGCCACTAGGGGCTTCCTTCCATCCCTACGCTGGCTCGATGCGCCGCCCATCGGCGGGATCGAAGAGGTGCACGTGCTGAGGAGAGGTGCGCAGGCGCACCTGCTCGCCCACCCGCAGCCGGTCTTCCGGCGAGAGTCGGGCCACCAGGCTGCGGGATCTCTGACTGAACGTCACGTGCAGTTCATGGCCCAGCGACTCCACCGTGTCCACAGTGGCCTCGAGGCATCCATCCGCATCCGCGGCGGCCAGGCCTAGGTGCTCCGGCCGCACCCCCACGATGACGCTATCGACACCGCGTTTGGTGGCGGCCGCCGCCGCCTGCTCCGGCAACAGCTGGAATTCGGCGTCCTCGGCCACGGCTGTCGGTTGTCCATCCCTGCGCGCTAGCTGCGCCTCGAAGAAGTTCATGGCCGGGCTACCGATAAACGCCGCCACGAAGAGGTTGGCAGGACGGTCATAGACCTCCTGTGGTGGCCCTACCTGCTGGAGGGCACCCTCGTTCATGACGGCGATGCGGGAGCCCATAGTCATGGCCTCCACCTGGTCGTGGGTCACGTAGATGAAGGTGCCCTGAAGTCGCCGATGCAGCTTGATGAGCTCTGAGCGGGTCTGCACTCGCAGCTTGGCGTCCAGGTTGGATAGGGGCTCATCCATGAGGAAGACCGAGGGCCGTCGCACGATGGCCCGGCCCAGGGCTACCCGCTGTCGCTGACCCCCGGACAGCTCGGCGGGCTTTCGCCGCAGCAGATCCTCGAGCCCGAGAGCCTGCGCGGTCTCCCGTACCATCTTGTCGCGCTCTTTTCGCGGAATGCGCCGCAGGCGCAGACCGAACACCATATTGTCGTAGACGGACATGTGAGGGTAGAGGGCGTAGTTCTGAAAGACCATAGCCACGTCCCGGCGCTTCGCGGGGATGTCGTTCACCATCCGCTCGCCGATCAGGATGCGGCCGCTGGTCGGGTCTTCCAGGCCGGCGACCACCCTGAGGGCAGTGGTCTTGCCGCATCCTGAAGGGCCCAGGAGGACCAGGAATTCCTGGTCCTCCACCTCAAGGGTGAAGTCGTCCACCGCAACAACCTGGCCGAAGCGCTTCGTCAAGTGCTCGAACACCACCCGGCTCACGACTTATCCGCCTCCCTCAGGCGATGTACCCTGGCCAATCTCTTGCCACCCGCATTGTAACGCGCAGGCATTCCCCGTACCAGCGGAGCCAGTATGGCGCTGCTTGCGATCAGCGCTGGCCTGTCTCGTCTGCGGGATACGTGACAAGCTCGTTATTCACGCGTGCCAGCGCTCTCAGAGCGTGCTGCTGCGTCCTGTCCTTCTCCAGCAGGTGATAGACGTCGGCGCCCCGCGCGGTAAGTGCGTCGGCGATGAAGGAGCGGTGGCAGCGCTGCGGAACCAGCTCGGCGCACATGATGGCGGTGCGCTGTCGCCGCGCCAGCTCCAGTAGCCCGTCGAGGGCGCGCTGGAACTCCCCGGTAAGCATGTAGTCGGCGTAGTCCCGGAAGCCGGGCGTGCGCAGAGCCGTGTTAGGTGAGTCCTTCCGGGCCCGCCGCCAGCCCCCCATTCGGGGCTCGTGACAATAGGTGATGCCTTCGCGCGACAGACGCGCCTCCAGGGCCTCGCGGTCGAACTGAGGGTGGCATTTGTCAAACGAGCTAGCGCCGAATGTGCAACAAGCTAGCGATTTGAGCGAAGTTGTGTCGTGACGAAAAGGTGCCCTCAGAAAGATGTGGGGCTACTAGCGAGAGTCGGCTAGTCTTCCCGCCAGCGCACGTCATACAGCCGCACCGGGTCCTCGAAGCCGCGGAGCGCCAGTTGACGGTTGCAGTCACCCTGCGGCTCGCCTATCTACTCGGCTGTGGCGGCCTCTTCAGGCTCCGTCACGCTGCTTGCGGCCGGGCCTTTTCTTGAGCATGTCCCGCGGCAGGTCGATGTAGATGGCGCCCCAGCCACACACCTGCTCGCACAGGCGGCAGGTCGACGTAGATTGCGCCCCAGCCACATACCTGCTCGCACAGGCGGCAGCCCACGCATCTCCGCTCATTCACAACGGCCATGCCGAAGAAGTCGTCCACGACACCGTCGTTCTCACCCAAGCTGAGGGCGTCAAACGGGCAGATCTGGATGCACAACTCGCAGCCCCTGCCGATGCAGTTGTCCTCGATGACAATGGCCCTGGGCCACCGGCCGAGCCAAGGGCAGCGGCCACACGTCTCGTCCAGGATCGATTGACGCGGGCAGACCATGCCGCAGGCGCCGCAGTCCATGCACAGCGCAGGGTCGATGACGTGGACATAGCCGTGGACGCCGGAAATGGCGCCAGTAGGGCAGCGCCGCATGCACCCGGTGCAGCCGTTGCAGGTTTCCATGATGGTGTAGGGCAAGGCGCTTCGCTCCCCAGGTCCAGAGCGAGCGTAGTCGTGTTGGTAGCTTGTTTCATCCGCCGACCTGCGCAGTGGCGCATCCGCATTTCGACCTACTGCCGCGCAGCCGGAATGCCGCTGCTGAAGGCCCTAGCGGAGGCGCTGTGGCTGCTTGTCGGGGGTGGCTTCCTTGCGTAGATGACCGCACTCTTGGGCAGGAACCGGTTCCCCACGTCGTCGAAGAAGTGGTAGAAGAGCGAGTAGGGTTTCCTCTTGAGCCGCTGGCGCCAGTCCTTCAGCTTGCGATCGGCCCACGTTTGCAGCCAAGGGCTGCTATCGATCATATACAGCAGGATCCAGTAGATCCCCTCTAGGGAGTGTCGCGAGCGCTTCAGGTAGGGTCGAAGCCCGGCCCTTTCGATCCTCTGGAGGATCGTTCGGCGACCGTAGATGCGCAGGTGGCCTCCCGGCCAGCAGCCGCTCCAGGGGGCCAGCCGGCGCTGGATGACCTCGGGCAGGGTGTCCGGCACGCTCACCGCCAGGCGCCCGCCCGGCTTGAGGACGCGGGCGAGCTCGGAGAGAACGGCGCCGTCATCCGCCACGTGCTCCAGGGTCTCGGTGCAGATGATGCTGTCGAAGGAGGCTTCTCTAAAGGGAAGGCGCCTGCCGTCTCCGAGCACGAAACTGGCCTGGGCGTCGCCTGCCCCCGCTTGCCTCTGCTGGAAGGTGGTCCTCGCTGCCCGGAGGGCTTCGGCGCTCAGGTCCAGCCCCACGCTCCGACGGACCCGGCCGCGAACCCTGTACAGCAGGTTCCCCGGACCGCACCCCACGTCCAGGAGCGTCTCCTCTGGCCGAACAGCCAGCAGGTCGAAATCCACGGTTTGCAGTCGATGAAGCAAAGTTTCGAAATCTAATCTGCCTGCACCAGGCTTCACCCCGGTTTCTGAAGGGCTGATAATTCGCCAGCAGCCTGCCGGGGAGTGAGCCGTGCGCCACGAAGTTGTCTACATTGCCAGGGCTACCAGTGTTCTCACGGCCGCGTGAGCGCCCTGGGCGATGTCACCGGCATGTGGCTGTTCTTCCAGCAGGAGCACGAAGCAGCTGGCGCCGCCTGAGGACCCTGGCCGAACCGCCTGCCTCCCGGCTGACCCCGCCGAGGCAGCGCCGGGTGTGCCCTCAGCCCCCCGCTTATTCTCCCAGGACCTTGATCACCACCCGCTTGCGGCGCTGGCCGTCGAATTCGGCATAGAAGACCTGCTCCCACGGCCCCAGGTCCAGCCTGCCCGCGGTCACCGGCAGGACGGCCTGATGGTGGATGAGGGAGCGCTTCAGATGGGCATCGCCGTTGTCCTCACCGGTTCGATGATGCTTGTAGTCTCTCCGGTAAGGGGCAAGCTGGTCCGCCCATTCCCAGAAATCCTCCCACAGCCCCTCCTCATTATCGTTGACCCAGATGCCCGCGGTAATGTGCATGGCGCTCACCAGGCACAAGCCTTCCCGGACGCCGGACTCGCGCACGGCATCCTCCACCTCCCGGGTGACGTTAATGAGATCGTGCCGATCCCTGGTATTGAACCATAAGTACTGAGTGTGCGTCTTCATAGGTCCTCCACGAGCACGCTTGTCTGTCACTTGCCGAGCCCGGAGCGGTGAGAACTCCCTAAGGCGTGGCCACCCTCGGTTCGGGATGGGAAACCATTATACCCGCCGCCGAAGCGATCGCGGCCGGGGGAGGGGCCTAACCGGCGGCGCTCCCCGAAAGCGGTTCGGGCGCAGTCCGAGGTAGGGGGTGTGACCGTGGTTCGCGATGGGAGGCGCTGCTCGCCGCGGACGACCTGGGCTAGGCGGCCTTGGCCTTTTCCTGGTCGATCTGGGGCAGCACCTCGTTGATGAAGGCCTCCACCATAGCGGGGTCGAACTGGGTGCCGGTGTTCCGCCGCAGCTCCTGGACGGCAGTGGACCAGGACAGAGCCTTGCGGTAGGGGCGGTCCATGGTCATGGCGGAGAAGGCATCGGCGATGGCGAGGATGCGGCCCAGCAAGGGAATCCCCTCTCCCTTGAGGCCCCGGGGATACCCGGAGCCGTCGTACCGCTCGTGATGGTTGGCGGCTGCCGCCAGCACGTCGGTGAGCTGGGGGACACCGCCTACGATGCGCTCCGTCAGGATGACGTGTTGTCGCATGACGCTGCGTTCCGTGTCGGTCAGTGGGCCGGGCTTGCGAAGGAGGTGGTCGGGGATGCCGATCTTGCCCAGGTCGTGGAGCAGACCGGCGATGCGCAGGGCCCGCTGCGACTGGCTGGAGAGCTTGAGGGCCTGTCCCAGCAGGACCGCGTATTCGGCCTCCCGCTCCGAGTGCCTCTTGGTGTAGTGATCCTTGCGGTCCACCGTGCGAACGAGCCCATGCAGCACGCCGAAGGCGCTGGTTGGGTAGCGTAGCAGCTCGGCATCCGTTCCTTCCTCGTGGGCCAGCGTGATCTTCTTCTCCATCACGGGCCTCGCCTTCGATTCGTACAGTGCCGCGTCGGCGTGAGCGATGAGCTCCTCTTTAGTGGTGCCGTCATCGGGGTAGAGGGCAACGCCAATGGCGAGATGGAGAGGGATGACCTCGGCCCCCGGCTCGGGCCGGAATTGCAACTGCGCTACCCGCTCGAGGAGCCGTTCGGCTACCTTGAGTGCTCCGCCCTCGTTCGTATTGGGCAGGATGAGCATGAATTCGTCGCCTCCGTAGCGACCGATGATGTCGGTGGGGCGGCAGGCCCTGCTCAGGGCATCGGCGAGGGACTTCAGCGCGCTATCGCCCGCGAGGTGCCCGTAGGTATCGTTGTAGAGCTTGAAGTCGTCTACATCCGCGATGATGATTGCCACGGGCTCTCCGCTGTTGTGTGCCCGAGCCAGCAGGCGGTCAGTGGTCTCGTGAAGGTCCCCGTAGTTGCGCACGCCGGTGAGGGCGTCGGTGGAGGCCATCTCCCGCAGCCTCTTGGCTTGCTGACGAAGTGTAACCTGCTGGCGCTTGATCCTCTGGGCGTATCGACGCAGCCGCTCCCGCGATTCGACCAATTCGTGGTAGGTGCGCACGGCCTTCAGAGCGGTGGCCGCCTCCGCCGCCAGACCCTCCAGAAACCTGATCTCCTCCTCGGGGAAGCTGCGCGGCGTGAACGAGGTCACCGCCATCACCCCCAGCACCTTGTCCTGGAAGAGCATGGGGAACAGGGCGGAGGACCTCAGCATTGCCCGCTGGAAGAACTGGCGGAGCGGCTCTAGGTTGCGCTCGTCGTTCTGGAGGTCCGGCAGGAGCATCGGCTGTCGCGTCTGAACGACCTGGACGTAGCGCGGGTCCGGCTGGTCAGGGTCGAGGCTGTCCCGCCAGAACTGAGCCAGTGACCCGCTTGACATCCGCGCCTTATTGATGATGCGGAGGACGAAACGCTCGGCGCTGGCATCGTAAACGTCGATGCTGACGAAATCGAACCCGGTGGAGGCAGCGATGGCCGCAGCTAGGTCAGCGAGGGCGGTTTCCACGTCGTCGGATTCGGTGAGCACCTGGGCAGCGTTGGTCAGAGCTTGGAGCTGCTGCTTCTGTCGAAGCCCTCGCTCGGCGTTCAGAAGCCTCTCCAGGAGAAGCGTCAGGGCAGGTACTGCCGATTCCATGAACCGCACGACGCGAGGTCGCAGACGCCGCTCCCAGGGACCGCGCAGGATGCACATCTCGGAGGGGGCCTCGGTGGTCGGCAGGGAAAAGGCCAGGAACTCGCGCTCCTCGTCGCTGGAGGCCGTGGTGAAGTCCTCCACGCGATGGCCGTGAAGGCTGAAGGCCACCGGTCCCCCGAGTTGGACGATCGCCCGCTGGACGAACCACAGACCGTTCTGTGAGATCTCAGTGTCGACACCCTCTGCTGCGTCGCTGCAGATCAGGAGGTCCTGGTCCTCCGCATATACGATCACCACCTGCGAGGCATCAGCAGCCCGGCGGAGCATACCCACTGCCAGGGCCAGGGTCTCCTCCGCGGCGGGGCCGTGAAGGGCCGCTCCGGCCAGCTCATGCAGGGCTTGAAGGGCTTGTCTCATTGGCCTCTCTCGACGACTGACGTTCCCGCGCTGTGGTTCCCCGCAGGTATATTCGGCCTTCTTAATGGCGTTGTGTAGGGCCAATGCGAAGGAGAGTTAGGCCCCGGCGAGGCGGCCTGATGGAACTGGTGTGCGCCCGGACCTGGCGGCTGCTTTATGGCGACAAGCGGGAGCCCGGTGGCCCGGACCGTGCCGCTTCTAGGTCAGCCGGTAGTGGGAGGTACAGGGGGTCTGCTTAGGGGATCGCACCCCACTCATTCACAGGCGAACAACGCTTTCCGGGGGCGGCTGGTAAAGGTAGTGTCCTCTTCCGTGCTCTTTCACCGATTCCAGGGCGCCCGCAATGAGGTCCAGGACCTCGCGCTTCTCCTGGGGGAACTTGTAGCCGTTCCAGTCCTGTCTAAACACGGGGGGATTAGCGTAATGATCGAAGCACAGCCTCCCCGTGATATCGAGAGACTCCACCAGGGTCCGCAGTTCCGCGAGCAGCTCGCCGATGGACAGCAGTTCGAACTCGCCGGCCCGGTATTCGTCATGGAGGGGTGTACCGGCCATCACCATGAGCGGCCTTACCCTCACAAAGTCGGCATCGATGGCGTTCAACACACGCGCGCTCTCCCTGGCGTGCTGCTCCGACCTGGCCTTTCCCCCGAGGCCGGGCATCACGTATTCGGAGAGCTCAAACCCCGCATCCTTGGCCTTCCTGCCCGCCTCGATCATTTCGTCCGCGCTTGCACCCTTTCTCACCCGCCTCAACACCTCATCGTCTCCGCTTTCCAGGCCCAGGTGCAATCTGGTGAGGCCGGCTTCCCGGAGTCGCTCTAGTTCATGTAGCTTCTTGACCAGAACGGTCTTGGCCCGTCCGTATGAGGTGACCCGCTCCAGCGAGGGGAACGCCTCGCGCAGATAGGCAAGTATCTCTACCAGGTTGTCGGTCTTTGTGAGGATGGCATTCGAGTCGCCTAGGAAGGCGGTCCGGGGCTCCCGCCAGCGCCCCAGGAGCCGCAGCTGATCGGTGGCGGCCTGCAGCGTGTCGATATCTCCCTTGACCTCATCAACCGTTCTCAGCGTCTCTTTCCGCGACAGGCCCTTGTAGGCCCCGCAGAACGTGCAGTAGTTCCACGGGCACCCCCTCATAACCCTGATGAGCAGGGAATGAGCCTCGCTGGGCGGCCTCATGGGCGGTAGCTCGTAGAGCACGGTGCTATCTGCCTCTCATTGGTGCAGCTCGCCCTATCGCCACAGATTCACCATTTGCAGTATACCAGAGCCCCTCGAGCGCGACCCCGGCAGAGGAGGCGGTGACCCCGACGAACGCCGGGGTCACCGTGGTCGAACATTGCGGGCATCCCTACGAGTTGCCGGGCCTAGAAGATCGTGTCTCCCCTCTGGAGCTGGCGGAAGATGGTCCGCCGCTGAATCTCCGATGTGCCGTCCGGGATGCGCAGAGTCCGGGCGATGCGGAAGCCCTCCTCCAGGGCCAACTCGCCCGATAGGCCCATGGCCCCGTGGATCTGGATGGCCCTGTCCATGATGCTCTGGGCCGTCTCCACGGAGTAGGCCTTGGCCATGCAGATCTCCTTCACGGGCATCCTGCCCGTGGAGGGGAAGGCATCGACAAGCTTGGCCGTCTGCAACACCATGTACTTGGCGGCGAAGATCTCGATGGCGCTGTCAGCGATCATGAACTGGATGGCTTGGTGGTCGGACAGGGGAACGCCGAAGGTTCGCCTCTCCTGAGAGTACTCCAGGGCGCGGTCCAGAGCCCACTGCGATAAGCCCACGCAGCCCGCAGCGATGCCCAGCCTGCCCTCGGAGATGCCGAACATGGCGATGTCGAACCCGCGGTCCACCGTGCCGATGACGTAGTCGTTCCTGACCCGCACGTCCTCGAAGGAGAGGCCCCCGCAGTCGCTGGAGACATGCCCCATGATAGAGAGCGGTTTCTCGGCTTGGTAGCCCGCAGCCTGGGCATCAACGAGGAAGCAAGTGATACCGCCCCTATGGGCGTTGAACAGTTCCTCATTGGTGATCGCGAAGATGGCGGCGTAGTCGGCGTAGGGAGCGTTCGTAATCCACATCTTAGCCCCGTTGATCACCCAATCGTCGCCGTCCCTGCGTGCCTTGCACTTCATGCCCCACAGGTCAGAGCCGGCGTCGGGCTCGGTGACGCCGAAGCAGACCGTCTTCTCCCCCGCCAGAAGGGGCGGCAGGACCTCTGAGCGCACGGCCTCGCCCGCTCCTGTGAACAGGTGAGAGGGCCCGTCCACGAAGCTTGCCAGGATCGGCGAGGTGAGGAAAGCCGCTGCCCAGCCCACGAAGAGGCGCCCCGGCCCGTGCTTGCGGTACAGGGACTCCAGGATGAAAGGGGTGGCCGTGAACGGCAGCCCGCCGCCGCCGATACTCTCGGGGGCTAGCATGGCATAGTAGCCTGCCTGGGCCGACTTTCGCCTGACGCTGTTACGCGCCTCGAGGACCTCCGGTGCCAGCAGCCCGTCGTCCCCGAACAGCTTTCGCTCGTCCGCCAGAATCTCCCTGTACTGCTGTTCCAGCGGCACCACCTCCGTCTCGATGAAGCCATGGAGACCGTCGATGGTACCCTTGACCACATCCCTCAACTCCTCAGGAATCGCTTCGTCTCCCATGACAGGAAAGACCTCCCTTCAGCAATGCTAGCAGTATCCGACAGCCATCAGGGCCTTCCTTTGGCCCACTAGAGTTTATCAGACTCTCCTACTGACCGGGCCTATGCCCCCTTGGCGCCAGCCATTGTACCATTGCTTCTCGCCTTGCGGCCCCCGCCTGCCAGCGGCTACGCCCTCGCGCCTGATTTACCGGCGCCGGTGACAGTGCTAGAATTGCGCCGCGCAAGGCAGGCGAGGGGGAGACGTATCGCGCAGTGCCCTGCGGTCGGCGGGCGAGAAGGGTGAGATAGGCGCTGCCCTCGCCCGTGCAGCATTCCCCCTAGAATTCAAGGAGGCCCTGGTGAGTAACATCCTCGGCGCAGATGTGCTGGTGCAATGTCTTCTTCAGGAGGAGGTGCGGTTCGTCTTTGGCATACCCGGGGCTCAGCCCACCACCCTCTTGGACGCCATCTATCGATTCGGGCGGAAGCAGGGGATGGACTTCATCATGACCCGGCACGAGCAAGCCGCCGCCCACATGGCCGATACCTACGCCAGGCTCACCAGGAAGCCCGGCGTATGCCTGGGGACGGTGGGACCGGGCGCGGTGGACCTGGTCCCCGGCGTCTACGAGGCCTACGTCAACAGCATCCCCATGCTGGTGCTCACGGCCCAGAACCAGACCTGGCGTTCCTACCCCGATCACGGGTCCATTCAGGCATGCAACCAGATCGACCTGTTCAAGCCCATCACCAAGTGGAACGCCCTGGTCTCCCACTGGAGCCGCATCCCCGAGATGGTGCGGGAGGCCTTCCGGACGGCCATGTCGGGGCGTCCCGGACCGGTGCATCTGGACCTGCCGGTGGACGTCCTCTTCGCGGAGGGCCCGGAGGAGGAGGTCCGCATCCTGCCGCCGGCGCGATACCGGCCCACCGCACCCTCCAGCGGTACCCCCGAGGTCATTCAGCAGGCCGCCTCCACGCTGGCGCGGGCCAAGCGGCCCTTCATCCATGTGGGCGGAGGCGCCCTCCTATCGGGGGCATCGGAGGACATCATCGCCCTGGCCGAGCTGCTGGGCTGCCCCGTCTCCACCAGCGTCTCCGCCCGCGGAGCGGTGCCCGAGGACCACCCCCTGAGCCTCATCACCATGGGGTTCGGCGCCCTCAAGGCTCGCAGCGAGGCCGACGCCGTGCTGGTGGTGGGCTCGCGCCTGGGCGCCTATGAATTCTGGGGGAAGTCCCCGCTCTGGGGAAAGCCGGGCGAGCAGCAGATCATCCAGGTCGACACCGCTCCGGAGAGCCTGGGGGAGAACCGGGAGGTGGACCTGGCCATCCTCGGGGACGCCAGAGCGGTGGTGCAGGCCATCCGGGGCGAAGTGGAGCGCATGGCCGAGGAGCGCCCGGAGCACCCCCAACTGGCTGAGTATCGGGAGGCCCAGGCCGCCTGGCTGGCCAACTTCGAGAGCCTGGGGCAGTCGAACGCCCGCCCCATCCATCCCCTGCGCATGGTGGCCGACGTGCGGGAGTTCTTCCCCCGTAACGCCATCGCCGTGGTCGACGGCGGGAACACGACCATCTGGGCCCACTACCTCGCCCGGATCTACGAGCCGGGCACCCTGCTCTGGCACGGTGACAGCGGCATGGGCGGCGGCGCCCTGCCCAAGGCCATCGCCGCTAAGCTGGTCTGCCCCGACCGGCCCGTGTTCGTCATCTGCGGCGACGGCTTCCTGGCCATGAATATCCAGGAGCTGGAGACAGCCACGCGCCTGGGGACCGACGTGACCGTGGTCGTGAACAACGACCGGGCCTACGGGATGATCAAGGCGGCGCAGGACACCGCCTTTGCCAAGCGCTACATCGGCGTAGACTTCGTAGATGTTCGCTACGACGAGATGGCCCGGGCGGCCGGATGGTACGGGGAGCGGGTGGATGACCCCGATGAGATTACGCCTGCCCTGACCCGGGCGGCCCAGTCGGGCAAGCCTGCCCTTATCGATGTCATCGTCGACGCCGAGGTGAACATGGCCCCGCCCGACGTGGCCACGGTGGTCGGCGTGTGGATGGAGGGGGTCAAGTTCCCGGAGTCCTAGCGGGGGGAATAGTCTCCTGTCCTCGCCCCTCACCGTTGACAAGTCTTTCGCGGTGATGGATGATTCCGGCGGTGGAGTCGAGCGAGGTGAACCTTCTACGGCCCACAAGGGGGGTGACCCCATGTCCATTGAGCCCTACAAAGGTCGGGCAGAGGTCCTGAGCCTAGAGGGACAGCCGCTTACCTCGGCAAGCGTTTCCCTGGAGGTAGATGCGCAGGGCGAGTGCCGGATGACGGCCTTTTTGGCCCGGAAGCCGGGTGCCCTGGGCACTGGGGGCGAATTCCTCCTGCGCATCGAGGGGCGGGAAGACATCAAGATAAGGGTGAGCAGCGCCGAACCGGGGTTCTTCGCGCGGGGGAGCTGGCGAGCGGAAGTGCTGGCGGATAGCTCCGCCTCTGGGTGAGCCCTTGCTGCGGCTGCGGTCAGAGGCCATATAAGCCGGCGTCCCGGCGTTGAACGTAACCGACTGGGAGGTCCTCGATGGGTGAGTATCGGTACTTCAAGGTAGAGAAGGACGGCCGGGTTGTCGTCTGTACGTTCTCTAACCCACCCCTGAATCTCATGAATGGCGCCATGGTTACCGAACTCGCCCAACTCGCCGACGAGGTCGAAACGGATCCGGATGTGCGGGTGATGGTGCTCACCAGCGGCGGCGTGGAAGGCGTCTTTGTCATGCACTACGACGTCGCGGAGCTGGTGCAGGCCAGCCAGGGCCTCCAGCAGGCTCCGGCGTTCCGCCCCGACGAGCTGCACGCCACCCATCAGGCCTTCAACAAGCTTCAGTCCATGCCCAAGGTGGTCATCGCGGCCCTCAACGGCACGGCCATGGGAGGCGGTTGCGAGCTGGCCCTGGCCTGTGACTTCCGGTTCATGGCCAGGCTAGGCGTCATCGGTCTGCCCGAGGCGCAAGTAGGCATCCTCCCGGGGGCGGGCGGCACGCAACGGATGCCCCGGTTGCTGGGCAACGGCAAGGCCCTGGAGATGATCCTCCTGGGAAAGGTCGTGGAGGCCGACGAGGCCGAGGCCATCGGGCTCATCCACAAGGCCCTGGACCCTCAGGATCTCATGCCGCACACTCTCGAGTTCGCCAGGGTCCTCGCGGAGCGGCCCGCCGTCAGCGTGGCCATGATCAAGAAATGCATCCACCAGGGAAGCCAGCTTCCCCTCATGGATGCACTCAAACTGGAGCAGGACTGCTTCTTACAGACGATGGCTTCCGAGGATGCCCTGCGCCTGATGAAGGACTATGTAGAGGGACGGCTACCGCCCCTGCAGTCGTAGTACCTCCCCTGCCAGCCGCTACAGGGCCGGCTTCAGCACGATGGTTTCCCCCGCCTGAAGCTGCCCCTTCTTCAGCTCTACCTCGCTCTCACCGAGGGTTCGGACGGGTTGACGCCCTCGCAGGAACTCCTCGACCCCGGCGACCGGAAAGTTCGGGCAGCGGTCATTCTTGAAGTGCATGGGGATGACCACTGTGGGGTTGAGGCGCTTGCACACCCGGTCGGCGGCAGCGGCGTCTATGGTGAAGTTGCCGCCCACCGGGATGAGCAGCACGTCAACGTCGCCGATGTCGGCAACGGTGCGGTCGTCCAGGTCATGCCCCAGGTCCCCCAGGTGGCAGACGTTGATGTCGTCGAGGGTGAAGCAGAGGATCGTGTTGGACCCGCGCTCTTTTCCCGAGGCCTGGTCGTGGCTCGTGGCGATGCCCTTGAATCGCACGCCCCGGGCCTCATGGCTGCCTGTCCCCTGCACGACCTGAGGATTCCCCTGCACCGCAGCCACGTTGTTGTGGTCGGCGTGGTCGTGGCTCACGGTGACGATGTCGGCCGTCTCGGAGATGGGCCCGTAGTCCAGGCCGTACATCCCGGGGGTGTAGGGGTCGGTGAGGATCCTGACCCCACCCTCGGAGGTGAGCAGAAAACTGGCGTGTCCCAGCCACTTCACCTTCATGGCACTGACCTCCTTTCCTGCGTCGGGTCGGATCATACCACGTCCGGACGGCGGGCGCGCCGTTGAAGCCTCCTTCCGTTCCATCCCACTCGACGGGCGCTCGCCTGCCGGAAGTCGCGGGCGGCCCACCCGGCGACGATTGACACCCCCGAAGCAGAACCTATCATACGGGGTGAGGGCCGCGTAGAGTCCGCAGGCGCGTACAAGGCGAACCTCTCGGAGGTGTCAGGGTGAAGGCTATCCGCATCCATGAGTTCGGC
>JBAUEL010000112.1:0-8859 GCA_049678585.1 Dehalococcoidia bacterium
AGGGCGCCTCACTCTACCAAGAAGACCAGGGGCCCCGTGAGGTCCACGAAATTGTGGTAGGTGATTGTCGCATCTGAGCTGCCGGTCTTGTAGAAGTCTCGGGCGATGATCTGGGTACTGCCGATCCTCGCGCCTCCGGCGACTTCAAGGGTGGCGCCGGGGACATAGATAATACCCACCGAGGCCTCAGCGTTACCGGCGTGGCGGAAAGTGTCGGTGATCGCCTCGTCCTGCCAGAAGAGGATGTCCTGGTAGGGACCCGAGGTGTGGGCGGTCAATTCGATCGTGCCGGTGCCCTCCAGGAGGAAGGGCTTGCCCTCGCCGTCGCCGGTGGGCTCGTAGGGGTTATACGTCGCATAGATCAAGACGCCGTCACCCTGGACCACGATGTTCCCCTTCTTGGTGAAGCCGCCCCCGGCCATGACATAGATGCCGGGCTGCAGGGTGACCGTGCCCCCGCCCTCGAGGAGCAGACCCCCATAATAGACACCCGGCTGGATGGTCCGAGTCTCGGTGATGAGCCAGGTCTCGGGGTCATCGGGCGTGCCCGGCGAGTCCGGAGCGGGAGCCGGCGGAGGGTTGGGCGGATTGGCAGCGTCGAAGGGCGGCACAAGGTCGGCGAAGGGGTCAGGGGTCGTAAAGGGGACCGAGCAGTTCGGGTCAGGCGTTACGAGGTCCGGATCGGAAATGGTGCAGCCTCCGTGAACGTCGATGTCGCCATCCGCGACGATCTGGCTGGCAGTACCTTCCTTGTGGAAGGCCATGTCCGGGCAGTCGGAGTTGACCATGATGCCGCCGCCTGCGACGTACAGGTCCCCGCTGCCGCCCTGGAGGAAGGCGTCGCAGTCGTCGTGGTCCAGGACCAGAATAGCGTAGTCCTTGGGTATGGGCACGGTGCCGGCTACGGCCCTGCCCTTGACCTTCTTGCTGGCGGTCAGGACGACGTGGATGAAGAAGGAGTCGGGCTCCTCTTCCACGATGGCCTCGACGTAGACGGGGTCGCCGACGTGCTCGCCGGAGAGGGGCGGGATGTTCACGGTGACGACATCCTCGCCGCCGTAGCCGTTCTGCTGCGCGTAGTCGAAGGCGGCGCTGGTGGCCACAGCGGCGCTCTCCCCCTCGTACAGCCGGAAGGCCCCGGCGAGGGCGGCGGCGTCGGCGGCGTTCTGGGCCTGGCGGCGCTGGGCGTAGAAGTGGCCCCCATCGACGACCAGCCCGATGAGCCCCACCAGGGCCGTCGCCGTCACCGCCATGATGATCACGACCTGTCCTCGTTCTTGGCGCCAGCAGCGGAGTTTTCGAAGGAGTCTCATGGGTCCCCTCCCGCTAGTACGCGATCTCCATGGTGGACGAGCTGGTCAGGGTGACCGAGGGCAAGCCCAGGAGGCCGCCAAACATGGGCGCGTAGCTGTAGTGGGAGGTCACCTTCACCCGGTTGCCCAGCTCATTGGACCCGTCTGGCCACTCTGCCTCCACAGTCAGGCGCGACTCGTCGAGCCCCGCGCCGAACTGCTGCACCGTCTCGGTGACCTTGGCGTCCTCGTCAGGTGGGGTGTAATGAGGGGAGCCCGGGCCGCTGGGATCGGAGGACAGCTCGCCGTGCACGATGGCATAGCGGCCTCCCTCGCGGGTGGCCTGGGCGAGGGTGTTGTAGTTCCACACGGCGCGGCCTACATCGATCATGCCAAACACGACGATGAAGAAGGCCAGGCCGACGATGGCGAATTCCACCAGGGCCTGCCCCCTCTCGCCGAGGCGAGCCGTCCGTCCCACTCCGCTCATTCTGCCACCCTCATGCGCACGGTCCGTTGCATATCCACAGAGTCGGGGATCCCCGGCCATGGGAACATCGTCTCGAAGGTGTAGCTGACGGTGACCGAGGCGTACGTCTTCCCCTGGGAGTCCAACCCCGTCTGCGCCGACACGGCCGGGTTGGTGGGCGAGGTGTTGAGGAGGTTCTCGGTGTCGGCGAGCGCGGCTCCGCGGATGCCGTCCAGATCGCCAGCCTTCTCAGTGGTGGCGGAGGCGTAGTGGGCGCCGTTGCGGGCGGCGTTGGTTACGGAGACGTAGGCGAAGTACACCCGCCCGAAGTCGAGGACTCCCAGCATGATAATCAGCAGCAGCGGGAGCAGCAGTGCAAACTCCACCAAGCTCTGGCCGCGCTGATACCTGGCTCGCCGAAACATCGCTCCCCTGCCGACAAACAGACAGGCTAGCCCGCGCCCAGCCGACGCGGCCTGTCTCCATTTATTAACATCGGCGTGCCGGGGTGGAATCTGGTATCGAGCACGTCCGCGCACTACGCGGGCCAGAACCGGCAGAACATGGCGGCCCGTGGCTTGGTACGCACAAGCTGTTCTGCTACTCTGGGAACTCGCGCAGGGATGATCGTGCCGCGCCAGGAGGGGAGTAGCGGCGCTGGCTGGCTACTGTACCAGCCGGACAAACTGAATAGAGCCGTCGGAGTCGTAGACGCCGGTCAGGGCGCCGACGTTGACATGGGCCTTTACGAACCGGCCCTTAATCTCGCAGTCGTTGCCCGAGCACTTGCCAGAGTCGTAGCCCTCCAAGTAGAAGAGGGCGAACCCCTTGATGGTCACCTCGCAACTCCCGTTGCACAGCTCGTCGATGATCGGGATGAGGACGACCCGCAAGCTGTCTTCGCCGCCGGCCAGGAAGGGGTTGCATTCCGGCTTCAGGTAGTGAGTGCCGTCGCCGTTGTCTACAAACGCCCCGTTGTCACCGGTGAAGTCGTTGCATTCGTCCGCGGTGTTGTCCATGCGGTGGTCGATGCCGTCGCTGGTGGGGCCGGTCATGTTCCCGGGCTCGGTGAGGCACTCGGGGCCGTCGCACTCTGGGGATGTCTCCTGACACTCGCCGGCAGTCGTAGTGTCAGCACACACCACGGAGTCACTGCCATACTTCATGCCGTCCTCGTAAACGGAGGCTCCTGAGCCATCAATCCGCACCGGTCCGAAGTTGCCGGTCTCGACATTCTGAGCGTCATACTTGAGTACCACCTGCTCGCCGAATCCCGGGGGCGGCGGGACATCCTCCTCCTTGACGGTCAACGGCAGCACCCCGGTACCGCCGCCGGGCGAGGTCTTGACCGCCGAGGCGGTCGCCTCCACCGTCCCCGAGGAGATCCCGAGGACCCTGGCGAAGATGAAGCCGTGGTTCCGCTTCAGGGTGACACTGACACGTGGGTTGGGTTCGTCCGGCAGGCTCTGCTGGTATACCTCGATGGAGTCGATCTCCCCGTTGTCTAGATCACTGTCGCCGGGCACGATGCCGTTCTTCACTGCCCAGACGTTCGCGCTGGACACGGCTGCCGCCTCGTCGGGAAGGTCACGGGCACCAGCCAGGGCCATCGCGTCGACGTCGTTCTGGAGGTCCCGCCGGTCCCCCATGTAGGCGCCCAGGTCAACCGTCATGGCGGCCAGGCCGAGCATCAGGAAGAGCACGAAGCCGACGAGGACGAGCATCTGGCCTCGCTCCCCCCTCGGGACGCGCCGCCGGCGCGGCGTGAGAGTCCTGTGTGAGATCTGTGCAGTGTCCATGAGCTACTCCAAGCGCATATCGCTGGTGGCTGAGAGGTCTAGCTGTCCGGTGAAGGAGCCACCGCTAAAGAAACCGGCGACTGCCGAGAGTGGGGTGATGAATTCGTATTGGTAGTCGGCCGAGACGACGACCGAATTCCCCGGAAGCTGCCCGTCCGGGTAGTCGACGCTCACGGTCTGCACCCCGTCCAGGTCGAGGCCTGAGAGGGTCGTGCACACCCTGCCGACGGCGCTGTCGCTAGAGCTGCCCGTACAGTCCGCCGGGTAAGTGCCGGCGGGGTTCCCCACCGCGGCGAAGCGTGCCCCCTCGCGGGTGGCATTGGTCAGCGTCACATAAGCCCGCAGACCCATGCCGAAGTCGACGATGCCCAAGACCAAGATCAACAAGATCGGCAAGACGAGGGCGAACTCCACCAGGCTCTGCCCGCGCTGGCTTCGGCGCTGCATGGTCACGTTGCCTCCAAAGTGCTGGCCAGCCGCGCCCGGAGTTCAGATACCCCGATACTGCGGCTATGAATATCCATCACTCCGGCAGCCCGGCTACCATAGCGCCAAAAGGCCGTAGGCCCGTGGCTTTGCGTCGCACCCTTTCGAGTGCTTTGCCCTTATCTGTGATTGAGAGCGGGCTTCCCACTCTCTCCATTAGATCGTCGACCGGTACGCCGAAATCTGAACGCGGCGTGGTACGTACCCCAGAGGGGGAAAGGCACAGCCACCTTCCAATACTTGAACGATCTCCCCATCCATTTGTATCGAGAGCAGCGCCCAAAATCTCGTTCGGCTGAGCGGACAGGCGGTTGGCGAGGCGCTGAATTCCGACCAAACCGACGCAATATATGGAAAAAGAGTCTTGACATCTACTACATCTTGTGCTAGTTTGATAGCCCGCGCCGGGAGATGCCCGGCGAGGGAAGGAACAGGACCATGCGCTGCCCTTACTGCGACTTCGCCGAGACCAGGGTCACCGACTCGCGGGACGCCGAGGACGGCATCCGGCGGCGCCGCGAGTGCCTATCCTGCGGCCAGCGCTTCACCACTTACGAGCGCATCCAGACCTCTACCCTCATGGTGGTCAAGAAGGACGGCCGCCGGGAGGAGTTCTCGCGGGAGAAGCTGCTGACAGGCCTGCGCAAGGCCTGCGAGAAGCGGCCCCTGCCCGCCGGCATGGTGGAGGCGGTGGCCGACGACATCGAGGCGACCCTGCGCAGCCAGGGCCTGCCGGAGGTGCCCACGGAGGGGATCGGCGAGCTGGTGATGGATCACCTGCGTCAGCTCGATCACATCGCCTACATCCGCTTCGCCAGCGTGTACCGCGAGTTCGCAGACCTGGACGCGCTGAAGGAGGAGATGGAGGCGCTGGCCGCGACGGGGGTCTCTCCGGGCGCCGGCATGGACCAGCCGACTCTGTTTCCGCGCGAGCAGCTCGAGACCCTCAGCCGACGGGTACGGCCCGTCGCCCGGTCTCGGCGGCGGGGCCGGCCTCGCAAGGTCCCGCCGCCTGAGGCACCGCCGAAGCCCCTGCCCGGGCAGGAGGGGCCACAGGCGCGAAGCCGTCAGGGGCGACGGTCGGGCTAGAGAAGCCAAGGAGGTAGCCGTGAGGCAGCACGGGAAGCTTCGTAACGCGGCGGGCGAGCTCATCGCCGAGGGGCCCTGCGAGCTGAACAGCGAGCGCCAGGAGGTCACCATGTGGCCGGAGCGCGAGCTGAGCATGCTGGACCGTCATCGCGAGACCCTCAGCCTGGAGCTCGAGAGCGGCACCATCCTGGAGCTCTCCGACAAGCGCATGATCTTCAAGATGGGCATGCCCGGGGACGGCCGGACGTCGATCTACAGGCTGGGTCTCCTGAAGGAGCAGCCGTTCCAGGGCTTCCCGGCGGCCAGGGTGGAGCCATGAGGCGAACAGAGTCGCCGCCTGCGGACCCGGCGCGCTTTCTGGCCGAGGAGTTGGCGGCGCTGCGGGAGGAGCTGGGCGAGGCCAGCGCGCCTGAGGAGCGCTGGCCCCTGGCGGAGCGCATCCGCTGCCTGGAGTGGATGGCGGAGACGCCCCAGTCCGTAGAGGGATTCGAGGCGTTCCTGGCGGACCAGACGGGTCGGCGACCGGAGCAGAAGGCGCCCCTGCTGGCGGTGCCGCGCCGCGAGTTCTTCAGGAGGCTGCGGAGGCGCTGGCAGGAGTACAGGAGGCGGCTGGAGGCCGGTACAAAGACCGCCCCTTAGGAAAGCAACCCTCGCTGGCGCCGTCGGCGTGGCTTGTCCGACGGCGTCGGCCTTCGAGAAGGAGACCGTCCCATGGTCATCATCCCCGCCCGTAAGCAGCAACTGGCCGACCTCGATATCGAGCGGTACTTCACCAAGCCCGGGGTCGACCCGTTCGAGGAGATCGAGTGGGAGAGGCGCACCGCCAGCATCACCGCCGAGGACGGCAGCACCATCTTCGAGCAGCAGGACGTAGAGGTGCCCGCGTTCTGGTCGCAGACGGCCACTAACGTGGTGGCCTCGAAGTACTTCCGGGGGCCCCTGAACACTCCCCAGCGGGAGAGCGGCGTGCGCCAGCTCATCGGGCGGGTGGTGCGCACGCTGAGCGAGTGGGGGCAGCGGGACGGCTACTTCGCCTCCCAGGAGGAGGCCGAGACCTTCGCCGACGAGTTGACCCATCTCCTGGTGAACCAGAAGGCGGCATTCAACAGCCCGGTCTGGTTCAACGTGGGCCAGGAGGAGCGGCCGCAGTGCTCGGCGTGCTTCATCCTCTCCGTGGATGACACGATGGAGTCGATCCTGGACTGGTGCCGGACGGAGGGGATGATCTTCAAGCACGGCTCGGGGTCCGGGGTAAACCTATGGCGGCTGCGCTCCTCGAAGGAGCGGGTGTCGGCCGGGGGAACCGCCTCCGGGCCGGTGTCGTTCATGCGGGGTGCCGACTCCATCGCCGGCTGCATCCGTTCGGGGGGCAAGACGCGGCGCGCCGCCAAGATGGTCATCCTGAACGCTGACCACCCGGACATCGTCGAGTTCATCGAGTGCAAGGCGAAGGAGGAGCGCAAGGCCTACGCCCTGGGCGAGGCGGGCTACGACCTCTCCCTCAACAGCGAGACCTGGGTCTCCGTGCAGTACCAGAACGCCAACAACTCGGTCCGGGCGACCGACGAGTTCATGCGGGCGGCCCTGGAGGGAAGCGACTGGCCCCTGCGGGCCATCACCACCGGCGAAATCCTGGAGGTGGCCAACGCCCGTGACCTGCTGCGGCGCATCGCCCAGGCCGCCTGGGAGTGCGGCGACCCCGGCATGCAGTTCGACACGACCATCAACAACTGGCACACCTGCCCCAACTCCGGGCGCATCAACGCGTCGAACCCCTGCTCCGAGTACATGCACCTGGACGACTCGGCCTGCAACCTGGCCTCGCTTAACGTGATGAGGTTCCTGGACGAGGGCGGCCGCTTCGACGTGGAAGGCTTCCGCAGGGCCGTGGCGGTGATGATCTGGGCGCAGGAGATCATCGTGGGCAACGCCAGCTACCCCACGCCGGCCATCGAGCGAAACGCTCACGACTTCCGGCAGCTCGGCCTGGGCTATGCCAATCTGGGGGCGCTGCTGATGTCGCTGGGGCTCCCCTACGACTCCGAGGCGGGCCGCGCCTACGCCGCCGCGATCACCGCCCTCATGACCGGCCACGCATACGCCACCTCCGCGGCCATCGCCGCGCGCAAGGGCCCGTTCGCCGCGTACGAGGCGAATCGAGAGCCCGTGCTGGGGGTCATCGCCGGGCACCGGGAGGCCTCCCGTCAGCTAGACGCAGACCTGGTCCCGCAGGAGCTGCTGTCGGCGGCGCAGGATGCCTGGGACCGCGCCCTGGCTCTGGGCGAGGAGCACGGGTATCGAAACGCGCAGGCCACCGTGCTGGCGCCCACCGGCACCATCGCCTTCATGATGGACTGCGATACCACGGGGGTAGAGCCGGACATCGCCCTGGTGAAGTACAAGAGGCTGGTGGGCGGCGGCATGCTGAGGATGGTGAACACCACAGTGGCGCGCGCCCTGCGTACCCTGAGCTACGACCAGCCGCAGGTCGAAGAGATCGTGCGGCACGTGGACGAGCGAGGGGCCATCGAGGGGGCGCCGCACGTGCGGGAGGAGCACCTGCCGGTGTTCGACTGCGCCTTCCGGGCGGAGAACGGCGCTCGGGCCATTCAAGCGATGGGCCACATCAAGATGATGGGGGCAGTGCAGCCCTTCATCTCAGGAGCCATCTCCAAGACCGTGAACGTCCCTGCGGAGGCCACGGTCGAGGACGTCATGGAGACCTACGTGGAGGCGTGGCGGCACGGGCTCAAGGCCATCGCCATCTACCGGGACGGCTCCAAGAGGGTGCAGCCCCTCAGCACGTGCAGGGAGGGCCCAGGGCAGCAGGTGAGCGCTCCAGAGGCCAAGCCTGTGCGGCGTCGCCTGCCTGCGACCAGGCGCTCCATCACCCACAAGTTCTCCATCGAGGGGCACGAAGGCTACATCACCGTGGGCATGTACGCCGACGACTCTCCGGGCGAGGTGTTTCTGACCATGGCCAAGGAAGGAAGCACCATCTCCGGCATGATGGACGCCTTCGCCACCTCCATTTCCCTGACCCTCCAGTACGGCGTGCCCCTCATCGACCTGGTACACAAGTTCAGCCACATGCGCTTCGAGCCCTCCGGCCGCACGGAAAGCCAGGAGATCCCGGTGGCGCAGTCGGTGGTGGACTACATCTTCCGCTGGATGGCCTCCCAGTTCCTGGACGAGGACGAGAAGGCGGAGCTAGGCATCCTGAGCCCGGAAGTGCGGGCCCGTCTGATGGCCGGGGACGGCGAGATGCACGCCACCGCAGGCAACGGGCACAGCGACGCCCCTGCCTGCGCGAACTGCGGCTGGATCATGGTGCGCAACGGCACCTGCTATCGATGTGAGAATTGCGGGAGCACCAGCGGGTGCTCGTGATGTTGTCGAGGTTTTCGTGCAGGAGTTACATGGCACCCGCCGGGGAGTCGGTTGGCGTCCGAGCAGGGACGCTCCCCGTCGGCCGCCCCCGGCGGGTGCCGCCCGGGCCCGGGTAGGGCTAGCATAGGGTTCTCGCCGCCGGTCCCTAACCACCCCGCCACCAGCCGTCCGGCGGCTGACCATTCGGGCGGCCGCATACGCTGCCGCCCGACTATCTCTAGGAGATGAGCGCTCAAACGCTTCCAGATCGTGGTTCCATCCCATAGCTCCCTATAGAAGGCGCCGCTCGGGGTGGTAAACTACCCTTGCGACAATATCGCGGCGAGGAGGAAGC
>JBAUEL010000113.1:0-2328 GCA_049678585.1 Dehalococcoidia bacterium
GGTTCTCCTTCGCCACGGGCCGTCACACCTGGATCAGCGTGCGGGGGGCCACCCTGCGGGGGCTCCTCTCGGCGCGCCGGCGGGGCTCGCGACTGGCCTGGGAGCTGGACTGCCTCATCGACGCCGCCGAGGACGACCCCAGCGTCCTCCTGAGCCTGCTGGACCAGGCCGTGCACGACGCAGGCAGGGCGGGAGCGGAGAAGGTGTTCCTGCGGCTGGATGCGCGCAGCGAGGTCCTGCCCGCGGTATGTCGGGCGGGCTTCATGCGCTACCTGAAGGAGGAGCTGTACGAGCGGGCCGGGGCGCCGGCTGTGGACAGGGATGCTGCCTCGCGGCTGGGGCTGCGCCGCCGCCGTCTGGAGGACCGCTACCCTCTCTTCCAGCTCTACAACGCGGCGGTGCCCGAGCCAGTGCGCCGCGTAGAGGCTGCTACCTTTCGGGAGTGGCTGGCCGCTCAGGAGCGCGTCCCCGCCCCGCGTCGCGCTAGCCAGCTCGTCCTGGAGCGAGGGGGTCGCCTGGCGGCCTGGGTTCGCGTCAGCTCGGATGGCGACACCGGTTGCTTCGACCTGCTGGTGCACCCGTCGGAAAGAGGGCTGAGCGACCTGCTGGCGGGGGCCCTGACGCAGCTGGGGCGTTCGCGGCGTCTCTACTCCCTGCTGCCGGAGTACGCCGAGGGTCTGGGCCGACGGCTCTCCAGGATGGGCTTCCGGAAGAGCGGCGAGTACGCCCTGCTGGTCCGGCGCACCGTGATTCCGGTCAAGGTGGCCGAGCTGGCCGTCGCCGGTACCAAATCTTCCTTATCTTGATATCGGACATGCCTTTGCAGAAGCAGATCACTGACGACCTGGACGCCCTCCTGGACGCGCTGCCGCCTCACACATCGGGCCCACTGCGCCAGCGCAGCGACAAACACGAACTCCTGGAGGTGGTCATGGACCTGGGCCGCCTCCCCGAGGCCCGCTACGCAGGCCGGGAGCTTATCCTCAGCGACGCCGAGGTCACCGAGACGGACATCGACTACGTGGTCTCCCGCATCGGCGAGTTCGGGGGCGACAACCGGGCGGGGATCGAGCGCACCCTGCACCGCATCTCCTGCTTCCGCAACCGCAGGGGTCGCATCGTGGGGCTCACCTGCCGGGTGGGGCGGGCCATCTTCGGGACCATCAAGGTCATCGAGGACCTCATCCGCACCGGCCGCAGCACCCTGCTGCTGGGGCGACCCGGCGTGGGCAAGACCACCATGCTGCGAGAGGTGGCCCGGGTGCTGGCCGACGACATGAATAAGCGGGTGGTCATCGTGGATACCTCCAACGAGATCGCCGGCGACGGGGACATCCCCCATCCCGCCATCGGCAGCGCCCGGCGCATGCAGGTGCCCACCCCTAGCCTCCAGCACGCCGTGATGATCGAGGCGGTGGAGAACCACATGCCCGAGGTCATTGTCATCGACGAGATCGGCACGGAGCTGGAGGCAGCGGCCGCCCGCACCATAGCCGAGCGGGGGGTGCAGCTCGTGGCCACCGCCCACGGCAACGAGCTGGAGAACCTGATGATGAATCCCACTCTCTCGGACCTCATCGGGGGCATCCAGTCGGTGACCCTGGGGGACGAGGAGGCGCGGCGTCGGGGCACCCGGAAGTCCATCCTGGAGCGGAAGGCGCCGCCCACCTTCGACGTGGTGGTGGAGATCCAGACCTGGGACCGGGTGGCCATGCACAAGGACGTGGCAGAGACGGTGGACGCCATCCTGCGGGGATACGACGTGGCCTCGGAGGTGCGGGAGCTGGATGAGCAGGGTGAGGTGCGGGTGGTGCCCGCCAGCGAGCTGGCGAAGGAGGTCCGCGCCCTGGAGCGCCGGGGGGCGGAACCCCTGGAACCGCCGCGGCGCCTCTACCCCTTTGGCATCTCCCGCAAGCGGCTGGAGCAGGCCATTCGGGGGACGGCCTCCCCCGCCACCATCGCGGAGGAGCTGGCCGACGCCGACACTGTGGTCACCCTGCGCAGCTACTACCGGCGCAAGCCGCAGGCCCTGCAAGAGGCAGAGTCCCGGGGCATCCCCATTTACGTGCTCAGGAGCAACACCATCTTCCAGATGGAGCAGTGCCTGCTGTCCATGCGGGAGACGGCCCGCCGGGGTCTGGACCCTGTATCCTGGGCCCTTCAGGAGGCGGAGGAGGCCATCTCCCAGGTGATGGACCGGGAGGAGACGGTGGAGCTCTCGCCGCAGAACGCCTACATTCGCCGCCTGCAGCACCAGATGGCCCAGCGTTATGACCTCGCCTCCCGCAGCGCCGGCCGCGAGCCCCGGCGGCGCGTGCGCATCTTCCG
>JBAUEL010000114.1:0-8939 GCA_049678585.1 Dehalococcoidia bacterium
CAGTGCACCAGCACCTTGCGGTCCTGGGCTGTTTCGGCCAGCACCCAAACGGCCGCCCGCGAGAGCTGCTCCAGGGATGGTGCCTCCCCGTCGGTTACCGGCAGGTGAAGATAGTGCAGGCCTGCCCTGGCCAGGGTCGCCCGGTCGTGGTCCTCCTCCTCTCGCAGGTCCAGGACACTGCCGGTGCCCTCGCGGGCCAGGTGGGCGGCCTGCCGGGTCTTGAATTGGCCGCTCTGGGCGAGGAAGGGCGTGATCCAGACCAGGTCGCGCGGCAGCCCGGACCTGGAGAGCAGGCGAAGGAGGTGGGGGGGAAGGAGCTTGTCAAGCACGATCACTCAGCCTGGCCCGCCATATGCCGCAAACGCCGACCTTGAGAGGCTAGGCGTCTCTTGGCCCGTCGCTGCTGGCCAGATCGCTCGCCGTTGAGGGAGCGCTTCTGCTGACCACCCGCGCCGGCACGCCGACGGCCGTGGCGCCATCGGGGACATCCGCGATGACCACGGCGTTCGCCCCGACCTTCACGTTGTTGCCCACAGTGATCGGCCCCAGCACCTTTGCCCCCGTGCCGATGGAGACGTTGTCGCCGATGGTGGGGCCTCGAAAGCTGAAGCCCAGCCGTACGCTGTTGCTGAGCCCGATGCTTACCCACGGGTTGATCCGGCAGTTGCGGCCGATGGTCACGATGCCGTCGATGACTACGTTCCCGTGCGCCAGATACAGTCCCGGCCCGATCTCGGCGTGGTCGCCGATGTAAACGTTCCAGCCAGCACGTGCCAGAAGATCGCACGCGTAGGGCAGAACCGGCACATGGTGACGACGGCACCATACCCTCAACCGGTACAGCAGGACCGGAAGCCAGTTCTTGACGAGCAGGACGACCCGCAAGCGGTCCAACCGGGTTGTCCAGCGCTGCCGCCAGTTCCCCCGGGGCTCCGGCAGGAACGTAGAGCGAGCGTAGATAGGGTAATCCTGCGTAAGCTCTTCGAACATCGGTGAACCCCAGACAGCGTGCCGGTCAGTACCAGGATTTAGCCCGTGGCCGCCAGACCGAAACGATCATATCGGCGGCTTTCGGCAGGCGATAGGCGATGCGGTCCGCTGTTCTCAGCAGCCCCCGGGCCGTGTCCTCTGGCAGCGCCTCCACGAACAGGCTCCAGCGGGTGAGCAACCACAGCAGGGAGATGCCGTAGCAGCGCTCCAGCTCCAGCCACGGCCTCCCCAGGCCTTCCAGCACCCTTAGGTTGCCCTTAAAGGTGTGGTTGTCCGGGACCTGCCAGAAGGGGCGATGGTCCCTCCGCAGGGGCAGGTTCAGCGCCTCCTTGGCGCGATAGAGGCAACGGGCCACGATGCAGGAGAGGCTGTCGAAGTTGGCCAGGGCGATGATAGCGCGGCCCTCGGGCTTGAGGATGCGCGCCACTTCCGACATGAACGCCCTGGGCTGGGCAAAGTGGTCCAGCGACCCCTGACAGATCACCCGGTCAAAGGAAGCGGTCCGGAAGGGCAGGCGTTCCGCCACCCCGTGGACCAGGACGAGCGAGGCGCCGTGCTCGGCGGCCTGCCTCCGGCAGTACCTCAGCAGGGCGGCCGAAGCGTCCAGCCCCCAGGGCTCGCAGCCCCTGGCGTACAGACGCCGGAGCTGGATGCCGTAGCCGCATCCCACGTCCAGCACCCGACCCGGGCCCCCGGCCACCACCTCGTTAAGCACCGCCCGGGCCAGGCGCGCGAAGACGAAGCGCGTATCGCGCCGGTAGGGAGGCGGTGGGATGTCGTCCTCCAGATCGTAGTGGAGATCAACGCCCGGGAGCCCGGCAGTCTGCAGATTCATGGCGCGGGCTCCGGGTTCGGGCCCCGCGGTCGCCACACGGACACGATCATGTCAGCGGCTCCCGGCAGGCGATAGGCGGCGCGGTCCAGGAAGGCCATCATAGCCCAGGCCAGCCGGAGGGGCAGCCCGTCCACGATGTCACCCCACGGTCCGAACAGCCACAGAAGGGACACCCCGTAGCAGCGTTCCAGGCGGAAGTATCCGTCGCCCAGGCCTCGTACGAAGCGCAGGTCTCCCTTGAGTGTGTGGTCGGGCGGCTGCACCCAGTAGAGCCCGCCGCGGGGGAAAGGAATGCCCAGAGCCTGCCGCACCCTATAGAACCCCTGCCCCACATGGCAGGAGAGGCTCTCGTAGTTGGACAGGGCGATGACCAGGCGACCATCGGGTGTCAGGATGCGTGCGGCCTCCCGCATGAAGGCGGCGGGGTCGGCGAAGTGATCCAGCGAGCCCTTGCACAGCACGCGGTCGAAGGAGCCACCGCGGAAGGGCAGCACCTCGGCGATGCCTCGCACTCGCGTCACCCGGTCATGTGGCTGAAGCCAGCGGCCCAGCCCCAGCATGCTGGCCGAGGCCTCCAGCCCCCAGGCCTCGCAGCCCTGCTCCTGAAGCCCGGCGACCAGATTCCCCACCCCGCAGGCTACGTCCAGCACCCGCTCCGGTCGCCCCAGCGACGCCTCCGAAAGCACCGCCTGGTCGATGCGTTGGCAACAGAAGGCGCTATCGCGGTGACGGCCCGGCTTGTAATCATCGATGCAGTAGTCCAGGTCAACCGCCGCTGCCGGCGGCACCGACCTACTTGAGCACGCTGAGGACAACGGAGAGCTCCTCGAATCCCCCGATGAGCGGCGCGAACCAGCGCTCCCAGCGGTACTGCATACCCCGGCTCTGGTTGACCAGCCTCTCGACAGCGGTAGCGAAGAGACCCCGCGCCAGGGCCAGCCCCCGGGCTTGCCCCCGCGCTCCCGCCACGTGCAGCCGGCACTGCTCCACCCGGAAGGCCGCCCTGCTGCCGCACTCATCGCTCCTGTAGCGAGGGTCGAAGTAGTTGAAGGTCTCCAGGGCGTAGGGACGGCTGTGTCGCGGGTCTCGCGCCACCGCCCAGGAGGACGAGCCGTGAGGCAGCCGCAGGTGAATCAGGGCGCCGGGCTTACTGATGCGCCACAGCTCCTCCAGGGTGCCCACGAAGTCGTCCACGTGTGCCAGGGTGCGGTCCAAGAACACCTCATCCACGCTCTCGTCCCGGAAGGGGAGGTCGGGCCGAAGGTCCGCCAGGATCTGAACCCCTTCCCGCGGCAGCCTGTCCACCCTGAGGGCTCGGGCCCGCCCGGCGCGCCCTCCAAAGTCCAGTCTGACCATCATGATGCCCAGCTCCCTTCAGCGGACACTAGGCCTGCGTCATCACCCGACTGAGCAGAGACAGCCGGGAAACGTACTCGTGAAGCACCACGTCGGGCTTGTCGTCGGCGGTGATACGCCCCTGCTCCAGCAGGATCACCCGGTCGCTGAAGCGCTTCACCGCGGGCAGGTCGTGCGAGACCAGCACGATGGTAACCCCCTGGGCCCGCAGCTTCTCGATGTGGGCGAAGCACTTGTCCTGAAACTCAGCATCGCCCACGGCCAGCACCTCGTCCACCAGCAGGATCTCCGGCCGCACATGGACGGCCACCGCGAAGCCCAGGCGCACGTACATCCCTGAAGAATAGGTGCGCATGGGCTGGTCGATGAAATCGCCCAGCTCAGAGAAGGCGATGATGCCGGGGATCATTTCTCGCGCTTCCTTCAGAGACAGCCCCAGCAGCACCCCGTTGAGGATGGCGTTGTCCCGCCCGCTGATCTGGGGGTGGAAGCCGGCCCCTAGCTCCAGCTGGGCGGAGATGCGCCCTTGCACCGCCAGCTTCCCCGTGGTGGGCGGGGTAATGCGGGCTATGATGCGCAGCATAGTGCTCTTTCCGGAGCCGTTGGGCCCGATGATCCCCAGGCTCTCACCCTTGCGCACCCTCAGGTTGATATCGCTCAGCGCCCAGAAGGGCCAGCGCGCCCGGCTATGAGTAAGCACCGAGGGTAGGTGAAGGATAGCCGTCTTGATATCCTGGGGGGGGCGATGAAAGCTGAGCAGGTAGCGCTTAGAGACAGCCTCCAGGCATATGGCGTCCTCGTCACAATGCATCCGCGAATCCCCCCTCCAGACGCCGGAACACGCCGCCACCAACCACCAGCGCCGCCACCGTGAAGAGGAGCGCCGGCCACAGCTCCAGGCCCGGCAGGGCGTTCTCCAGGAACAGGCTGCGCCACCCCTCGATGAGAGAGGCCAGCGGGTTGATCAGGATGAAGGGCTGCCACTTGTCCGGCACCAGATCCAGAGGATAGATGATGGGGGTCACATAGAACCACAGGCTCAGGAAGACCTCTACCAGGTGCTCTAGGTCGCGGAAGAACACGTCCAGCGAGGCCACCAGCAGCACCACCCCCATCAGCATCCCCAACTGCACCACCGTGAGCACGGGGATGCCCAACAGCCAGTTCACCGAGGGGCGAGAGTCTGAGAACAGGATCAGCAGTACCAGGATGGGCAGGGAGAGAATGAAGTGCACTCCATTGTTGATCACGGTAGAAAGTGGCAGCACGAAACGCGGGAAGTGGATCTTCTTGATGAGGGCGCCATTGTGGGCAAAAGAGGGCGCCGCCAGAAGGATAGAGGTCTGGAACCAGATCCAGGGGAACAGACCGGTGAGCAGGACCAGGTAGTAGGGGTTCTCCGTCTCGATGCGGATGAAGGTCTTGAGGGCCACAAACAGCACAGCCCCTAGTAGCAGGGGCTTGATGAGGGACCAGAGCAACCCGAGAACCGTATCCTGATACCGGAGCTTCAGCTCCCGGAGGGTAAGCAGGAACAGCAGTTCCCACGCCCTCCCGAAGGGTCGCAGAGTGATGGCCTTCCACCTCTCTCGGACTAGATGGTTCGGGCCTTTAGCCTAGCAGGGTCCCAGAGACAAATCAACACAGATGAAGCGGACCGGACAGAGTTCGCTGTTTGACACATTCGAAGCTGTGTTCTAGTCTATTGCTTGGCAAACGCTAAGCTTTGTGAATCGGTGGCTAGACTAAGGAAAAAAGAAGCGGTGACCGCCGCACCTCGGTCCCCTGCTGGAGGGTCGGGCGTTCGGGGCCTGCGGAAGGTACGCCGCGGCCCCCTGACCCGCAAGCAGATCCTGGACGCCTCCCTGCGCTTGTTCTCGCAGAGGGGCTTCGCCCGCACCAGCGTCCGCGACATCGCCCAGGCCGCCGGCATCACCGACGCCGCCATCTATTACCACTTCGCCTCCAAGCGGGAACTGTTCGAGGCGCTCTTCGAGGAGCGCGGCATCACCCCGGCTATTGCGGGCCTGGAGCAGGCCTCCGTTGCCGGCCCTCCACTCGAGGTCTTGACCAATATTTCCCTCGGCGGCCTCGATATCATGGAACGCAACCGGGACTTCCTGAGGGTGGCGTTCACAGGCGCCATGGGGCAGGACCGTGTGGCCACCGAGGAGTATCGGCGCATCGTGGGCCGCTGGGCCAAGGCAGAGGCGCGCATCCTGCGCGAGTACGTGCAGAATGGTCAGCTCCGGGACATGGACGTGGATGCGGCGGCGCGCCAACTGGTCCTGCTGGTCATCGTTGCCTTTCTGGATGACGTCATGTCTACCCGCGGCGGCGTCCGGCGTGACGGCGCCCCCGAGACCCTGGCAGCGGCGGTACGGCAGAGTGTCGAATATCTACTACGGGGGCTCCAGAGGTGAAGGACGCCTTTCTCAGGAGGTGCCACCACGGCAGGCGCTAAGCCAGAGAGCGGGTCGAAGGGAAGGGAGACGACCCGCTTCGCGCATCAGAGCGAGGAGGAGTTCGCCCGCATCCTCGACTTCTACGGCGTGGCCTGGGAGTACGAGCCCCACTCCTTCCCCCTCCGCTATGAGGACGGCCAGGTGGTGGAGGCCTTCACCCCTGACTTCTATCTGCCCGACCTGGACCTCTACGTCGAGCTGACCACCCTCAAGCAGGCCCTGGTCACCGATAAGCATCGGAAGGTCCGCCTGCTGCGGGAGCAGTACCCCCACGTGCGGGTGAAACTCCTCCACAAGCGGGACTACCTGCGTCTGCTGGCCAAGTACGGATTCGGCCCCCTCTCCGAATGGGAAGCGGAGGGTATCCACGACGTACTCATCAGCGCCTCCGAACTGGAACGCCGGGTGGCGGAGCTGGGCGTCCATATCTCCAGGGACTACGCTGGCAAGGAGCCCCTCCTGGTAGGCGTCCTGCGAGGCGTCACCTGCTTCATGGCGGACCTCATGCGCCAGCTCTCCCTTCCCCTGGCCATCGATTTCATGGCCATCTCCTCCTACGAGGGCGACCGCAGCGGCGCCGTCCGCATCCTCAAGGACCTCGACGAAAACATCGAGGGGCGCGACGTCCTCATCGTCGAGGACATCGTGGACACCGGCATGACCCTGAACCACCTGCTCCAGTACCTGTGGGCGCGGCGGCCCGCCAGCGTGCGCGTCTGCACGCTCCTGGACAAACGGGTGCGCCGCCTGATGGACGTGCCCATTGACTACGTGGGTTTCGAGGTGCCGGACGAGTTCGTGGTAGGCTATGGTCTCGACTTCCGTCAGAAGTTCCGCAACCTGCCTTTCATAGCCACCCTGCGTCCTGAGTGGCTGGAGTCCGACCCCGGCCAACGGCCCTCCCGACCTGCCGGAAAGAAACAAAAACGCCCCGAGTAACCTCGGGCCGCTTCCTCGGTTTCAACCGCCCCCAGCTTTCCCCCTTGGTCTCCGGGTTTCCCCTTTGACCTCCGGTTCCCGCCGGGCTTGTCCACCGGGGATTGAGTCCTCCGCTACTCGGAGCCTGCATAAGATACCACCGTCCCGGCAGCCTGTCAAGGCGGGCAGACGCTATGTCCCATAGAACTTTCCTGGGGCGCGGCCCGCCGTTATCGACAACTATCTATAATCGTTATGGGAACTAGAGGCGCCGTCGATAGCCCGCCGCTTGCCGGTCCCCCTCCCCTGGGCTAGACTGACGCGGGGCCGCCTCCTTCATCCCTGCGGCCCTCTAGGCAGCTCCACACCTGTAGCAGATGCTTCAGAAGACCCAAATCATCAAGGCCGACGGGCGTTACCTGGTCTTCTATTCCTTCGACCGTCCGCCCCCCGCCCTCGCCACCCCGGAGGGCGGGCCGAGTCGCGGCCTGGGCAGCCTGGAGCTACGCTGGAACCCCCTGGTAGGGGAGTGGGTGGTGGTGGCCACCGAACGCCAGGAGCGCACCTTCCTGCCGCCTTCGCAGTACTGTCCCTTCTGCCCGACCCGGGACCCCTCCTTCGCCACCGAGGTGCCCGCCCCGCACTACGAGGTCGTGGCCCTGGAGAACCGCTTCCCCAGCTTCCGGCCCGATGCCCCCGCACCCGCACCCACCGCCAGCGAGCTACAGACCCGCACCGCCGCCCGGGGCGTCTGCGAGGTCATCCTCTACTCGCCCGAACACCACGCCACCCTCGGCGGCCTGCCCCAGGCCCAGGTGCGTCATCTCCTGGATGCCTGGGCCGATCGATATCAGGAACTGGGTGCCCGCGGCGACGTGCACTACGTGTACATCTTCGAGAACCGGGGAGAGGAGATCGGCGTGACCCTCACCCATCCCCACGGCCAGATCTACGCCTTCCCCCACCTGCCTCCCCGCATCCAGCGCAAGCTGACCGCCGAGGCCGCCCACCATCAGCGCACCGGCCGCTGCCTCCACTGCGACCGCCTCGCCGACGAAGTGGCCGATGGCCGCCGCCTGGTGGCCCGGCATGGCGATATGGTCGCCTTCGTGCCCTTCGCCGCCCGTTTCCCCTACGAGTTGCACATCCTGGGCCGCGCACACCGCTCCTCCCTGGCCGCGCTGACCGGCGATGAGCGAGAGGCCCTGGCCGCCGTCCTGCGGACGGTCCTCCAGAAGTACGACAACCTCTGGGGCCTCCCCATGCCCTACATGCTGGCCGTGCACCAGGCCCCCACCGACGGCGTCGAAAGGCCGGGCTGCCACCTGTACATCGAGCTGATGCCCCTGTATCGCAGCCGGGGCAAGCTGAAGTACCTGGCTGGCTCCGAGACCGGCGCTGGCACCTTTATCAACGATACCCTCCCCGAGGAGAAGGCGGAGGAGCTCCGGTGGGCGGAGCCCCGGACCTAGCCACCACCGCCAGCCCTGAGCGGGTGGAGCGGCTGCTGTCGGCCTTCCGGAGGCACTTCGGTAGGCCCGCCGAAGGGCTTTCCGAGGCGCCGGGACGAGTCAACCTCATCGGTGAGCACCTGGATTACAACGAGGGCTCGGTGCTCCCCGTGGCCATCGACCGGACCATTCTGCTGGCCTTCGCCCGCCGGACTGATCGGCAGGTTCGCCTGTACTCCCTCGACTTCGAGCAGGAAAGCGTCTTCTCCCTGGATACGGTCGAGCGCGACGCCCGGCGGCCCTGGAGCAACTACCTGCGCGCTGTCGCCTGGGCCCTCGAATCGGCGGGGCACCGGCTGGGGGGCCTGGACATGTGCCTTCAGGGAGACATCCCCGTTGGGGCAGGCCTGGCCTCCTCGGGTGCGCTGGAGGTTGCGGCTATCGGCGCGTTTATCAGTGCCGGCGGCCTGGCTCTGGAGCCTCGGGAGGCGGCCCTGCTGGGCCAGCGGGCCGAAAACGAGTTCGTAGGCGTCAACTGCGGCATCATGGATCAGTTTGCCGCCGCTCTGAGCCTACCCGACCACGCCCTCTACATCGATTGCCGGACCCTTGACTTTGAGCCCGTGCCCCTGCCATTAGAGGCCCAGGGCCTCCGCCTCGTCGTGGCCGATACGGGGGCCCGCCGCGAATTGCTGACTTCCGAGTACAACCGCCGGCGGCAGGAATGCGCCCAGGGCCTGGCCTTGCTTCAGGAGTGGCTCCCCGACCGATCCATCCGCGCCCTGCGTGACATAACCACTGACGACCTGGCCGCCTGCGGTCGGCGACTGCCCTCACTTCTGCGCCGGCGGCTGCGGCACGTAGTGGAGGATCAGGCCCGCGTAGAGCGGGCGGTCGCGGCCGTCGGCGCGGGCGACCTGGCTG
>JBAUEL010000115.1:0-7579 GCA_049678585.1 Dehalococcoidia bacterium
CGGAAGAGGTGGAGCGATGTCTAGCCGACGAGTTGGAGGTAGCGGAGGCGGCCTGTTCGGGGGACTTCGAGGAGGCCTCGGCCGGGGCCGCCGCCTGGGCGGGTCATTCATCTGTCGCTGCCCGAAGTGTGGCCACACCCAGCCGCATGACCGGGGTGTGCCATGCACTTCGGTCTCCTGCCCCAAGTGCGGGACACGCATGCGGGGCGAGCACTGCCAATAGGACTTCGGGGGATTTCCCAGGTCCCTCGACGAGGAGGTGGAAGAGATGCGGAGAGGACATCGCTGGATGTACTGGGCTACCGGCCTTCCCGGGTGGATGAGGTACGGCCGTGGATATGGCCGCGGCCCCTGGTGCTACGGCGGCGGACAATCGTGGGGCGGCGTAGCTCTACTCGGCCAGCCCCTGGGCAGCGCCGCCGACTGCTGAAGACGAGATCGCGTCCCTCAAGGACGAGGCCGACTCCATCAGGAAGTATCTGCGGCAGCTTGAACAGCGCATCAGCGAGTCGGAGAAGAGTGAGGAGTAGGGCCGGCCGCTCCAGTGGAGCGGGAAGGCGACCGGAAGGGAGGTGTGGAAGTGCCGAGAGGAGATAGGACTGGACCTGTGGGCCTGGGTCCGATGACAGGCAGAGCGGCGGGGTACTGTGGAGGTTACGGCATGCCCGGATTCATGAATCCCTATGGTGGTAGAGCCGCAGTCCGAGGCTTTCCCTTCGGATTGGGCCGGGGACCCGGACCTGGGCCGTACGGATACGTTGCAGCGCCTTACGCTTTCGGGCCGTTCGGGCGATGGGGTCGCGGCTTCGGCTTCGGCCGGGGCGGTGGCCGAGGGCGAGGAAGGGGCTTCTACCGATTTGCTTGGTAGGGCTCTCTGAGGACGAGTAAGACTACACATGTGGAGAAAGGAGTAGCGACATGCCGTTCGGAGATAGAACTGGGCCGATGGGCCTCGGTCCGATGACCGGCAGATCCGCTGGCTATTGCGGCGGGTACGGTGCGCCCGGCTACGCGAATCCTATTCCCGGCCGGGGCTTCCGGGGTCGCCGTTTTGGCGGCCGAGGCTGGGGTCGCGGTTTTGGCGGCCGAGGCTGGGACTGGGGTCGTGCCGGCTGGTCGGCGCCGGCTTGGGGCACGCCCTACGGTGCTGCACCGTATGACCCCGGGTACGCTCCAGCGATGAGGCCGGAGGAGGAAGCGCGCGCGCTCAAGGAGCAGGCCGAATACTTCCAGGGCGCGCTCGAAGAGATCAACAAGCGCATCAGCGAACTTGAAACCGGCAGCGCGGAAGAATAGGGCACCGTAGCCGAGAGGAAGGGCGGGGGTCGCCCTTCCCTTGTCCCCGCCTTGCGGCGGCTGAACGGAGGTAACCTCGATGAAGGTAGCAGTGACCTCGAGAGGTCCAGACCTTGACTCGGAGGTGGATCCCCGATTCGGACGGTGTCCGTTGTTGCTCATCGTGGACACGGAGAGCATGGGTTTCGAGGTGCTGGAGAATCCGGCGGTGGCGGCGCCCGGCGGCGCGGGCATCCAGGCGGCGGAGGCGGTCGCCCGTGAGGAGGTGAAGGCTGTCATCACCGGGAACTGCGGTCCCAACGCCTACGAGGCCCTTTCCGCTGCCGGCATTGCGGTGATTGTCGGTGCGTCGGGAAGCGTCCGGGAGGCCCTGGAGAGGTATAGGAGGGGGGAGTTGCAGACGGCAGGCGGGCCATCCGCGGCACCCTATTCCGGCATGGGACCAGGCATGAGACCAGGCATGGGAGGGGGCATGGGTGGTGGTGGACGCGGCGGTGGCGGTGGATGCGGCGGTGGAGGTGGCCGCGGTGGTGGTCGTGGAGGCGGCCGCGGTGGCGGTGGGGGCGCCGGTGGCGGTCGACGATGGACGCCCTAGATCCAGAGTTCCGTTCCGAAGGTAGGGGAATGCCGGGATGATTCTCTCCGTGGCGAGTGGCAAGGGCGGCACCGGCAAGACCCTCGTCGCCACCAGCCTGGCCATGTCCCTAGAGGGGCAGGGCCAAGTGCAGCTACTGGACTGCGACGTTGAGGAGCCCGATGCCCATATCCTCCTGCGGCCCGATTTCGAGCGCTCGGAGCCCGTGCGCGTGCCGGTGCCACGGGTGGACCATGAGCGCTGCACCTACTGCGCCCGCTGCTCGGAAGTCTGCGTCTACAACGCTATTGCGGTGATGGGCAGGACCGTCTTGGTCTTCGCCGAGCTGTGCCACGGCTGCGGCGCCTGCTCGTACCTGTGCCCGGAGGACGCCATCAGCGAGGAGGGGCGCGAGGTGGGAGTCGTGGAGAGAGGCCACGCCGGGCGGGTGCGGTTCGTCCATGGGCGGCTGGCCGTCGGTGAGGCCATGCCCAGCCCGGTCATCCGCGCGGTCAAGGCGCAGGCCGACGCCAGCGCGACAGTCATCATCGATGCCCCGCCGGGCACCGCCTGCCCGGTGGCGGAAGCGGTGCACGGCAGCGACTTCTGCCTGTTGGTCACCGAGCCCACTCCCTTCGGGCTGCACGATCTGGCCCTCGCCGTGGAGTTGGCGCGAGAGCTAGCGATTCCCTGCGGGGTCGTCGTCAACCGCGACGGCACCGGAGACGGTGGTGTGGAGCGCTACTGTGCGGAGCAGGGCCTCCCGGTGTTGCTCAGGATCCCCTTCGACAGGCGGATCGCCGAGCTGTACTGCCGCGGTGTGACCCTTGCGGCGGGCATGCCATCGTGGCGGGCCGCCTTCCAGGAGCTTTTCGAGAAGGCGCGGGGCCTGGTACCGGCGGGAGCGTGAGGGATGCGGGAGGTCGTGGTCCTCAGCGGCAAGGGTGGAACCGGCAAGACGGTTGTGGCGGCCTCGTTCGCGGCGCTGGCGCGGAGCAAGGTGCTGTGCGACTGCGATGTGGACGCCGCCGACCTCCACCTGCTGCTGCGGCCGACGGTCCGGGAAACGCACGAGTTCTGGGGCCGGCCCCTGGCCGACATCGACCTGGAGGCCTGCGACCGCTGTGGCCTCTGCCTGGAGGTGTGCCGCTTCGACGCCATCCAGGACTTCCGCGTCGATCCCCTGGCCTGCGACCGCTGCGGCCTCTGCCAGCACGTCTGCCCTCGGGAAGCGGTGACCATGCGCGAGGACCCGTGCGGCCACTGGTACGTCTCCGAGACCCGGTACGGGCCCCTTGTGTACGCTCGCCTGGGGCCAGGCCGGGAGAACTCCGGCGAGCTGGTGGCAGCGGTGAGGGGGCGTGCCAGGAGAATGGCCATGGAGCAGAGTGCGGACTACATCCTCAGCGACGGGCCACCGGGCATCGGCTGCCCGGTCATCTCCTCGCTCTCCAGCGCCAACCTGGCCCTAATCGTCAGCGAGCCCAGCCTGAGCGGCATCCACGACCTGGGGCGGATACTGGCGGTCTGCCATCATTTTGGGGTGGCCGCGCTGGTCTGCATCAACAAGTACGACCTGGATGAGGAGGGCACACGACGCATCGAGAACTCCTGCCGTCGGGTAGGCGTCGATGTGGCCCTCAGGATCCCCTTCGATACGGCCGTTAACGAGGCCATCGTTCAGGGGATGCCGGTAGTGGAGTTCTCCGACGGCCCGGCCTCGCGGGGGATGGCGGAGCTCTGGGAGGCCGTCAGCAGACGCTGCTAGGCCCGCTGCGAGCCTGGCCGCACGTCTCAAAGAGGAGGGGCAAGATGCCGATCTATGACTATCGCTGCCGCGACTGCGGCGAGGTGCACGAGGTCTTCCTCCGCAGTGCGGAGAATGACCCGACAGGTTGCCCGAGCTGCGGCAGCGGGCAACTGGAAAGGCTCTTCACCTCTTTCCACGTGCTGGGCCAGTCTATGGGGGGAGGGGATACTACCTGCTGCGGCCGGGATAGCCGCTGCGATAGTCCTCCCTGCTCAGTGGAGGGCGTCTGCCGCAGAACGTAGCACCGGGCCACAGCGTCGAGGGCTGCTGAGCGGGCAGCGGAACAAGGAGATTAGGGATGGAACACGAAGGGCGTCGAGGACGCGGGGAGGGTCGCGGCCATCGCGGCCACGGCGAGGAGCAGCCGCTCATCATAGAACTGGCCCAGGTCCTGCTGGACCTCTACCGGGTCTGGGAGAGTCTGGTGAGGCTGGCCAAGAGAGTTGGTTGGCGAGAGGAGGAGCCGGATGAAGATCGCAGTGATCTCTGATGACGGTGAAACCATGAGTGAGCACTTCGGCAGGGCGCCCTACTACGTCGTGCTCACGATAGAAGGTGCCCAGATCGTAAGCAGCGAGACGCGCCCCAAGGCCGGCCACCACAGCTTCGCCGCTCAGCCACATCCCGAACCCGGCCCGGAAGGGAGGCGCGGCTACGGCTCCGGCTCAGAGGCCAGGCACCAGACCATGGCCGAGACCATCGCCGACTGCCAGGCCCTTCTGGCTGGCGGCATGGGCTGGGGGGCCTTCGAGAGCCTGCGCTCATACGGCATCGAGCCCGTTGTTACCGACGTGCGCGACATCCGCGAGGCCGCCCTCCGCTACGCCCAAGGCGACCTGCCCAACCTCATGGATCGACTGCACTGAAGTGGAGGCAGGGCCACGAAGCCAGCGGTACTCAGCTGGCCACGCCGCCAGAGAGAGCATGCTGGAGCAGGCGCGCCTCGAGAGCCTCGGCCATGAGTGGAGAGCCGACTCTCCGGCCTGGCGGCGGGGAGGCGAAATGGCCGCGGAACACGGCCTGATCGGAAAGGGGTAAGCATGGATGAAGCTGAGGCAAGAACGAATGGATTTGAGCCAATCATAGTGGGGTTCTTCTGCAACTGGTGCTCCTACGCAGGGGCCGATCTGGCAGGCACATCACGAATCCACTATCCACCGAACCTGAGGGTAGTCAGAGTGATGTGCTCTGGCAGAGTGGACGAACGGCTAGTGCTCAAGGCGTTTACAGTGGGCGCAGATGGCGTCCTGGTCTGCGGCTGTCACCCAGGGGACTGCCACTACCAGAGAGGGAATCTGAATGCCAGGAGAAGAGTGACGGGGTTGAAGCCGTTTCTGGAGGCCGTGGGAATCGGCGGCGATAGGCTCAGGCTAGAATGGATCTCAGCCTCCGAGGGGCAGAAGGTGGCGGAAACCGTCACCAGCTTCGTCCAAACCATCAAGCAGCTCGGGCCGAGTCCGTTTGGGAGGGCAGCATCGTGAACTTGCAGTATGTGCCCACAATATGTCCCTATTGCGCTTGCGGCTGCGGAATGTATCTCGTGCTGAAGGACGGCAGGATAGTGGGCGAGGAACCCTGGAAGGAACACCCGGTCAACGAAGGGACAAACTGCCCCAAGGGAAAGAATGCCTACAAGTTCCTCTACAGTGAGGATCGGCTCAAGAAGCCCTTGATCCGGGAGAATGGCACGTTCAGAGAGGCTTCTTGGGAAGAGGCGTTGAGCCTCATCGCTGAGAGGCTGAAGGGCGTTCCCCCAGAGTCCTTCGGGGCCATCGCTTCCGGCAAGACCACCAACGAGGAAAGCTACCTCTTGCAGAAGTTCGCCCGGGTCATCATGGGCACCAACAACATCGAATACTGCGCAAGGTTCTGCCACTCGGCGACGGTGGCGGGCCTCCTGCCCACGGTGGGCTCTGGCGTCATGGAGACGTCTCAGCTCGATATCGAGCAGGCCGACTGCGTAATCGTTGCCGGCACCAACATTGAAGAGACCTTCCCTATGCTAGCCAGGAAGGTGCTTCGGGCCAAGAGGAAGGGGGCGACCATCATCGTCGTGGACCCCCGAAGGACCGCGACCGCAAGCTACCTGGGCGACCTCCACCTCCAACTGGAGGCCGGCACGGACGTAGCGCTCATCAACGGCATGATGAGCGTTATCCTTGCTGAGGGCCTTGAGAACAAAGAGTTCATAGAGACGAGGACCGCGGGATTCGATGAGCTTCGAGCTGCTCTGTCAGCGGTTTCCCCCGAGCACGCGGCGGATATCACCGGCGTGCCTCTGGAGAAGATCAGGGAAGCAGCCATCGCCTACGCCAAGGCAGAGAGGGGCTGCATCCTCTACGACGAAGGCATCACACAGCACACCACCGGCACGGATAACGTGATGGCCCTCGCCGACCTGGCGCTTCTGACCGGGCACATCGGAAGGCCGGGGACCGGAGTGAACCCCCTCAGAGGGCAGATAAACGGCGAAGGCACAGGCGACATGGGATGCCTCAATGTCTTCTATCCTGGATTCAAGCGGGTGGGCCAAGAATCCGCCGATTTCTTCCAAAATGCCTGGGGCGTCGATGACCTGCCCACTCAACCCGGCCTCACCTACATGGACATCCTTCACAATTGCCGGGTTATCTACCTGGTGGGCACAAACCCCGTCATGGCTGCCCCCGACTCTACGAACGTTAAGAGGGCTCTGGATAATCTCGACTTCTTCGTGGTTCAGGACATATTCCTGACCGAAACAGCCGAACATGCCCACGTGGTGCTGCCAAGCGCCTGCTGGGTAGAAAGGGAAGGCGTCCATGCCTGGGTGGACAGGAGGGTCCAGAAGATCAACAAGGTTATCGACCCTCCCGGCGAGGCGATGCCCGACTGGTGGATCACCTGCACCCTGGCGGAGAAGATGGGCTACAAGGACAAGTTCAACTTCGCCTCTGCCGCAGAGATATTCGAAGAGATCAGAAGCTGCGTCCCCCAGTACAAGGGGATCACCTACGAGAGGCTGGAGAAGAAGACGGGGGGCATTCACTGGCCCTGCCCTGCGGAGGATCACCCAGGCACTCCCACCATGTTCGTTCAGAGCTTCCCCACCGCCGACGGCTTGGGCCATTTTCAGGCAGTAGAGCACAAGCCTCCGGCAGAATTGCCGGACGCAGACTATCCCGACGTCCTCAACACCGGCAGGAGCCTCTTTCACTACCACACAGGCACGATGACCCGCAGGACAGATACGCTGAATAGCGAGGTGCCTGAAGGGTACGTCGAGATCAACCCTGAGGACGCCACCAAGCTGGGTGTCAGGAGCGGGAGCCGGATCGTCCTGGAGACAAGACGAGGGAAAATAGAGGCCACCGCCAAGGTGACCGAACGGGTGCCACAAGGGTCTATATTTGTGCCCTTCCATTTCTCGGAGTCATGCGCCAACATCCTCACGAACCCCGCTCTCGACCCCACATGCAAGATGCCGGAGTTCAAGGTGTGCGCTGTCAAAGAGGAGGTGCAGGGATGAAAGGGGATCTCTACTGGGCTTGGTCCTCAGACAAGGCGATAGCCGACAGCGCCGAATGCGGGGGCGCGGTTACCTCGCTCCTCAAGTTCGTTCTGGACAGTAACCAGGCCGACGCCGTGCTCGCCGTAAAGGCGAGAGATGGCAACAGGTATGACGGGATCCCCGTCCTGATCAGCGATCCTGACGAGCTAATAGGAACGGCAGGAGCATTGCACTCGGTTTCCGCCAACATGGCCCGCTGCCTCAAGGAATACCTCGACGGTGCCTTCGATCTGAAGGTAGCCGTGACCTGCAAGCCGTGTGACGCCAAGGCCATCATTGAGCTCGCCAAGCGTAACCAGATTAACCTTGAGAACGTGCTGCTCATCGGCCTGAACTGCACCGGTACCAT
>JBAUEL010000116.1:0-17472 GCA_049678585.1 Dehalococcoidia bacterium
CCCTTTGGCAACAGGCTCTTCGAGTGAACCGGTCGCGTGGTTCCGGCGTGGGCATAGTGAGCCGAACTCGCTCGAGCCTGGTGTCGCTTCCTGGCTGTGGGAGCCGCGCTACCGGCAGTGCTGGGCCAGCAGCTCCCGGATCTCCCGGACGGTCTCCTGGCGCCAGTTGGCCCAGATGGGGCCGTTCTGGAAGCTAATGTAGTCGGCCATGGCCTCTTCCCGAGGGCGGCCCTCGAAGATCTTGCGCAGCTCACCCATCTGCTCGTTGGCGATGGCCGGTCGCTCGGCCCACTGGGCGATGTAGCGATGGTCCCGGGTGTAGAAGACGAAGGTGGGGATGGATTCGAACTCACCCTGGTTCAGGAATTCGGCCATGATGTCCTTGTTCTGGTCGCGAAAGAAGATGCGCAGCTCCATGCCGGCGGCCTCGGCGATGCGGGCCACGACGGGGAGCCCCCGGAAGGCATCGGGGCACCAGGCCTCGGCCAGGGCGAGGCAGCGGGCGGGCCCGTCGGGCCTGGCCACCAGCTCTCGAAACGCCCCAACGTCCTCCTCGGAGAGCTCGGTCCGCTCGTAGTTCTCGCGGAAGCGCTCCTCGTTGCGGTCGATGGCCTCCAGCCACTGCTCATACGTTAGGCCCTGAGCGAATCGCTCAGGCGTCACGACGCTCTTCGTTCGCTGAGCCATAGCAGCCTCCTTCCTGGGTGCCAGGGTCGGGTATGTGTCTCCACAGCGTATCGTCTGCAGCGCAGGCCCGGCAAAGTCACCCCTTGGCCTCCTCCCACAGCCGCTCCATCTCCGACAGGGAAAGGCCCTCCAGCTTCACGCCGCGCTCCTGGGCCAGCCGTTCCATCCGAGTGAACCGGCGACGAAACTTTCGGGCGGCCAGCCGCAGGGCTTCCTCGGCGTCTATGCCCAGCTTGCGCGCGACGCTCGTCAGCATGAAGAGCACGTCGCCGAACTCGTCCAGGCGCTGAGCGGTGGATTCTGCCCTGGACAGCTCCCGCAGCTCCTCCGTCAGCTTGTCCAGCACCCGCTCCAGGTGGGGCCACTCGAAGCCCACCCGGGCCGCCCGGTCCTGGAGGGACTGGACATGGGCCAGGGCGGGCAAAGAGATGGGCACGGCCGCAAGGAGGGGGGCGTCGCCCCGCTCCTCCTTCTTGATGACCTCCCAGTTGAGGGCGACCTCCTCCGCCGTCTCTACTTGAACGTCACCGAACACGTGGGGGTGGCGGCGCACCAGCTTGCCCGCGATGCCCTGGATGACATCCCCCATCTCGAACTCGCCCGACTCCGAGGCGATCTGGATGTGCAGCATGATCTGCATGAGGAGATCGCCCAGCTCCTCGCGCAGCAGGTGGGGGTCCTCCTCGTCGAGGGCGGCCAGGGCCTCGTAGGCCTCCTCCAGCAGGAACCCCTTGAGGCTGGCGTGGGTCTGCTGGCGGTCCCAGGGGCAGCCGTCGGGCGCCCGCAACCTGGCCACGATGCCCTGGAGCCCGCCGAAGGTGCGAAGGTCCTGCGCGGGAGCCAGGGCCGGCAGGTACAGGCAGGTCAGGTGGTCGAAGCGGCCCCGCCGGTCCACCTCCCGGAGCGGCAGCTCCACCGTCTCCTCCTCCCCGGGTATGCCCGCGTGGGCCACCACCGTCAGCGGGTGATCCTCCGGGTACAGGTCCAGCAAGATCAGCTTCGCCTGGGAGGCGACGCGCCCGTTGTACACCTGGGCGACGATGGCAGGGCGCTGCGGGTCCAGCCCGCCGCTCGGCCCGGGGCTGGACAGGTGAAGCGCATCGACGAGCTGCATGCCGGCCGTCAGGGGATCGACTTCCAGCGCGCTGCAGACGGGCTCCAGGAAGCTGATGCCCCCTACCACCCGACAGGGCAGCCCCTCCCTGCGGCACCCCTCCACCAGGGCGACCCCCGTCGCCTCGCCCACCAGGGGGTGGCCGGGCACCGCATATATCACGCCCTCGGGGCGGCGGGCCAGCGAGAGGACCTCCCGCGTGATCCCGGCGTAGACCTCTTCAAACGTGCCCTGCTCCTCATAGAGGTGATCGAAGCTGTGGAGCACGGGCCCCGTAGGCAGCGACCCGACCGTGGGGTGCTGACGGGTGCGCAGATAGACCTCATGAGCGGACGCCAGGACCTCGCGGGCCTCCACGGTGAGCGAGCCGGGGTCGCCAGGACCCAGCCCCACCAGGGTGAGGCCCCCGGGCGACCCGCCGGAACCGCGTCCCTTCCTGCGCCTGGCCACGGGGCCATTATCGCCGAAAGCGAGCTCCCTTGAAAGCTGCCCCGAAGGCTGGAGGGGCCCCTGCCCGAAATCTATTGACAAGGCTAATCGGCCTACGTACTATATCCATAATTCCGCTGGCTGGTGGCGGGTCGAGGGTAGTTGGAGGCCGTCTTGGGCCTGGTGCGCAGCATCGCCACACTGCTGTTTATCATCAGCGTTCCTGTCGCTCTGGTCACCGCCAACGTCCGCATCCTGGCCAACGAAGGACGCCTCTACGAGTACGCGTTCGACCAGTACAACGCCCCCCGCCGCAGCGGCATCGCCCGCGACGAGCTCGTACGCGCCTCCCAGGAACTCCGCACCTATTTTAACAACGACGATGAGACCGTCTACGTCCGGGTACAGGAAGGCGGGCGGGAGGTCTCCCTGTTCAACCCTAAGGAAACCGCCCACCTGCGCGACGTGAAGAACCTTTTCACGCTCGTCTTCCGGGTGCAGGAGTTCTCCCTCATCTACGCCCTGGTGTACGTGGTGGGGGTGTTCGTGTGGGCGCGTGAGGGGACTCTGCGGGCCCTGGCGGGCCAGACCATGACCGCGGCTGTCATTATTCTTGGCGCCGTCGTGGGCCTGGGCGTGTTTGCCTTCGCCGGCTTCGATCAGGCTTTCGAGCAGTTCCACCTGATAAGCTTCGATAACGAGTTCTGGAAACTCAATCCCCGTACCGACCACCTCATCCAGATGTTCCCGGAGGACTTCTGGTTCGACGCCAGCATATTCGCCGGCATCATGACCCTGCTGGAGTCGGCGCTGCTGGTGGTGGGCTGCCTCCTCTACCTGAGCGTGACGCGCCGCCAGGAGATGCACCGGCTGGAGCCCAGCCACCAGGGGGCCTGACACCCTCGGCCCGGCCGTCGGGGTAAACCGAACGGGAGCCCTCGGGGCTCCCGTCGCTTCTCGTCGACAGCCCGCGCCTACGCGATAGAACAGGTGCTGCAGCTATCGGCGGCGCAGCTCGAGCAGGGGCTGCTGCCACCTACCGGAGCGGTAGAGCCGTCGGCCCCCTTCGTGAAGCTGGAAAACGCCGACAGAACCCGGCCTGCCGGGTGGCCCCTGGAGCACTTGGCGGGCTCCTTGGAGCGGCTCATCGGCCGCAGCAACTCGAATTTCTCCTCACAGGCCGGACAGTAGTACTCGTACAGAGGCATACCCCCACCCCTTCCGTCTCTACTCCAATTCTAGTATCCGCCCATCTCTCCCGTCAACGAGCGGAAGCCGGGGTGCCGTTAACATTTCGACATATCCACACCACGCGCTATCCTCTCCGATCTGAGCCGTACCTCCGTCTCCCGGCGGGTCGCCATGAGTCAGAATGACCGCGCCATCATCTTCATCCACGGAATCGGCGGCAAGCCTCGCAAGGACCCCTACCTGCGCGAGTGGATCGCCGCCCTCCGGCACAGCCTCTGGGTGGACATTCCCGATGACGCCTTCCGCATGGCCTACTGGGCGGACCTCCGAGGGTTGCCTGCCACCGTCGAGACCCAGCGCGAGGTAGTCCGGGCCCTGTCCCCCGTCCAGCGGGCCGCCCTGCTCGGCACGAAGAGCGAGAAGAAAGCGGCCCTTCCTCTGCAGGACAAAGCCGTCTTTGGTGCGCGCGGCGGTCTGGCCGGCCTCGGCCGCCGGCTGCTGCGACGGGCCGTCGAGGTGGCGGAACCGCTCATCCGCCAGTTCCTGGACCGATTTGTGAACGATGTCCACGGCTACTTCTACGAGGAAGGCAAGAGGCAGCAGATCAGCGAGGTCCTCAAGACCGAACTCCAGTCGGCAAGCCAAGCTGGCAAGCGCATCGCCCTCATCTCTCACAGCATGGGCACGGTCATCGCGCTGGACGTCCTGAAGGACCTCCAGGTCCCTATCGAGGCCTTCGTCACGATGGGCTCGCCCCTGGGCTCCGAGTTCATCCGGGACAAGCTGGGCTCACCCTCCTACCCGCCTCACGTGCGGCGCTGGCTGAACGTGTTCGACGGCACCGACCCCGTGACCCTGCCCGATCAGCAGCTCTGGAACGACTACACCCTGAAGCGCGCCCGGCTCATCGTGGACAAAATGGTGCGCGAGAACTTCAGCCCCCAGGGGGATCGCGACCCTCATCACTGGTTCGGCTACCTGAACTCGCAGGAAGTAGGCGACTTCATCAGCCACTTCTGGATCGCCCCCTAGCACAGTGCTAGAGAGCTCCCGCCTGGCCGAGCCGGGGACAGGGCCCTCTCGCAGCACTCCCGGGCTCGTACCCTGGTGAGGCTCGAAGCTGTCAGCTATCCGCACAGCTCCAGGATGGGCCAGGCACGTGAGGACGCCGGAATAGGTCATCGTAGTTGCAGCCCTTTAGCTTTGCTCTGCGGGGTAGGTCTTCAACCCTGGACGGCCAGCAGACCTGAAGGTCTGCTGCTACGGGCTCAGTCGGGCGGCGGCTCGTAGAGGCCGGTCGGGTCGAAGGGTGGGGATGTGGCGGAGACGTACACCAGCTTCTCGGAGCCCACGTTTCGTATGGCGTGCAAAGCGCCCTTCGGGATGAATATCAACGTGCCCGGCCCAACCTCTTGCTCTTCATCCGCGACGTGCATCAGGCCCCGTCCCGTCACGATCACGTAGACCTGCTCCGAGTCCGCGTGGGCGTGGAGAGCCTGCTGGCTCCCGGGCTCCCCCTCTACCCAGGTGATGGACAGGTAGCGCGAGCCGGCTTGCCCCTCGGTGAGCAGCAGGTAGGATGTTTGGCCTCCGCGGAGATGCTGAGGGCTCTCTGACAAGTGGCGAGTATGCATCGGTCACGGAACCCGTGGAGCGAGTTCTACTCGAGGTAGTCTCTGAGCTTCTTGCTGCGCGAGGGGTGGCGCAGCTTGCGCAGCGCCTTCGCCTCGATCTGGCGGATACGCTCGCGGGTCACCGCAAACTCCCGCCCCACCTCTTCCAGGGTGCGGCTGCGGCCGTCCTCCAGCCCGAAGCGGAGCTCCAGCACCTTGCGCTCCCGGGGCGTCAGGCTGCCCAGAACGTCCATCACTTGCTCCTTCAGGAGCTGGTGAGAGGCAGCGTCGGCCGGCGCGAGGGCTCCGTGGTCCTCGATAAAGTCGCCCAGGTGGCTATCCTCCTCCTCGCCGATGGGCGTCTCCAGCGACACCGGCTCCTGGGAAACCTTGATGATCTCCTTCACCTTCTCCGGAGGGATCTCCATCCCCCGCCCGATCTCCTCGCTGGTGGGCTCGCGGCCGTACTCCTGCACCAGGCGTCGGCTTACGCGCACCAGCTTGTTGATGGTCTCCACCATGTGCACGGGGATGCGGATAGTGCGGGCCTGGTCGGCGATAGCCCGGGTGATGGCCTGCCGGATCCACCAGGTCGCATACGTACTGAACTTGTACCCCTTGCGATAGTCGAACTTCTCCACCGCCCGGATGAGGCCGATGTTGCCCTCCTGGATAAGGTCGAGCAGGGACATGCCCCGCCCGATGTACTTCTTGGCCACGCTCACCACCAGCCTGAGGTTCGCCTCGGTGAGCTGCTTCTCCGCTCGGTAGCCATCCGCGTTGATCGCCTCGAAGTGGGAGCGGAACAGGGCCTCCCACGGGGCCAGGTCATCCACCGCTTCCCAGCGGGCTGGCAGCAGCTTGCGCTGCCCGCCCACCGCCTCGGCCACCACGCCGACCAGTTCGGGCCTCGTAATGTGAGTGACGGTGGAGAGGCGCACCAGGGCCCGCTCCGCTTCCGCGGGCTCCCAGCGAAAGCTCTGAGTCAGCTTGTCCGCCAGCCCCTGATCCAGTTCCCCATCCAGGGTGCGGCGCAACGTGGGGTCCACGATGAAGCTGATCAGGGGGTGCTTCTTGACCCCTAGCTCCTTGACGATAAAGTTCACCACCCGTCTCAGCCCATGAAGCTGGTCCAGCAAGACCAGCATGATCTCCCGGCATTTGGGCTCTTCCCTATGCTCCTCCCTCCAGCGCCGCGCGATCAGACGGATGTGCTTGCTCTCCTCCATCTGCCTAGCCAGGCGCTTCTCGTCCTCGGCCGAGAGGAGGTAGACCTTCCCGATCTCGCGCAGGTACATACGAACCGGGTCGTCAATCCCCTCCTGCTCCTCCAGGGCCGTGGTGGCGTTCGTGTTCTTGTTGGGCTCCTCTTCATCCTTGGCTGGCGTCTCTCCCCAGAGGGAGGAGCTGATGGCAGAACGATCCCTGGCGAGGGAGCGCCCGGTGTTCAGCACCGCCACGCTCTCCGCCAGCCGACTGTAGACCTCATCTATGCCTTCGGAATCCCCGTTATCTGTGTGCTCGTTGAAGGCGCCGTGTAAGCGCCGCTTGGCTTTGCGCAGGAGTTCAGCCGGACCCTCTAGATCGCGGTGCTTGTCGTTCATGGCTCCTCACCCTCTTGGGATGCTCCGTGGACGCCCTTCTTCCGGCGCTGGATGAGCCGCTGGTGGATGCGGCTGCCTCGCTTCGTGTCTTCGACCAGCATCGCGCCGGCCTCCAGCGCCCCGTCCGGGGTGCCGTCCTCTGGCGGGGTTCCCGACTGCCAGACCTGGTGGGCGATCTCGACGAGGCGCTCCGAGCCGGCCTCCTTCTCATCCTCGGCCAGCAACGAAGCGCTCACTTGCTTCTCAAGCGCCAGCTTGCGCTGCTCCATCCGCCATACACAATCATCGAACGCCAGCGCAAGCTCCCGCGGCTCGTACAGGGGCAGGTCCTTCTCCAGGATGCGCTCGAACTGTTCACGCAGCTCCTCCAGAAGACCCTGCCGGAGCGCGTCCACATGGGGCTCCTGCCGCCAGGCCTCCAGGAGTTCCCGGTTCTCTGCCATGGTGAGCAGCTCCGGCGAGAGGGCCAGCCCCCGCTCTCGCAGATCAGGGTGGCGCAGCAGAAGGGCCAGGCAGAACTCCTCCCGGGGCTCCCGCGGCGGCCCCGAGGGTGGCTCGCCCTCGGCCTCCGGGCCGCGCCCGCCGCCGCGGCGGCGAAGCTGGAGGCGGAGCGTCTCCTCGTCCACCTGGGCCAGGCGGGCCAGCCTCTGGAGGTAGTGAGCCCGCACCACCTGGTCCGAGACCGCTCCTACCAGCGGCAGCAGCTCGCCCACCGCCCGGGAGCGCTCCCGGGGCTTGCTCATGTCCAGCCGGGCGGTGACCGCCTCGAACAGGTGGTCCAGCACCGGCTTCGCCTCGGCGGTCAGGCGCCGCCAGTCCTCCGGGTCACTGCGGATGACATCATCGGGGTCCCTGCCCTCGGGCAGGGAGATGACCCGGATGTCGGCGGCCAGGACATCCTGGTGGCGAATGACGCCCCGCCAGTCGGGGACAGGCACCGAGGTCTTATCCAGAGCGTCGGCGGCCACCTGAATGCCGCGCAGGGTGGCCTCGCTGCCCGCCACGTCCGCATCCAGCGCCAGGGCCAGGTTACGAGTGTACCGCTTGAGCAGGTTCACCTGTCGCTCCGTCAACGATGTCCCCATAGACGCCACCACGTTCCCCAGCCCGTGCTGGTGAGCGGCGATAGCGTCCGTGTACCCTTCGACGATGACGGCCAGCTCCTGCCGTCGGATCTGCTCCTTGGCCCGATCCAGCGCATACAGGATGGCGCCCTTATCAAAAATCGGCGTTTGGGTCGTATTCAAGTACTTGGGCTCGCTGTCGTCCAGGGCACGCGCGCCGAAGCCTGCCACGCGTCCCCGCTCGTCCCGGATGGGGAACATCAGCCGGCCCCGGAACCGGTCGTAGCCCCCGCGCTCCCCCTCGACCAGCAAACCCGCCGTCAGAAGCTCCTCCTCGCTGAAGCCGCGCCCCATCAGGTGCCCCTTCAGCGCGTCCCAGGCGGGCAGGCTGTATCCGAGCTGGAAGCCCTCTACGGTGGCCTCGTCCAGCCCGCGCGAGGCGAGGTAGTCGCGAGCCAGCTGCCCGGCCGAGGAGCTGAGGAGCGCCTGATGAAAGTACTGAGCGGCCGCCTCGTTGGCCTCCCTCAGGCGCTGCCTGCGGGCGTCCTCCTGGGGGTCGCTTCGGCCGCCCAGCGTCACGCCCGCCCGCTCCGCCAGCAGCCGCAGGGCCTCCCCGAACTCCACGTTCTCCCGCTTCATCAGGAAGGTGAACACGTCGCCGCCGCTGCCGCAGGCCCCGAAGCAATGCCAGCTCTGGCGCTCCGGAAAGACCATAAAGGAAGGGGTCCTCTCGGTGTGGAAGGGGCAGAGGGCCTTGAAGTTGCGTCCGGCCCTCTGGAGGGGGACGTACTGCCCCACCAGATCCACGATGTCGATGCGCTGCTTGACCTCGTCGACGACGCTCATGTCCCTCGCGCGTCTAGCGGGGCCTGCACTAATAGAACGGGCCCCGCTGTCCCCAGTTACAGCGGCTGCTGCCTGCCCATCTTCAGCCGCCGCCTGATGCTCTCGATCTGCTCGGTATGCTCCCGCTCGTGCTCGGCGATCCGCTGGAGCACGCGCCCCACGCTGAGCGCACCCAGGTCGGGGTGCGAAGCCGGCCGCGAAAGGTCCTCCGGCCGCAGTGACTCTATCAGCATGCTGGTCTCCCGCCGCGACGCCAGCAGCCCGTGGACTAACTGGGGCACGGGTGCCTGGCGGCCCACCTCAGCCTCAGCCCGCCGCTCCGCCTCTGAGAGCGCCGACGGCGCACCACCGGGCTGCCCCAGGGCCCCACGGACGCAGTCCCGCATCCGCTGCTCCGATGCCAGCAGGTGCATCAGAACCTCCGAGGCGCACCAGCTCTCATGATCCGGCCGGGCGTGGAACTGCTCCTCCGTGAAGCCGCGGATGGCCTCGAAGAGCTGCCTCCGGCTGGATTCGAGCTGGGCCCTCAGTTCCGCGGTCATCCCTGACCCCGCTGGCTGCCTTACCACTGCGGGACGTGCCTGGCCGCAGGTACTCTGCTGTAGTGTAGCAAGCCCGTCCAGCCGCCGCCAGGCAACCCCTAGTCTTCCGGCGAGGGCGCGGCCTCCGGCGAAGGCGCGGCTTGTGGCGTGGCCGTCGGCTCCGGCCACGGAGGGGCCTCCGCCGTGGCCGACGGGACAGGGGTCATGGAAGGCGTCAGCGTGGGCATGGGCGCCCGGAAACACGGCCTGATGGTGACCAGCAGTTGATTGTTGGTGTTGTCCGTCTCATCGATGCGGCCGTCCACATCCACCACCACCAGCACCTCCTGCTCCCGAATCGCGCAGGTGAACCCCGTGTTGATGTCCATGCTGGCGCCCGGGGCCAGGCTCTGCATCCCCACCGTGGTGTAGTGAAAGAGAGTCTGTCCCTGCGAATCGAACACCCCCACATCGAGGCGCTGATTCTCCACCGCGCCCCTGCCCTGATTCACCACCGTGATGATGAGGGTGTCGTCGATAACCGATGCGGGAATGCCGATGACCAGGTCCGGCAGGTCCGCCCCGGGTGTGGGCGAGAGGACCGCCGTGGGTGAGGGGGTCACCTCCTCCGTGGGGGTACCCTCGGCCGTGGGGGTCCCCTCCGCCGTGGGCGTCGCCACGGCAGTGATGGCAGGCTGCGTGGGCACCTCCGGCAGGGGCAGCGCCTCCACCGTGGCCACCGCCAGCAGGCCGGGGTCACCCTCCAGCTCCAGGAACGCCGCGTCTACCCACCCGTGCAGGCTGGACCGGGGCGGATAGATCACCTGCAACCACTCTTCGTCCTCAGTGCGGCCTACCACCTCGACCCGGGTGCCGTTGCGGATCGTCCCCAGGACGGCGTACCTCTCGCCGGGGCCGCTGCGCACGTTGATCGTAGCGATGGCCTCGCCGCTGACACCGCCCTCTGAGGTGGGGCTGGTCTGGGCCTTCTCGGTGCGAGTCGCAGCGGGCGCCGCGGCCTCTCCCCCGTCCTCCTCTTCCCCGCCGCCCACCAGGATCAGCGCCACTGCCACCAGCAGCAGCACCACCACCACCGCCAGGGCGCCCAGGACGATAGGGTTGCGAAGGAAGGAGATTTGCTGTTCGGGCCCGAGGTCCTGCCCCATGAACGACAACCACGCAATGAGGGCGCTGCTCCCCGCTCCAGAGTGTAAACTGCCCCGCTGCCCTCCGCCGCATTGTAGCACGAGGGCCTCAGCAGCAGGAGCGTTCTGTGGCCGGGCAAGGCGCGGGTTAGTCGCGAAATCCCAGCCGCTCCGCCTCCCTCAGGGCGAAAAGGTCGGTCATGCCGGCGATATAGTCGGCGGCCCGCCGGGCCGGCGGGTCCTCGGGCCGGGTGAAGTCTGAGGTGATCTCCTCGGAGTGGCTCAGGTAGTGCTCGAAGAGGAACCCTACCATCCGGCGCGCCCGAGCGGCCTCCGCCGCCCGGCCCTCCCACAGGTAGACGTTCCGGTACATGAACTCGCGCAGCTCGTTCGTAGCCGCCGCCACCTCCTCGCTCATGCCGATGGCGGGCTGCTCGTCGACCGCCGGCGGGCCGCTGGCCGCCCACGACGCCTCGATGATGTCGCGCACGAGGGTATCGATGCGCCGCGAATGGCTGCCGCCCAGCACCGAGCGCACCCGCTCGGGGAGGTCGCCCTCGCCGAGGAGCCCCGCCCGGATGGCGTCGGCGATGTCATGGTTCAGGTAGGCCACCGAGTCGGCCACCCTCACCACCTGCCCCTCCAGCGTGTCGGCGACGCCCCGGCTCTCCGCCAGGATGTCCTCCCGCGCCTTGGAGTGCTTGAGGATGCCCTCGCGCACCTCCCACGTGAGGTTGAGGCCCTGGCCGCCCTTCTCCAGCTTCTCCACCACCCGCAGGCTCTGCTCGTTGTGGCGGAAGCCCTCCGGCAGCAGCTCGGCCAGGGCCTCCTCGCCCGCGTGCCCAAAGGGGGTGTGGCCGATGTCGTGCCCCAGGGCGATGGCCTCGGTGAGGTCCTCGTTCAGGTTGAGCGCGCGGGCGATGGTGCGGGCGATCTGGGCCACCTCCAGCGTGTGGGTGAGACGGGTGACGAAGTGGTCGCCGGCCGGGGCGATGAAGACCTGGGTCTTGTGATTCAGGCGGCGGAAGGCCTTGCAGTGGAGGATGCGGTCGCGGTCGCGCTGAAACTCCGTGCGCACCGGCGAGGGCTCCTCTGGCCGGTCACGACCCCGGCTCTCGTAGCTCCTCGCCGCGAACGGCGACAGCAGCCGCTCCCGCTCCTCAAGGCGACGGCGAACGTCGACGGCGCGGGCCATCATCAATGGATAATACCAGAACTGGGGGACAGCCGAACAACAACGGCCTGGCACTCTTGATATCAGGAAGTCCTTTCGACGAGGAGCTCCACCCAGTACGGGAGCTCATAGGGGTCGTCTCCGAAGCAATAGGAGACGAGGTCCCATGGATTGAGGGCAAGGTAGAGATACTTATTCACTGACAGATATGCTATGAAGCCGTGGCTCCCAATTATGGCAGGCGGGTTAAGCGAATACTTGTTGAAAGGGCTGTACAGTGCATACTTGCTGCCGTATAGCCCGTATTTGTTCCATATGCTCGTCGTAGAATACTTGCTGCCGTACATGCCGTACTTGTTGAAGATGCCGTCCGTCTCGTAGGTGCTGCACGTGACGACGCCTAGATACTGCCCGTCGTGAGCGACGAGCACCGGTCTGCCTGGAATCTGGGGCGGAGCGTACACCACCGGCGGCGCCGACGTGGCAGCGCACGCTTGCATCGTGAACGACCCGATCACGCTGGCATGCCATCCTGACGCGCCCAGCGTGTTGACCCGCCAAAAGTGTGTTGTGCTGGGCAGTAGGCCATCCCAAACGAAGGAGCTGGCGCCCGCGGGGAGCGGCCCGGCCCCTATGAAGGTACCGGGTGCAAACCCGTCCTTGAAGAGGGTTAGGTCTATGTACTGCGTCGTGCCAGTGGAGGCGCCAGGCGTCCACTTGAAGGTTACCTTTACGCGTCCCGGCTGCTGGCTGCTGCACTCCTGTGTGGGTGTTCCTAGGGTAGCGACCGGCGGGGGGCACACGCCCGTCACCAACGTGGTGGTCCGGCTAGACACCCAACCTGTAGGAGTAAGGGTGTTGACCCGGATATAGTGGGTGCGGCCGGGTAGCAGGCCGTCCCAGACGAAGCCCCATCTGTCATGCGTAAGCGGGCCAACTCCCACAGATGTGCCTGGGGCGAAACCGTTGTTCAGCAGGCTCAGGTCGAGCCACTGCTGGCCTTGGTAGGATGGGTTCCAGAGAAAGACAACCTGCACCGTGCCTGGCATACTCTGGCTGCAGTACTGCGCGTAGGCCACGGGCTGCGATGCCTGGGCTGGAGGTACCGCCCGGCCTGGTTCCGACTGGAGACCGACAGCCGCCGCCACCACGGCCGCCACCGCCAGGAGCCCTATGGAACCCTTTCTCTTCATCGGTCTCCTCCTTTCGCCTCAAGCCGAACACGGAGGCCCGCATGTATGAGAGATAGCAGGCAGCGCGGCGATTATAACGCCCTGTGACCGGCCGTGCACAGGGGGCATTAGACGGGCGAGAAGAGAAGCCCGCTCGGATGAGCGGGCTTCTGTCGTATGCTCTGTGGGTTACCGCTACGCGGCCTTGACCCCCAGCTTCGCCTCCGCTTTGGCCACGAGCTCGCGGGTGATGTCGATGGCGTCCGGGCTCACCGAGACCGAGGTGATGCCCCACTCCACCAGCTTCTCCGTCAGCTCCGGGTAGTCGGAGGGGGCCTGGCCGCAGATGGAAACGGTGATCCCGCGGCCGATGCCTCCCTTCACCAGGCGCTCCAGCGCCACCATCACCGCCGCGTTCCGCTCGTCGAACTCCTCGCCGAACTTCTCGTTGTCCCGGTCCAGCCCGAGCACGAGCTGGGTCAGGTCGTTGGAGCCGATGGAGATGCCGTCGATGCCCACGTCGATGAACTTGTCCAGGAGCAGGGCGTTGGATGGCACCTCCGCCATCATCCACAGCTTGAAGTCCTCCGACTGCGGCAGCCCGAACTCGGCCATGAGTTCCTTGACCCCCGCCATCTCCTCCGGCGTGCGCACGAAGGGGATCATCACCCACAGGTTCTTGTACTCCTGGTGGACGATTTTGATCGCCTCCACCTCCAGGCGGAACACCTCGCGGTCCCGGATGTAGCGAGACGCCCCCCGGTAGCCGATCATGGGGTTCTCTTCGGCGTCCTCGTACTTCTCGCCCCCGGTCAGGTCACGGTACTCGTTGGTCTTGAAGTCGGTGGTGCGATACACCACCGGCCGGGGGTGGAAGGCGCGGGCGAACGTCAGCAGCCCGTCGGCCAGCTTGCGAGTGAACTCCTTGCCGCGCCCCTGGTCGATGGCGTGGCGGGGGTGCTCTCCGATCTGGGCGACTATGAACTCGGCCCGCAGCAGCCCCACCCCGTCCACGTTGCGCTTGGCCACCACCTCGGCCAGCTCGGGCGCCGCCAGGTTCACATAGATGTTCGTGCGGGTCTTGACCTTGGAGGCGGCGGCGCGGCGGGCCTTCTCCCGCTCGGCCCAGGCCAGGCTGGCCTCGGCGCGCCCGTCGTAGACCTTGCCCTGATAGCCGTCCACCGTGATGAACTGGTCGGGCTTGAGGGTGCGGGTAGCCTCGCTGGTCCCCACCACGCAGGGAACCCCCAGCTCCCGGCTGACGATAGCGGCGTGGCAGGTGCGGCCACCCCGGTCGGTGACGATGGCCACCGCCCGCTTCATGGCCGGCACGAAGTCCGGCGTCGTCATGTCCGCTACCAGCACGTCCCCCTGCTTGACCTCGTCGAGATGCGAGGCGTCCACCACGATGCGCACGGGCCCTAGCTCCACCCCCGGGCTGGCCGGCGACCCCGACAGCAGCACCGGCGCGGTCTCATGCAGCTCCTCGACCGGCCTCTCCTCCGCCTTCAGGGTGGTGACGGGGCGGGTCTGCACCAGGTAGAACTTGCCGTTCTCTTGCGCCCACTCGATGTCCTGCGGGAACCTGTAGTGCTGCTCCACCCGCCGCACGATCTCGGCCAGGGCGGTGATCTCGGCATCGCTGAGCTTCTGGCGGCTGCCGATGTCGGCCGGCACCTCCCGCCACTCGTTGGGGTGGAGGGGATCGCGCCCGTCCGCCTTGTACACCAGCTCGCGCTTCTGCACCGCCACCTCGCGCTCCAGGATCTCCAGGGTCTCCTTGTCCAGCAGGTAGTGGTCGGGAGTGACCGCGCCTGAGACGATCGCCTCCCCCAGGCCGCGCACCGCCTCCAGCACGATCTTGCTGAGGTCGCTGCTCACCGGCTCCACGGTGAAGGCCACGCCCGAGGTTTCCGACTGCACCATCCGCTGCACGGGCACGGCGATGCCCACCTTCATGTGCTCGAAGCCGCCCTCCACCCGATAGAAGATGGCGCGCGCCTCGAACAGAGACGCCCAGCAGGCTTTCACCGCCTCTACCACGTTCTCCTCACCGCTCACGTTGAGGAAGGTAGCCTGCTGCCCGGCGAAAGAGGCCTCAGGCAGGTCCTCGGCGGTAGCCGAGCTGCGCACCGCCACCGAGCCGCCCAGACGCCGGTACGCCTCCCGGATCTGCTCGGCCAGGTCGGCGGGCACCGACGCCGCCACGATGGTTTCCTTGATCTCGTCGGAGACCTTCTGGAGGGCTGCGCTGTCGCGATGGTCCAGCGCCGACAGGAGGGATTCGATTTGGGGACGGAGGTCGGATTGCTCCAGGAAGCGGAAGTAGCTCTGGGCGGTGACGATGAAGCCCGGGGGGACGGGGATGCCGACGCGGGTCATCTCCCCGAGGTTGGCCCCCTTCCCACCTACCAGGGCTATGTCTTCCCTGCCTACCTCTTCGAACCAGACGATGGCCTTGTCCTTAGCCATAGCGTATGCACCTCCTGCTGTCTCCTATCGTATTGTCGGTCCAGCGTAGGGGCGTCGGAAGGGATAAGCGGAAAGGGACCGCCGTGGTCCCTGAGGATTATACCACATGGGCATACCGCCGGCCGCTGGTCTCATAGGGTACACCCCCTGTTTCTCTCGGCGAGGCATAGACGTGCACTATGGCTGCGTGTCTGGGGGCCCCTCGCTACTCCACCGTGACCGTCTTCGCCAGGTTGCGGGGCTGATCCACGTCGCAGCCCCGCCACAGGGCGATGTGGTAGGCCAGAAGCTGCAGGGGCACCACCGTCAGCAGGGGCGTGAGCAGGGGCGCGGTCTGGGGCACGTAGATGACGTGGTCGACCTTCGCCGCCAGCTCTCGGTCACCTTCGGCGGCCAGGGCGATGACCGTGCCATCGCGCGCCTTCACCTGCTCGATGTTGGAGAGCATCTTGTCCCGCAGGGCCTCCGGCATAGCGATGGCCACCACCGGCATCTCCTCGTCGATGAGGGCGATGGGGCCGTGCTTCATCTCGCCCGCCGGGTAGCCTTCGGCGTGGATGTAGCTCACCTCTTTCAGCTTGAGGGCCCCCTCCATGGCCACCGGATACTGGATGCCCCGCGCCAGGTACAGGAAGTTCTGGCTGCGGTGAAAGCGATGGGCCAGCTCGGCCAGCTCTCGCTCCTGCCCCAGGGTCTGGCCGATCAGGTTGGGCATGTGGGCCAGGGGCTCCAGCAGCCGCTCCAGGGCCTCCGCGTCGAGGCGACCCCGAAGCCCGCCCAGGTAGCAGGCCAGCAGATACAGGGCCGTTATGGAGCCGCTCAGGGTCTTGGTGCTGGCCACGCCGATCTCCAGGCCGCAGCGCGTGTACACCGTGCCGTCGGCGATGCGGGTGGCCTGGCTGCCGGGGGTGTTGCACACGCTGATCTGGAGGGCTCCCTGCCTCCTGGCCTCGTTCATGGCCTCCAGGGTGTCCACGGTCTCCCCCGATTGGGCCACCGAGATCACCAGCACCTCCGGCCCCAGCAGAAGGTTCCGATAGCGGAACTCCGAGGCGTTGTCCACCTCCGCAGGCAGCCCCGCGATGGCCTCCAGATAGTGACGGCCGACCATGGCTGCGTGAAGGCTGGTGCCCATGCCCACTAGGATCGCCCGCTGCACCCCAGCGAGCGCATCCCGCAGGGGCGCCAGCTCCTCCAGAACCACCCCCGGCGGCTCGAACACCACCCGCCCGCGGAAGGTGTCCAGCACGGCATCGGGCTGCTCCATGATCTCCTTGAGCATGAAGTGCTTGTAGGCGCCCTTGGCCGCGGCCATGGGGTCGAAGGGAACGGTCTGGGGCGTCTTCTCCCTCACCTGCCCCTCGCGCGACCAGTAGCGGGCGCCCCCGGCGCTGACCTGTGCCACCTCCCCGTCCGCCAGGAAGACCACGCGTCGCGTCTCCGGCAGGAGGGCCGACAGGTCGCTGGCCAGGAACATCTCGCCCTCTCCGTAGCCGACCACCACGCCGCCGGCGTTGCCCACGCGCGCGGCCGCCAGCCCCCCGGGCTCCCGTCGGCTCATGACGACGATGGCGTGCGCCCCCTCGATGCGCCCGATGGCCCGCCGCAGCGCGCCCACCAGGTCGTCTCCCTGGTCCAGGTGGGATTCGATCAGATGGGGGATGACCTCGGTGTCCGTCTCCGAGACGAAGCGATGGCCGCAGGCCTGAAGCTCCCGCTTGAGGGCCAGGTAATTCTCCACGATCCCGTTGTGGATGACCACCACGTCGCCGTGGCAGTCCAGGAGGGGGTGGGCGTTACGCTGGTCAGGCCGGCCGTGAGTGGCCCAGCGGGTATGGGCGATACCCGTGCTGCCTCGGGGACAGGCCGCCTCCAGCGACTCCGCCAGGTTGGCCAGCTTGCCCACGTTCTTGGTGGTGGAGAGGTGGCCGCCGTCCTCGAGGACGGCCACCCCGGCGCTGTCGTAGCCCCGGTACTCCAGGCGGCGCAGCCCCTCCAGCAGCAGCGGCCCGGCCTCGCGTGAGCCCACGTAGCCCATGATGCCGCACACGGTTCGAGTCCTTTCCTCCCGCCCTAGCAGGGTGCTAAGAAACCCTCGCCGCCGTCGCCCTCTCGTCGCTCCCCACCAGCGCCAGCACCTCCTCCATGGTACGGGCGAAGGCGATGGGCGCCCTCAGGGCTGCCTCTACCTCCGCGGGCGTGCCGTCGTCCAGGAACCGTTCGCCAGCGTAGTCCAGGGCGTAGCGCGGCAGGACCCCCAGGTCGCCCAGCGAGCGACCCCGCAGGCCCTCAATCACGTCCTCCGCCACCAGCAGGCCGGAGACGTTGACCCGCGGCCCGAAGAAGCGGGTCTCCAGGGCGATCACCTCCAGGTGCAGCCCGGTCAGCTCTGCCAGCTCCAGGGCTAGCCCTTGGAGCAACGGCTCTACCAGGGTGCCGC
>JBAUEL010000117.1:0-16546 GCA_049678585.1 Dehalococcoidia bacterium
CCTCTGGACAGCACGACCCACCACGCGCGCCCCCGCAGTGGCCGCGAGCAACGCCAGCTCGTCCAGCGAGCCCTGGGTGGTGAAGCCCCTGCGGCCCTTGACCTCGACGGCCACCAGGTACGCCCGCTCCTCGGGCTCGGCGGTGGGATGCAGTCGGTTGTTGCTGATGGCTATTCCCTCCAGGGATAGGATAGCACGCTGAGGAGTTCCTTGAGCGTCCGGGGCGGTGGCTACCCGGCAGCAGCCCCAGCCTTCCACCCCGCCAGCCGCCGCAGCCCCTCTTCGAGCCGCTCGTCCGGGATGGTCAGCGACAGCCGCACGTAGCCCTCGCCGGCCTGCCCGTAGCCCACGCCCGGCGTCACCACCACCGCCAGGTCCTCCAGCAGCCGCGTGGCGAACTCTACTGAGGTCGCCCCCTCGGGCAGGCCCGCCCACACGTAGAGGCTGGCCTTCGGCGGCGTGACCCGCAGCCCCATCTCGCGCAGGACCGGGACCAGCCTGTCGCGGCGACGCTGGTAGAGGGCATTGTGCTCGGCGATGCAGTCCTGGGGACCCCGCAGCGCGGCGATGGCCATCCGCTGTATCGCCCCAGGCACCCCCGAGTCCAGGTTCGACTTGACCCGCATGAGGGCGTCGATCATCTCCGCGTTGCCCACGGCCATGCCGATGCGCCAGCCGGTCATGTGGTAGCTCTTGGAGAGGGAGTGGAACTCGATCCCCACGTCGCGGGCTCCGCGCGCCTCCAGAAAGCTCGGCGGCCGGTAGCCGTCGAAGGCCACCTCGCTGTAGGCCATGTCGTGGAGGACGGCGATGTCATGGCGCCGGGCGAAGGCCACCGCACGCTCGAAGAAATCGAGGCCGGCGACGGCCGACGTGGGGTTGTTCGGATAGTTCAGCCAGAGGAGTTTGGCGCGGCGGGCCACCTCGGCGGGCACGGCCTCCAGGTCGGGCAGGAAGCCACGGTCCTCGCGCAGGGGCAGGTGCTGCACCTCGCCCCCGGCGAACATGACGCTCACAGCGTAGACCGGATAGGCGGGGTCCGGCACCAGGGCCACGTCGCCGGGGTCGATGAAGCAGAGGGCAACGTGCCCGACCCCCTCCTTGGACCCGATGAGGGGCAATACCTCCCGGTCGGGGTCGAACGAGAGGCCGAAGCGGTGCTCGTACCACTCGGCGACGGCGCGGCGCAGCTCGGGCAGGCCCTCCGTCTCGGGATAGCGATGGTTCGCGGGGTCCCGCGCCGCCTCTACGAGAGCATCGATGACGTGGCCGGGCGTAGGCACGTCAGGGTCGCCCACGGCGAAGCTGACCACGTCGACCCCCTGCGCGCGCTTGTCGGCGATCTTACGCGAGATCTCGACGAAGAGGTATGGGGAGAGTTGCTGGACACGCTTGGCGAATTGCATTGGGCCGGTTCCTACCAGCGAACCTCATACAGGCGCAGGTTATTCGACTAAGTATCTCATGATCGGCCGGCGTTCTGATCTCCGAAGAACCTCCACAAACCCTGACTTGCGGAAGGAGGATGCTACGCCAGTGTAGCCAGAGTCGCCGGACAACTGTCCTGCCGGCTCAATGGGATAGCCCTCGATGATCTTCGCTCCGTGTTCCCTGGCGTAGTCCATCGCTGCTTTCAGGAAGCGGCGCATTAGCCCTTTGCCTCGGAATGGTTTCGCAACAAAGAAGCAGACGATGGACCAGACCGGTTGGTTGTCCACTCTCTTCAGCTTGGGAGACCGCTCCAAGCGCCCGAATCTCTCGCGGGGGCCTATGGAGCACCAGGCGATGGGCTCACCATCCGCATAGGCCAGCAGACCAGGGATCTCACCCGAATCGACGATGGCTTTCATACCCTGCTTTCTCTGGTCGGCGGTCTGGCTGGTGAATTCGGACTGTTTCAACCTCCACCACATGCACCAGCAGCCGGCGTGCCCGCCCCGGCCGAAGAACTTCTCGAGGTCCGGCCAGCGCTCAGGGGTTACGGGGTGAAACTGCAGCGCGGGGAGCGATGCGGCTTGAGAATGAGGCATGTGCTTGCTTCCTTCCTCTGGGCGCTAGGCAAGCCTATACGCCGTCGGCCGTATTGGCGTACTGGATGAGCGGGCCCATCAACCGTTCTCTCGCCATCGCACCTCGTACAGCCGCACCGGGTCCTCGAAGCCGCGTAGCACTGCATCGCCCCGGTCGGAGAAGAGAAAGCCCTTGCCCGCCACAAGCTGTCGCACCACATCCGAGGCCAGGACCTCCCCACCCTCCGCCTTCGCAGCGATGCGCGCCGCCACGATCACCGCCGTCCCGAACAGGTCATCCTCCTCAGCTATCGGCTCCCCAGCGTTCAGCCCCACGCGCACCCTTATGGCCTCCTCGGCCGACTCGTTGTGCTCAGCAAACGCCCTCTGCATGGCGATGGCGCACTCCAGCGCCCATGTGGCCGAGGGGAAGGAGGCCATGATGCCGTCGCCCATGGTCTTGACCTCGGAGCCGCCGTGGGCCCGGAGGGCGTCCCTGACGATGCGCTCGTGGGTGCGCAGCACATCCCGTGCCCTGGTGTCACCGACGCGCTGGGTCAGCGCCGTGGAGCCCTCTACGTCTGTGAACAGGATGGTGCGAAAGGCACCGGCAGCCGGCGGTTCGGCCACCGCCGCAGCTTCCTCGCCCTCGCCCATAAACTGACTGATGGCTGTCAGCACCGCCCTGGTGTCGCCCAGGAAGATCGCCCCGGATTCCCCTTCCAGGAGAGCCAGACGGGCGTCCGGTATCTGGGAGGCAAGGCCGCGGGCGATGTCCGCGCTGAGCCAGGAGAGCTGTCGGCGGTGAAGCACCAGGGTCGGCGCCTTCACCTGCGGCAGCATGGCCGCAACGTCAAACTCGCCGATCGCGGCAAGGGCCTTTTTCATCGTCTCCTGCGCGATGCTCTCCCGCAGTAGCGCAGCATAGCGATGCGCCGGCTCACCCTCCGACCACCCCAGCAGGGTATGCGCCACCGCCTCGCTGTATACCACCCAGTCTGTATCTCTCAGTTGGGCCAGTGCCCGAAGCTGCGGCGATGCCGCGTCGCGCGTCACTGCCCAGGAGTTCCACAGCATAAGGTGCGAGACGCGCTCAGGGTGGCGAGCCGTATAGGCGATTGCCACCGGCCCCGAATGAATAGGGCCCGCCAGAGCAAATCTTTCCAGGCCCAGGCGGTCCACGACCGCCTCCAGGTCCAGCACCTGAGCGTCCAGCGAGAAGTCGGTCACGTCCCGGTCCGACAGCCCGGCCCCTCTGCAATCGTACCGCACCACCATTCTTCTCTGCGCCAACGGCTCATACCAGCGGCGCCACTCAGGTATCTCCCACTCCATCTGGATATGGCTGACGGGAATCGTCGGCATCTCCACGAAGCCCGTGCCTTCCCCCAGGGTCCAGAAGGCGATGCTCACCCCGTCGGCGGTCTGCGCGTATTGGATGCGCGGCTCCATTACTCCTCCCGCCAGCGCACCTCGTACAGCCGCACCGGGTCCTCGAACCCGCGCAGCACGACGTCGCCCCGGTCCGAGAACAGGAATCCCTTGCCCGCTACGAGCCCTCGCACGGTATCGGAGACCATGATCTCTTCGCCCTCCGCCTTCGCCGCGATGCGCGCCGCCACGATCACCGCCGTCCCGAACAGGTCCTCCTCCTCCGCTATCGGCTCCCCGGCGTTCAGCCCAACACGCACCCTTATGGGCTCCTCCGCCGACTCGTTGTGCTCCGCAAAGGCCCTCTGCATGGCGATGGCGCACTCCAGGGCCCTGGTGGCAGAGGAGAACGAGGCCATGAAGCCGTCGCCCATGGTCTTCACCTCGGAGCCGCCGTGGGAGCGGAGGGCGTCGCGCACGATGCGCTCGTGGGTGCGCAGAACCTCCCGCGCCCTGGTGTCGCCCAGGCGCTGGGTGAGGGATGTGGAGCCCTCCACGTCTGTGAACAGGACGGTGCGGAAAGCGCCCGCCTCGGGTTCCTGGGTCCCTGCTGCGGCCTCCTCGCCTTCGCTCAGGAACTCGTCGATGGCCTGAAACACCGCGTCCGCGTCGCCCAGGTACGGAGCCATCGACTCCCCCTCCAGGAGGGCGAGGCGGGCGCCCGGTATCGCGGAGACAAGACCGCTGGCGATGTCCACGTCAGGGTAAGGAACCTGGCGGCGATGGAGCACCAAAGTTGGCACCTGTATCTGCTCCAGCAAGTCCGTAACATCAAACTCCAGAATACGGTCATACGCGGCCCGCAGCCGCTCTTGCGTGATGCTTTCCCGGAGGAATATCGCGAACCGCCGTGCCAGCTCACCTTCCGACCATCCTAGCACGACATGCGCCACCGTCTCCGTGAATAACTCCCAGTCCTTGTCCATGAGCGCCAATAATCCCTGAGCCTGGGGCGACTGTAAGAGGTCGGAGCTCCTCGCATGAGCGCACCAAAGGAGAAGGTGCGATAGCCGCTCTGGGTGCCGGGCGGCGTAGGCAATCGCGACGGGCCCCGCGCGGACATACCCCAGGAGGGCGAACGTCGCCAATCCCAGGCGGTCTACTACTGCCTCCAGATCCAGCGCCAACGCATCGAGCGAATAATCGGCTACGTTGCGCCCCGACAGCCCGGTGCCTCTGCCGTCGTACCTCACCAGCTTTCTTTTCTCTGCCAGACGCTCATACCAGCCGCGGATCTCAGGCATCTGCCACTCCATTTGGATGTGGCTGAATGGATGCCGCGGCATGTGCACCAAGGGCATGCCTTGCCCCAGGGTCCAGAAGGCGATGCTCACCCCATCGGCGGTCTTGGCATACTGGATGCGCGGCTCCATGGCGGCCCTATCCTACACTAAGCGAGGAAGCTTTTCGATAGGGGGCGAGTTTTGCGGTTCTACCGCCACTGGCCGAACTTGATGTAGGTGCCCCGCTGGCTCTCCAGGATCTTCCTCACCTCCGCCTCGTCGATGGGGCGGCGATAGGTGAGGCCTGTCGTCCTGGGGACAAACCCCAGCTTGCGATAGAGGGCGATGGCCGGCCCGTTGTCCACCTCCACCTCGAGGGCGGCACGGCGCAGGTCCTGCCCCCTGAACCAGGCCAGAGCCCAGCGCATCATGGCTTCCCCCAGGCCGCCACGCTGGAAGTCGGGGTGGACGGCAACGTGGGCCACCTCCCCGCTGCGCTCCGGCTGGACCAGGAAGTGGAGGTAGCCCACCAGACGCCCGTCCCGGCGTCGCTCCGCCACCCGGAACTCGGCCGCTCCCTCCACCATTCGGGCGACGCCGCCGTGCGCCACGATGTGGTCACGCTCGCCGAAGGCAGCATTGTCGAGCGCCGCGACCCCCTCGTACTCATCCACCGCTATCGGCCTCAGGACGATGCCCTCCAGGAGCTCGTCGGAGGGCAGGTCCCCTTCCGGAAGTTCCGCCAGCAGCATCTCCATCCACTCGCGCCGCAACTCGAAGGCACAGCCCAGGAGCACCGGCTCCACGTAAGGACGGTTGGGGTGATCGACGAAACGAACCACCACCCCCTCTGAGAAGGCCGCCCTATCGGCCCCCTGGAGCAGGCGCTCCAGCATCTCCGGGAAGCGCTGACGCATCGCGTCGGCGTCGGGGAAGGCGTAGTGGACCACAAGCTGACCGCCGGAGGGCTCGCCCACCACGATGCCGCGCTCCTCGGCCACGACAAGCTGCGGCCGCTCTCGCTCCAGCCGCTCGCAGGCCTCTCTGGTCAGCCAGAAGCTGCGCAGAAGGCTGCGCTGCGCTCTCTCGTACAGCCCGCCCCTCTCGGGGACCTCCAGCCTGCGGAACTGCTTCATGGTGCCCTGCTCACCTCCGCTTCAGGCTCACTCCGGCCACTCGCCGCTGAAGACCTCCACCACCGGACCGGAGAGATATACCTCGCCGCGGCCGTCCCACTCGATGGTGAGAGTACCGCCTGGAAACTTTATGTCAACTTTGTCATCAACCATGTTCTGAAGGTGCGCCGCCACCATCACCGCGCAGGCCCCTGACCCGCAGGCTAGGGTAGGCCCGGCCCCCCGCTCCCAGACCCGCGCCTCGATGAGGTCGCGGCTCAGCACCCGTGCCACCTCGAAGTCTACCCGCTGGGGGAAGAGCTCATGATGCTCAACTCGGGGCCCGATCTCCTCCAGTGGATAGCTGGAGACGGGGCGGGCCGAAAAATGCACCGCGTGCGGGTTCCCCATGGAGACGCAGGTCACTGCCACGGTTTGCCCTTCGACGTCGAGCGAGAGGTTCTTGAGGGGCGGCTCTGCCTCCACGGCCACGGGGATCTCCGCCGGAGCGAAGCGGGGCACGCCCATGCTAGTGCGCACCCGCTTCACCCGGCCGTCCGCTAGAGCCACCTCGGTGGTCAGGACGCCTGCCACCGTCTCTATGCTGAAACGGCCGTCCCGCGGCCGCACCAGCCCCCGCTCGACCGCATATTTGGCGAAGCAGCGCACACCGTTGCCGCACATCTCGGCCTCAGAGCCGTCCGGGTTGAACATGCGCATGCGCAGGTCGGCCCGCTCCGACGGCAGCACCAGCAGGATACCATCGGCGCCGATGCCGAAGTGGCGGTCGCACATGGCCACGGCCAGCTTCGACCAGTCCCGCTCCCCCTCGCCCCATTCCAGCAGGACGAAGTCGTTGCCGGTGCCGTGCATCTTGACGAACTTCACGTTTCGGTTAGACCCTTAGCTTCGCCAGCAGGAACCCCTCGACCAGCGAGAGCGCCCTGGCAAAGGGGTCGCCCCCGGTCACGTCCAGCCAGCGGATGCGGGGATCGTCAGCCCGGAACCAGGTGTGCTGCATGCGGGCCAGCCGGTGCGTCTCCGTCTTGATGCGCTCGACCGCCTCCTCCAGCGAGAGCTCCCCTGCGAGGTGCTGGCAGACCTGTCGATAGCCGATGCCGGACATGGCCGGCAGGTCCGGTCGGTAGCCCCGCGCCAGGAGATTGCGTACTTCCTCCACCAGGCCGGCCGCCAGCATGGCCTCCACGCGCCCGTCGATGCGCCGGTATAGCTCCTGCCGCTCGCAGCGCAGCCCGATGATAAGCGAGTCGAAGTCCGGCGCTCTGCGCGCCCGCCAGGCGCTGATTGGCTGCCCGGTAAGCCGGTACACCTCCAGGGCCCGCACCAGGCGACGCACGTTTCGGGGACCGATGCGGCTCGCTGCCTCCGGATCGACTGCCGCCAGCTCCCGCTTCAGAGCCTGAGGCCCGTCGCGCTCCGCCAGGGCCTCCAGCTCGCGCCGCAGCGTACGGTCCGGAGGCACTCGGGGCACCCGCCACCCCTCCAGCAGCGCCCACACGTACTGGCCGCTGCCCCCGACCAGGAAGGCAGGCCTCCCCCGCGACCAGATGTCGCTCAGGGCCCCGCCCGCCATCTCCACGAAGCGACCCAGGCTGAACCCCTCCTCGGGATCGGTCACGTCTATCAGCCAGTGGCGGACGCGGGCCCGCTGGTCGGCCGTCGGCTTGGCCGTCCCGATGTCCATCCCCCGGTAGACCTGGCGCGAGTCGGCGTTGACGATCTCGCCGCCCAGGCGCTCCGCGAGAGAGACCGCCAGGGCCGTCTTGCCGGTGGCGGTGGGCCCCACGATGGCGACGAGACGGCTCATAACCCCTTCTGAGTGCCCACCCTGGCGGCCTGATCCACGATGCCGGCGAAGGATTCGGCCTTGAGGGAAGCGCCGCCTACCAGAGCTCCGTCTACATCGGGCTGCTCCATGAACTCGGCGATGTTCTCCGGGCTGACGGAGCCCCCGTAGAGGACGCGCAGCGACTGGGCCACGCCCTCGCCGCAGAGTTCGGCCACCTGAGCGCGGATGAGGGCGATGGTCTGGTTGGCCTGGGGGCCGTGGGCAGGTATGCCCGTACCGATGGCCCACACCGGCTCGTAGGCGACGATGAAGTCGTCGCCCGGAGACACCCCCGCGAGCGCCCCCCGCACCTGGCGCACCAGCACCTCCTCGGTGCGGCCGCCCTCCCGCTCCTCCAGGGTTTCACCCACGCAGAGAATGGGCCTGAGGCCCCCGGCCAGGGCCGCTTTCACCTTCCTGTTGACGCCCTCGTCGGTCTCGCCGAAGTACTGCCGCCGCTCGGAGTGACCGATGATGACGAACTCCACCAGTTCGGCCAGCATGACCGGGCTCACCTCGCCGGTGTAGGCGCCCTGCTCCTCCCAGTGCATGTTCTGGGCGCCCACCCGCAGCGTGCTCCCCCTGAGCCGCTCGACCGCCAGATGCAGGTATGGAAAGGGTGGACAGATCACCTTGTCCACCTCCGCCACGCCGTCGATGCGGCGCAGCAGTTCATCGCAGAGCGCGATGCACTCTCCGGAGGTGGTATGCATCTTCCAGTTGCCGGCGATGAACGGGTGTCGCTGGTTCATGGTCACGCTCCGTACTTGGTGAGCCGCCTGGCATGGGCCATTGCCAGAGGGAGAACCTCGGCTGCGGGGAAGAGCCCCAAGGAGCCTTCCCGGCAGGTGCGCTCGTTGAAGGCGGGCAGCCGGTCCGGCGCCGCCCAGCGTGAGCGCAGCAGGAAGGGCACGGGGTGCCAGCTATGAGAGCGCAGCACCGAGGGCGTAGAGTGGTCGCCCGCCACCATCAGCACGTCGGGCTCCAGTTCGCACAGGTCAGGGATGATGGCATCGACCTCCTCCAGGGCGGCTATCTTCGCCTCGAAGTCGCCGTCCTCGCCGGCACTGTCGGTGCGCTTGTAGTGGAGGAAGAAGAAGTCGAACTCCTCCCAGCGCTCCCGGAGGGTGGCCAGCTCGTCCTGAAGGGTGGCGCCCGTGGACAGCACGGTCATCCCCACCAGCTTCGCCAGCCCCCGATACATGGGATAGACGGCGATGGCCCCGGCCCGCAGCTTGAAGACATCGCCCAGAGAGGGCATCTGAGGGTGCTTGGCGAAGCCCCGCAGGAGCAACATGTTGGCGGGCTGACGGCCATTGAGCCGCTGCGCCGCCTGCTCCACGAAGCGATTGGCCAGGCGCGCCGTGGCCTCGGCCTCCGGGGCCAGGGCCTTCACCAGCGGCGGCACCACGCCCTCGCGCTGGGGATCCGTATCCGAGAGCTGATCCCAGAGGCCCTCGGCCCGCAGCACCAGCAGGAAGCGATGCTCCCGCACCGGCTGCACGAGGATCTCCACGTCGCGCAGCAGGATCTGACTCAGGTCCGCGCACAGCTCCGCGCAGTGCTCCGTAGGGATGCGGCCGGCGCGACGGTCGGTGACGCGGCCCTTGCTGTCCACGGTGCAGAAGTTGCCCCTGGCGGCCACGTCCTGGGGCTGAAGGTCGAAGTCGATGCCCAGGGCCTCCAGCACTCCCCGGCCCACGGTGTACTTGAAGGGGTCGTAGCCGAACAGCGAGAGGTGGCCGGGCCCGCTGCCCGGGGTGATGCCCAGACCTACCGGCAGCGTCAGGCCGCATACGCTTTCGCCGGCCAGGCAGTCCAGGTGAGGGATGCTGGCGGCCTCCAGCTCGCTGCGGCCGGTGTCGGGATGAGGCAAGCCGCCCAGGCCATCGACCACCAGCAAGAGTATCTTGGTGTCGTTGCTGATGGCGAGTTCGCGGATGACGTCGAGGTCCATCAGCCTATTCTACACGCTTCCGCACGGGACGAATCCCGCCACATGATCCCTATGCTTTATCGAGCAGCGCCGCCACCCCGGGCAGTTCCTTGCCCTCCAAGAACTCCAAAGATGCGCCGCCCCCCGTGGAGACGTGGCTGAAGCGCTCCTCCAGCCCCGCCTGCTGCACCAGGGCCACGGTCTCGCCCCCGCCCACGATGGTGATGGCGTCCAGTTCGGCCAGGGTCAGGGCGAGCCCCAGGGAGCCCTCGGCGAACTGGGAGAACTCGGCCACCCCCATGGGGCCGTTCCAGACCACCGTCCGGCAGTCCTCCAGGGCATCGCGGAAGGTGCTCAGGGTGTCCGGGCCGATGTCCATGATGCGCCAGCCCTCGGGAACCTCGCCTACCGGGACGGTGCGGCAGTTCGCGTCGGCAGCGAAGCGGTCGGCGGCCACGGCGTCCGTTGGCAGGAGGAGGGGCACCCCTTTGCCGTCTGCGTCCTCCATGATGCTCCGGGCGCTGTCGAGCCGATCGTCCTCCACCAGGGATTCGCTCACCTGGCAGCCCCGCGCTTTGAGGAATGTGTTGGCCATGCCCCCGCCCACCATGAGGGCATCGGCCTTCGTGAGGAGCTTGCGCAGCACGCCGATCTTATCGCTGATCTTGGCTCCGCCGATGATGGCGGCAAAGGGTCGGTCGGGGTTGCCCACGGCCCGGTTCAGGTAGTCGATCTCCTTCTCCATGAGAAAGCCGGCCACCGCGGGCAGGTGTCGGGCGACCCCCGCAGTGGACGCATGGGCGCGGTGGGCGGCCCCGAAGGCGTCGTTCACGAACACCTCGGCCAGGGAGGCTAGCTGCCCGGCGAACCCCGGCTCGTTGGCCTCCTCCTCGGGGTGGAAGCGCAGATTCTCCAGCAGGAGAACACCGCCCGGTCGCAGGGCGTCTACCGCCTCTTGGGCCTCCGCCCCTATGCAGTCACGGGCTGCGGCCGCAGGAGCCCCCAACAGCCCGCCGAGGCGTTCCGCCACCGGGGCAAGCCGCAGCGACTCCACCACTTGCCCTCTGGGCCGGCCCAGATGGGAGCAGAGGACGAGCCTGGCTCCCTCCCCTCGCAGGTACTGGATGGTGGGGAGGGCAGCGCGGATACGCAGGTCATCCAGGATGCGGCCGGTTCCCTTCTCCAGAGGCACGTTGAAATCCACCCGCACCAGCACGCGCTTGCCCTTTACGTCGATGTCGCGGACCGTCTGCTTCCTCATAGCTCCCTCACACAGTCCAGCGTGCCTGTTTTGCCTATCATACACTCCCTAGGCGGTGACGTCGCGGCGGCGGAACAGCGTGAGGGCTGCTATCAGGGCCAGCAGCGAGTAGCCCTCAGACAGGATGCCTTCCCGCACGCCAGCCTATCGGTGCCGCCGGGCGACGTACCCGGCCAGCCGCTCCAGCTCGAGGCGCCGTTTGGCGTGCAAGCGTACATCCCGAAGCCGAGCCAGCGCCCGGCGCGCGTAATCGTCGGCCATCCGCTCGCTCTCTGCGAGGGCGCCACTGCGCTCGAGGATAGCGCAGACCTTCAGCACGCCTTCGTCGCTCATAGCGTCCGCTCCGTAGATAGAGCGCAACGTCCGGCGGTCCGCCTCCGCGGCATGTTCCAGGGCGAAGACGATGGGAAAGGATTTCTTGCGTGCCCGCACGTCGTCGCCCGCGGGCTTCCCCGTTTCGGCCGCGTCGCCCCAGATGCCCAGGATGTCATCCCGAATCTGGAAAGCGAACCCCACCAGCCGACCGAACTCCCGCAGCGACTCTACCACCTCTGAGGAGGCATCCCCCACCACCGCGCCGACGCCCGTAGAGGCGGCCATGAGGGAGGCCGACTTGCCCTCTACCATGGTCAGATACTCCTCGCTGCCGACCTCGGCCCTCTTCTCGAAGGTCAGGTCGAGGTGCTGCCCCTCGCAGAGCCGCAGGCTGGCCTCGTTCAGCATGGCCGCAGCCCTCATCACCTGTTCCGGTGGAACGCCGCGATCCGCCAGCCGCAGCAGAGCCAGGTGAGCCAGGGCGAACATGCCATCGCCCACATTGATGGCCTGGGCCTGCCCCCACAGTCGCCAGACCGTCTCCCTGCCATGGCGATAAGGGCTGCCGTCCTCGATATCATCATGGATGAGGGAGAAGTTGTGCAGGAGTTCCAGGGCAGCGGCCGCCGGAAGGGCGCGGTGCCAGTCGCCGTGCACGGCCGCGCAACACAAAAGGCAGAGGGTTGGGCGCAGCATCTTGCCGCCTCCCGCGAGCGTGGGTCGGCCCATTCGGTCCTCCCAGCCCAGGTGGTAGCGCATGGGGGCGAAGTGCTGAAAGGGCCACTCTGCCAGGACCGCCCGCATCTCCGCGCTGACGGCCTCGCGGTGGCGGTCCAGCAGCCTCAGGGCCCGCTGCTCCTCGGCGTCAGGAGCCGGGCCCGTGGAGCCATGGGAGGGAGGATTAAGAGGCATGGGCATGGGCCGGGCCTAGGCAGCGCTGCCGGGCATCAGCACCAGGGTGCCCTCGGCGTGGGCCTCGATGGCCTGACGGTCGAAGAGCAGGGGGTGGTAGTCCCCCCGGAGCCACCGCTGAAGCAGGTCGCTGTAGTGGCGGTTGCCGGGCTGGCCCGACTGCCCCCCGGGCGTGACGGCCACCGACCTGTTGAGATCGGCCAGGTCCACGATCTGCCGGTAGGACACCGCAGTGATGTTGGCCACGAAGGGATGGGCCGGGTCAAAGGCCCCCTGGAGGATAGTGTTCTGGTCACCACCGGCGGGGTAGGGCCCGCGGCTGAAGACCCGCTCCAGCGGCTTCACCCGACCCAGGGGATGAGGAAAGCTCACCTGGTGAAGCCGGCCCCACTGCCACTGCGACATGTCGTCTCCCAGGCGTTCTCGCAGGAGGCCCACCGCCTCCTCCAGGCTCCGCATGATCACCGAGCTCCAGGTGGTCTCCTGCCCGTCGCGAGATGGGAACCAATCGCCCCGAGCTTCGCGCAGCACCCGCAGGAGCTGAGAGGCTGCCCGGTAGCCGTAGGCGCTGACGGGGATCATCATGTGGATGCCCACGCCGCTGTACAGGTCGAGCAGGTCGCCCACCTTGTGCGCGAAGGCGTTGCGATACAGGCGATAGAAGAAGCTCTCGAAGATGGCCGCGCCCACGCTGTCGGCGCTAAGACGGTAGTCCCAGTCGCGGACGTAGCCGATGGCCTCTCGCAGCCGCGGGTCTTCCGGGTCCAGGGCGGTGATGAAGGGAGCGATCTCCCGGCCCGGGATAGAGAAGCAATCCATGTGCATGCGCTGGAAGTCCTCTAGCGAGTGCTTCTCCTTGGCCGTCAGCAGATCGACGATGCGCCGCGTGCGGAAGCCGTCGATCCAGTCGTTGGTGATATGGTGCTGGTAGTCGTCGCCGACGAGCTTGGCGTTGGCCGTGGCCACGAAGTGGGTGGACGGGTTGAACAGGCAGGGCAACTCGTCGAAGGGGACGTAGCCCTCCCATTCGTACTCGTCGGTCCAGCCGGGGACCGGTACCATCCCCACGCCCTTCTTGCGCGCCGGCACGAAGCCGATGAGCTGATAGCCGATGTTCCCTTCTACGTCCGCATAGACCGCGCTCTGAGGGGGCGAGGGCCAGCCCCGCATCGCCTCCCGAAACTCCTCCCAGTTGCGGGCGCGCATCAGAGCCAGGGCAGCCCTGGTCAGCCCGTCCTCCTCGAGCACTATGCTCTTGAGGGCCAGGGTACGGCTCTCGCCCGGGATGCAGGGGCCGATATCCGGCCCGTGCTCCGTCACCAGCACCTCCTCCACCACGGGCTGCGCCCGGCCGCGCACCTTGATCTCCTCGCGGATGATGCTGCCCTCGCGCCACTGGCCCTGGTATTCGTACTGTCGGGGATTCTCCGGGTTCACCCGCTCCACGAACAGGTCCTGCTGGTCGGTGAGGGAGGCGGTGAGTCCCCAGGCGATGCGGTCGTTGTGGCCGATGGCGATGCCCGGCAGCCCCGGGATAGACACGCCGATGACGTCGAAGCCCCCGCCCTTGAGATGCACCTGGTACCAGATGCCGGGCATGGTCGGAGGGAGGTGCGGGTCGTTGGCCAGCAGGGGCATCCCCGTGGCCGACTTCTGTGCGTCCACCACCCAATTGTTGCTGCCTCCTCCCAGGCCGAGTCCTGCCAGCTCCGCCGTCTCCCGCGCTCGTTGCAGGGCTCGCTGGTCCGGCGGAGAGGATTCCGTCCCGGCCGGCACCGCCAGGGGCATCCCGCCTGGATGCGGCGGCTCCAGGTCGGCCATAGCGTCGGCGCCCACCTGCCGGACCAGCCACGAGCGGGCGATCTCGGCATCCCAGTTGCCCGCCAGGGTCGAGCCCATGAGCCGCCCTATCACCAGCGAGTCGGCGGTGGTCCAGGGCGCGGGGCTGCTGCGCAGGATGGTGAACTCCAGCGGCCAGGGCCCCCGGTGCTGCTCCTGGAAGGCGTTGACCCCCCGGCAGTAGGCCTCATGGCTGGCGGCGGTCTCCGGGTCCAGCCGCCGCGCCTCTCCCTCGGCCGCGCGGCGCAGCCCCGCCCGGCGCATCAGCCGGTCGGCCTCCAGGGCGGCCTCCCCCAGGATCTCGCAGAGAGTACCGGAGGCGGTGCGCCGGTTGAACTCCATGTGCCAGAGGCGATCCTGGGCGTGGACGAAGCCCTGGGCGAAGAACAGGTCCTCGTGGTCTTGAGCGAAGATATGGGGGATGCCCCAGCGGTCCCGGATGACCTCCACGGTCCCCTGGAGCCCTGGGAGGGCTATCTGCCCCCGGATGCGAGGCTGGTTGCGGCGAAAAAGCGCATAGTAGCCGGCGCCGACCGCCGCCCCGGCCAGCGCCAGGGGCAACGCCGCCCGAAGCAATCTCAGGGTCGTGCTCATGACACCACCTCTCTGCTCTCGTCCAGGGCCCGGATCTTGTCAACGCGGCGGACGTGGCGTCCACCCTGGAACCTGCCCTGGAGGAAAGCCTCCAGCACCTCCCGCGCCAGCCCCTGGCCGATGCACCAGGCCCCCATACACAGGACGTTGGCGTCGGTGTGCTCCCGGGCCCGTCGAGCCGAGAAGGGGTCGTGGCAAAGGGCCGCGCGCACGCCGACCACCTTGTTGGCGGTGATGCTCATGCCCACGCCGTTGCTGCACATGAGCACCCCCAGCTCATAGCGGCCGCCGGCCACCGCCTCTGCCACCGGCCGGACGATGTCCGGATAATCCACGGACGTCTCGTCCGGGCAGCCGAAGTCGTCAACCTGGTGCCCCAGGGAGGCCAGGTGCTCCTTCAGCACCTCCTTGAGGGTGAAGCCGGTGTGGTCGCTGCCGATGGCAATACGCATGAGAATGCCCTCCTAGGCGAAGTGGAGCCCTGTCGCCCGTTCCAGCTCGGAGCGGGGGATCGCCCCCTCCCGGAGCAGCCGCGGCGGGTCGACGGTCACGTCCACTACGGTCGATTCAACGCCCCCCGGGCAGCGTCCTCCGTCGATGATGATGTCTACCGAGGCGCCGAGCTGCTCGCGCACCTCTTCCGCCGTCACCGGGCTGCGCCGGCCGGACAGGTTGGCGCTGGTGCCGGCCAGGGGCTCCCCCACCCGTTCGATGATCGCCCGAACCACCGGATGGTCCGGCACCCGCGCGGCCACCGTCTCGCCCCCCGCCAGTGCCGGCGACACGAAATCCCGTCTCCTCCGAAAGACCAGCGTCAGCGCCCCCGGCCAGAAGGCCTCGGCCAGCCGAACGGCCGCCTCCGGCACCTTCTCCACTACTCGTTCCAGCTCCTCGACACGCCCCAGGAGAATGGGGATGGCCTTGTCAGGAGGTCTGTTTTTCGCTTCGAATAGCTTCCTCACGGCAAGCGGGTCGCTGGCGAGGGCAGCGACGCCGTAGACCGTGTCCGTGGGGAAGGCAGCGAGGCCGCCGGCCCGCAGGCACTCGGCAGCCCCGTCGAGAACGTCGGAGGTGACCGCAGGAGAATTGTGCATCTGCGCTATCGCTACAGCAGAAACCCCCTCTTCTCCCTTGACGCCAGTATAGCACGGCTGCTAATCTAGGGTCGAGATTCCCCAAAGAGTGGAGCATGCCCGACCGCGACAGCGAGAGCCATCGGGTCCCCATCTCCGATGACATCGAGGTCTCCACCTACCTGGAGATCGCGCGGGAGAAGGGCGGCGAGCAGCCCGCACAAAGCGCCGCCTTCGAGCCGACCACGCCGGAGGCGGTGGTCGTCTTCGATTTCGGCTCCCAGTACAGCATGCTCATCGCCCGCCGGGTGCGGGAGTGTCGCGTCTACTGCGAGATCCTGCCCCCAGACGCCCCCTGGGAGCAGGTTGCCCGCCTGAATGCCAAGGGCTTCATCCTCTCCGGCGGGCCCGCCAGCGTGTACGACGAAGGCGCTCCTCTGGCGCCTTCCTACGTCTTCGAGAGCGGCCTTCCCACCCTGGGCATCTGCTATGGCATGCAGCTTCTCGCCCATCAGCTCGGCGGGAAGGTAGCGCCGGGAGTCAAGCACGAGTACGGCCACGCCGTCATCCACCAGGCCGAACGGAAGTCCCCCATCTTCGCCGGGCTGCCCTCTTCCCTTGCGGTTTGGATGAGCCACGGCGACCAGATCGCTGAGATGCCCGCCGGCTTCCACTCCCTGGCCTACTCGGACAACTCCCCCGTGGCGGTCATGGGCAACGAGGACGGCCTCATCGGCCTCCAGTTCCACCCGGAGGTGGTGCACACCCCTCAGGGCAAGCAGATCGTGGAGAACTTCCTCTACCGAGTGTGCGGCTGTCGGGGCGACTGGACCCCCGGCAGCGTCATCGCCGAGGCCGTGGAGCGCATCCGCACCCAGGTGGGCGAGGGCCGGGTCATCTGCGCCCTCTCCGGCGGCGTGGACTCGGCGGTGGCGGCGGCCCTGCTGCACAGAGCCATCGGCGACCAGCTCACCTGCATCTTCGTGGAC
>JBAUEL010000118.1:0-2377 GCA_049678585.1 Dehalococcoidia bacterium
CCGCCCAACTTCCATCGCACGGCCGAGAACGAGGCCAGGCTGGAGGCCTTCCTGGACGTCCTGCCCTCGGGCCTGGAGCACGTCTTCGAGTTCCGCCACCAGTCGTGGTTTCAGGACGATCTGTTCCGCCTGCTACGCCGCCACAACGTCGGCTTCTGCGCCTTCGACATGCCTGACATGGAGTGCCCCCTGCTGGCCACCGCCTCCTTCGCCTACATGCGCTTCCACGGCAGCGAGGCCCTCTACGCCAGCAACTACACTCCCGAGATGCTGGAGGGCTGGGCCGAACGCTTACGGCGACTGGCCGAGGGCCTGAGCGACGTCTACGTCTACTTCAACAACGACGCCTACGCCTACGCCGTCTACAACGCCAGGACGCTAGCCGAGCTGCTTGCCGCGCCGATGACGCTGGCGGGGGAGTGACAATTGTGGCCGTTCGCGGGAAGATAAGCAGAGACGGAGGGCGAACATGGTGACCTTGACCGTGCTGAAGGTGTTCTTCGCGGGGCCTCGCGATGTCAACGACGAGCGGTCAGCCTTCCGCGAAGTCGCCGAGGAGCAGGATCGTCGCGTCGCTGTGAATCTCGGCTTCAAGGTGCAGCCGTGCGGGTGCGAAGACACGATGCCGGGCTGCGGCCGCCCGCAGGAACTCATAGATAAGGACGTGGACGAGTGCAACCTGTTCGTTCTCTCGCTCTTCATGAGGTGGGGCACGCCCACGGGCCAGTACTCTGCGGGTGTTGAGGAGGAGTTCGAGAGAGCGCTCAAGCGCCGGGAGGAGACCGGTCAGCCGGAGATATGGCTATTCTTCCGCGACATCCCCGAAGACAGGTTCGTCGATCCCGGTGACCAACTCAAGAAGGTGGTCGCCTTCAGGGATCGGGTGGAGCGGGAGCGCGTGCTGTTGCATAAGTCCTATCGAGACCCACACCACTGGGCCGGCATGTTCGGGGACTTCCTGGCTCCGTGGGTCTTCCAGGCTGCGGGCGGGGGTGGCCCGGGCGCCGGCGACCGCTTGCCCCCGTCTGAGACGCGGGCCGGCATCGCGGAGGGCTCGGAGTACGTCACGTCTACGACCGACCTTCAGGTCGAGGTCGAGCGCCTGAAGACCCAGGTGGCGACCGCGGAGACGAAGCTACGCGAAGCCGCTATGGAGACGATCCTTCAGGCGTTGGCGCTTGAGAGGGAAGGCCGAGTGACTGAGGCCGAAGCGACGTTTGTCCGTGGCATCGACCTCTTCGAGCTGCCCGAGGGGCGGAATGACTTTGGGGTCTTCCTTGCGCGGGCAGGTCGTCTCCGAGATGCCATACCCCAGTTTGAACGCGCCTACCAGTTGGAGCCTGATCACGACTACCTGTATAACTGGGGCACCAGCCTCATGCATCTAGCTGAAGGTTTGTGGCAGGTGGAGGAGCGTCAGGAAGCGCGGCGGTTGTATGAGGAGAGCTTCGAGCGGTACCGCGAGGCGGTGGCGGTGAAGCCTGACTTCCACGAGGCGCTGTACAACTGGGGCATCGGCCTCATGCATCTAGCTGAAGGTTTGTGGCAGGTGGAGGAGCGTCAGGAAGCGCGGCGGCTGTATGAGGAGAGCTTCGAGCGGTACCAGCAGGCGGTGGCGGTGAAGCCTGACATGCACGAGGCGCTCAACAACTGGGGCAACGGCCTAACCGATCTAGCGAAGGGTTTGTGGGAGACAGGGGAGCGGGAGGAGGCGCGGCGGCTGTATGAGGAGGGCTTCGAGCGGTATCGGGAAGCGGTGGCGGTGAAGACCGACAAGCATGAGGCGCTGTACAACTGGGGCATCGGTCTGACGGATCTAGCCAAGGCTTTGTGGGAGGCGGGAGAGCCTGAGGAAGCGCGGCGGCTGTATGAGGAGGGATTTGAGCGCTACCGGCAGTCGCTGGCGGTGAAGCCGGACAAGGAGGAGGCGCTCCGCAACTGGGGCATCAGCCTGCGCGAGTACGCCCCCTTGGCACCCCCCCGGCGCAGAGGGGCCATCGTTCGCGAGGCGAACCGAAAAATCCGCCAGGCAGCCGCGCTGGCCCCACCGGTCCCCCAAGCTACAGCCCCTCCCGCACCTTCTCCGCCAGCGCTCGCGTGAAGCCCGGCGTGGCCGCGATCTCGTCCAGCGACGCCTGTCGGATGCGCTGCACCGACCCGAACTTGCGCAGCAGCGCTCGCTTCCGCTTCGGCCCGATGCCGGGGATGGCATCGAGGGCCGACCGGACGCTCGCCTTCTGGCGCACGCCCCGGTGGTAGGTGATGGCGAAGCGATGGGCCTCGTCGCGGATGCGCTGCACCAGGTACAGCGCCTGCGACGTCCGCGGCAGCACTATCGGCTCCGACATGTCCTGCACGAACAGCTCCTCGTGCTGCT